>NZ_JAMBLN010000017.1:0-97832 GCF_023337025.1 Mediterranea sp. ET5 | reverse complement strand
AGTGTTTAATCATTTGCAGATAGAGTTTTTTATATTATCTCTTGTTAAGTAGCTAATTGTAGAATGAATAATATATCTAATAACTTAAAGACATTGTGTATGAAAAAATTGTTTATTTTGATTGCTTGGGTCAGTGCATTTTTTATGTCTTGTTCAAAGGATGATTCTAATGATATCCTGTGGAAACCTGACACTTTGGTTGAGACGGTTTGGGAGGGGAGAATAATACGGGATAATATTGAAAATAAGATTGTCGTTTCTTTTGTCTCGAAAGAAGATGGATTTTGTTATATGAATTCAGATAAAACAATTTCTTGTTTGTTTGAATATGATATGACAAATAATCAAATCATTTTTTCTAATATCTATGATGGAGATAAGAACTTGATTATTGAAGGAATGTGGCATTTTGATGTGTCAGAAAAAAAAAGAATGCGACTCATTCAGTTTGAGGCTGCTGACAAGCAGAATGTAATAGAGATGAAAAGAATTTTGTAATAGGATAAATGGCTGTTATTATGAGGATTAGAGTATTATTGAGCCTTGCTTTTATCTTGGAATTGTGTGCTTGTTCAAATGATATTGAATTATTCCATGAAGTATTGAGATATGATGAATCTTTTAAAAAGGATTCTGTTGAATTTATTTTGAGGGGTAGGGATTCTCAATATCCGTGGAAGCAAAATCAAAAATCTGCTGGGAATTCAGAAACGAGAGCTGATATTAATTACAATTATCAATACCTAGGATGTGGCTTTCAGCCCAATACGTTGCCGTTGATCGATTTTAATAATATTACCTATCCGATATTGGATCTTGGTAAAATTTTGCAGATTGGTAAGGATAATAAACTTTTTGATTTGAAATCCTCAAGGTTTATTAATTCTTGGAGTTCTAATATTCAGACGTTTAATAGGTTTAATGAGTTTGCTCAATCAACTAGTGTTACTAAAGTTGTTAAAGGGGGATTTTCACTTGCTAATATACCAATAATAGGAGGTCTATTTGGCTTCGGCGCTAAGAAAAAGTATAAAGAGGTATTTAATACTTTGAGAGTTGATACGACGAGAGTGGTTTATGGAAAGTTAGATATTGTATATCGTGACTCTCTACATCGGATTCCGGTGTCAGAATCAACTCTTAAAGATTTGTCTGGATGTTATCATCCACGGTTTAAAAGAGATCTCTATGAGTCACCTATGCAGGATGTGCTTAGGACATATGGATATTTTATGGTCTCCGGAATTGAAAGTGGAGGATTGCTAACAGCATTATATTATGGACATTTTAATTCTCGTCGTTTGTATGAATATCGTGGTAAATCTATGAGTGATAGTATTAGCGCGACTTTGACATTTAAAAATGTAGGTGGAAGTGTGGATTTTTCATTGCATAAAAGTAGGGGGAACTCTACTTCAAATGTAATAAGATATCGTAGTATACATATGTCTTATCAGAGTTTGGGGGGTAATTCCATTTCGATGAATTTCACACCTCCGACTGAAATTGATAAATTGTCAGAAATTAGCTTTAGTTCTTGGGCTGAATCGCTACAAAACAAGAATCTATTGACCGTTATAGAATTCCCTGAAAACGGTTTAGTGCCTCTTTATGATATTTTGTTAGAGGAGAATTTTAAGGAGCGTATTAAGAAATATATGTTGCAAGGTGTTGACAATGTAACCCAGGGATTGATTGAACCATATATTTATATGGAAAGCTATGGTAATCAAGATGTACGTTTTGCTTCGTTGTCTTTAGTAACAAAATATGGAGATTATATTTTATTAGCGTCAAAACAATTTCCGGGAGGGATCCCTGTTAGTGATAAAAACCTTCAGTTAGTTTTTAATTCTATGATTGATAGAGGAAAAGCTTTTTTCCCAGGCTTAAAAGTGAAAGTTATTCACTATTATGTTAGTGTTCCCTGTCCTGAAGAAGATAAGGAAATAGCGATGTCTACGGTAGTATTGCCTTCTAGAGAATTTGTTTATGATGCTGGTTTCCAAAGTGGTGATATGTTTGATTGGGAATTTTGTACTTGTAGGGAAAATTCGAATATTTACATGATATGTCGAAATAGTCGAATAGCATTTACTTTAGCTGATAAGTCAACATGGAATCAATATTGTCTTTTAATGCCTACTGATATGAAGAATTTGAGAAAAGTTTCTTTGTCTGACTTAATAGGATACCGTTTTTTTGCTTTGTAATATAATTAAAATATAGTAAGCGCCCGCCTTTGATACAATAGATATCAAGTGGCGGGCTTCTTACTATTATGTAGTCATCTATGTCAGAAAGTTAAGTTGGAAATTGGATTCTTGAAGGGTAATGTCAGAAGTGTGCAATTTGTGCCATGTCTTTTGTTTATTATTTGTGTCAAAACTCATTTCTTGAAGATATGAACTTATAATTTGAAATTTGAGAATCCTAAAATACTGAAGAAAGGGCCGTATCATTACTCAATACAGAGTTTGACACGACCCTTTTAATTATTATGGTTATAATCTGTAACTTTGAGGAGTAGCCATTTTAGTTTTGACGCACCCTCAATTGAATATTTCTTTCAAAGTATAATTATTGCAATAAGGTGTTTTCATCTTCACTCATCAGATAATTTTTATCTTATCCCTTTTCTGTCAGTCATTTGTTGTTAAGGGAGAGATTTTTAATTAAGGGTTGTTCGATATAAATATTGTTTGTATAGAGCTAGATATGTATATATTATACGTTTATATAGGACTATCTAGTTTGAATTGATTATGTGCTCAACTGGACAATTGGCAAGGAAATATCCTTCCTTTCCGCTCCCTGCCGACAGTCCGCGAGGCGGAAAATGTAGCGGCGACTTTTGTGAAATCCAAAAAAACATATACCTTTGCAACCGCATCTGAAACGGACGATGCACTTTTCATGATTGTACATATTCTTGCGGAAATAGCTCAGTTGGTAGAGCACAACCTTGCCAAGGTTGGGGTCGCGAGTTCGAGTCTCGTTTTCCGCTCTGAAGGATGCTCGAATGGTGGAATCGGTAGACACGAGGGACTTAAAATCCCTTGGCCATTGCGGCTGTGCGGGTTCAAGTCCCGCTTCGAGTACGAAGAAAGCCTCTTAATCGATTGATTGGGAGGCTGTTTTATTTCCCTGCATTTCTCCTTCCAGTCCGTTGGTGCCGTTTTCAGAAACTTGAAGCTAATGGGATGTTTACCAATAAAATTGCGGATATTTGCAGTTTTAATCTGAGTATGGAGCGTCTTTTCCCAAAAATGCCTATCTTTGCTCGCGTATACATAAGTTGTGTGCAGACATATTGAAAGAAAGTGCATTTTCACTTTGTTCCATTGACGTGAACTTCGACAACTCACAAGTAAGAACGGAATGATGTGGGAAAGACGCTCTCTTTGTATGCGTATATTCGTGCCCTTACGGGTATATCATACAGAGCGAGGTATTTATTCTCCTTATCTATCTTACAGGAAGTCGAAGTCCTACGTCAAGGGTAAGGTTCGGAATGAAGGCCTCGCTTTCCTTTTTTATGTTCTCTTCCTTACAGAAACGAATCCGACACATCGCAGGGTGACGGTGAACGGCAAGACCTATGTGGAACCTACCGGAGATATTGGTACATTTTCCGAATTTGTAAGTCATACTGCAGTTCAGATTGAGATCGAAGTGGCACCGAAGGAGACTGCCGGGGTGCAGTACTACCCGAGGCTCAGTATCCTTTTCCGTG
This sequence comes from Mediterranea sp. ET5, assembly GCF_023337025.1. NCBI lineage: Bacteria > Pseudomonadati > Bacteroidota > Bacteroidia > Bacteroidales > Bacteroidaceae > Mediterranea > Mediterranea sp. ET5. Next base: position 94,096 of record NZ_JAMBLN010000017.1, on the reverse strand, counting down.
CCGATCACTTCTTCCCGTATATGGTAAGCAAGGGGTATACGCTCACTCTTCATGACGACACCTGGATTGGCTACATCCCTTCCGCAAAGGGAGAAATTACCAACTACACCCGCTACGTCAGTGGAAAAATAATCTTCCAAGGTTTTTCGAATGGCATTGTAACCCTCCAGCTGGATAACGTCACGTTTGCTGATAAGAATAACCAGTTGAATGTCATCACGCTGAACGGGGCCTTGGACTTTGAATATAGCGTCTGATGAACAATCTCTGACAATAAAAGTTGCGGCGTCGCTGACGAATCACTCGCCGGCTGGCGCCGCTAAGAGAGTCTTTATTATCAGCTCCGGCAACAGAGATTGACTGTGGTGGAAAATCTCGAGTGATTGCATAAAAAAAGAAAGGTGCATCGTGCATCACGACACACCTTCGCCCTCTTTTATTGGGATATCCCCAAGAAAAGACGCTCTAACGGACGCTTACCACTTGGTCGAGTGGCAGACGCTTCTTAGGATTCTTTGTCGGTTGGTTGGGATCTTCTGTGTCACGATAGCCGATGGCCACGGCGAACAGAGTCTTGTAGCCTTGTAAGCCTACGATCCGGTCGTAAGCAGCAGTATCGATTCCCTCCATCGGGGTACTGTCAATCTGCATTTCAGCACAGGCCGACAAGAAAAATCCCAATGACAGGTATACTTGGTGCTGCATCCAGTTTTTGATAGCTGCTTCTCCTTTGGGCTTTACCATATTTTGGAAATAGGCAACGGCCCCTTCGGGCAAGTGAGCTTTAATCCGGGTCTCAAAAGCATCGATATCGTCCAATACGGAGAAAACAATCACGTGGCTGGCAGCATTGATTTTTTCTTCATTGAAGAATGATACCGAGGCAAGTTGCTTCTTCAAGCTCTCATCACCAACAAAAGTAAACTTCCAAGGTTGGCTGTTGATGGAAGAAGGGCTTAAGCGAAGGATTTCTTGCAGTTCTTGAATTTGTGTGTCTGATACTTTTTTACCGGCGTCATACCGCTTGGTGGTATAACGTGTCTGTGCTAATTCCAGGAATTTCATGACTTTAAATCTTATCTGTTTGATTGTATGATGCAAAATTAAGTTTTTCGTAGAAGTCTTTCGGCAGAAGTGCCTCTGTATTTCACGTCTGAATTTATCTTTTTCTCATTCGGGTGAGTTCGATAGCTTCCTTTCCGGTGATATGTTCGATGGTAAAGTCTATCATGTGCATGGCCTGGTGAGACTTCTTGATTTCCTTGTCCAGCCCCTCTTCGTCATCTTTGAAGAAGCGGTGTCCTAGCAGTCTTGTCGCAGCCATCTTTTCATCGGGGTCATCAATGATGCGCACCCGACCAAAGCAGATGACGCTGGTGAAATAGGTAGTAAACTCTGCTGGATGTATATCGTCTTTTGTTATGACTGTGAATGAAGCTTTGGGATACTTGCGGATAGCATCGACCTTGTGTCCACGCAATGCTGTGTGGAAATACAAGTGCCTGTCGTGGTAGACATGGCTGATAGGTACACCGTAGGGATATCCTTCATCACCCAACAGGCAAAGCACTCCCGATGTAGCTGATTCCAAGATATTGAGTGTTTCTTTTTCTGATAGTTGCTGACGTATCCTCCGCATGGGGCGGAAGGGCACCTGATGAGTGTCTGGGCGAGATGAATTTGTCATATTGATACGATTTTAAGTCCTATAATGCTGAGAATTAATGTTGAGATAAATAGGATGCGGGCTGCTGTGACAGGCTCATGAAAGAAAAAGATACCAAGCAGCACAGTGCCTGCTGCTCCAATGCCGGTCCAAACGGCATAAGCTGTTCCGATGGGTAACGATTGTGTCGCCTTGATCAGTAGATAGATACTAAGAATGTAGAGAGGGACGAACGCGACATACCATAAGAACCGCTGCGTTCCGGCGGCTTCCTTTGCACTGCCAAGGCAAAAAGTGAAGCCACATTCGCATAGTCCGGCAAGCACTAATATTATCCAATTCATATTTGTGTGTCTGGCTATCCTTCTTGAGGGCTGCAGCAAAACCCGGCGTCTCCTGCTGAGGATTGAAAAGTGCTACAAAGGTAGCATAATTGCTTGAGGTATCAAGAGATGGTTGAGGCTTTTTGATTGAAAAGTTGCGGCGCCACCGACGAATCACTCGCCGGCTGGCGCCGCTAAGAGAGTCTTTAGGGACTATATGGTTATGAATCGATTAGGCTCCCAGTCCGAAGAGTTCGAGGTCGCTCTCCACTTCACCGATACCACCGATGCCGAAGTTCTCGACCAGCACCTTGGCTACACCCGGAGACAGGAAGGCGGGGAGTGTCGGACCGAGGTGGATGTTCTTCACACCGAGGCTCAGCAGGGCGAGCAGTACGATGACCGCCTTCTGCTCATACCATGCGATGTTGTAGGTGATGGGCAGGTCGTTGACATCGGCAAGCTGGAAGATTTCCTTGAGCTTGAGGGCGATGACGGCGAGCGAGTAGGAGTCGTTGCACTGTCCGGCGTCAAGCACGCGAGGGATGCCGTTGATGTCGCCCAAGCCCAGCTTGTTGTAGCGATACTTGGCACATCCGGCAGTGAGGATAACCGTATCCTTCGGCAGACGGCGTGCAAACTCCGTGTAGTACTCGCGGCTCTTCATGCGTCCGTCACAACCACCCATCACGATGAAGCGGCGGATGGCTCCACTCTTCACAGCTTCCACAACAGGCTCTGCCAGGGCAACCACTTGGTTGTGGGCGAAACCGCCCAGGATTTCTCCGTGCTCGATTTCCGTCGGCGGCTGACATTGCTTGGCGAGGGCGATGATTTCGCTGAAGTCCTTGCGTCCGTCAGGTCCGGTCGGGATATGCTTGAAGCCGGGATAACCGGTGGAGTTGGCAGTGAACACGCGGTCCTTGTAGTTGGCGTTGGGCAGGGGCGGCACGATGCAGTTGGTCGTGAAGAGAATCGGCCCGTTGAAGGTGCTGAACTCTTCGCGTTGTTTCCACCAGGCGTTGCCATAGTTGCCCACGAAGTGCTCATACTTCTTGAAGGCAGGATAGTAGTGACCCGGGAGCATCTCGCTGTGTGTGTAGACGTCCACACCCTGGTCCTTGGTCTGTTCCAGCAGGTCCTCCAGGTCGCGCAGGTCGTGACCGCTGATGAGGATTCCCGGACGGTTGCGTACGCCGATGTTCACCCGTGTCATCTCGGGCTGTCCGTAACGGGAGGTGTTGGCTGTGTCGAGAAGCGCCATGGTCTTCACGCCGAATTCACCGGTCTTCATCACGAGGTCGATCAGCTCGTTGACCGCCGGCTTGCTGGTGGCGATAGTTGCCAGTGCATGTTGCATGAACTCATGGATGGACTCGTCGTCATGGTCAAGACGCATCGCATGTTCCAGATAGGCTGCCATACCCTTCAATCCGTAGACAACCAGCTCCTTCAGCGAGCGGCTGTCTGCATCCGTTTCGCGCAGTACGCCTACTGTAGCTGCTTTCTCTGCATAGTCCTCGCGGCTGCCGTTCCACGTCAGTTCGTCGACGGCCGGAAGAGATACACCCAGGCTTCGGGCTTCCTCGATGAGGTTGTTGCGCAACACCAGTCCGCGGTCCACACGTCCGAGGATGCTCTCCACATCGAAGTTAGCGTTGGTAATGGTTGAGAACAAGGCATCCACCACGAAGTTGTTCGCTTCCGGTCTTACCTTGTGGCCCGACTTGCGCAGGGCGTCGGTGACTACTGATACACCCCGTACGACGAAGAGCAACAGGTCCATTGATGTTGCCGTACGGCTGTCTTTTCCACATACACCTTTCACGGTGCATCCCGTTCCACGGGCTGCTTCCTGGCATTGGAAGCAAAACATAGCATTTTCTGTCATGGTTTTGTCTTTTTAGGCGCTGCAACTGCGCGGTTTTTCTTATTTTTGTGCTGCAAAGATGCTGATTCCTGTCGGCTGAAGTTGTAACGTATGTGACACGAACCCTTAAAGAATGTAAATCATGAACATGACCCGAGTGCTGGACCATCCGCTTTTTGACGGAATCCGGGAGAGTGAACTGAAGGCATTGCTGGAGATGCCGGGCAATGCGGTGCGCCGTTATCAAACAGGAGATTTCATCGCCTTGCAGGGAGACCCCTGCCGGGCGCTTTACATACTGGCTGAAGGGGACGCCCTGGCGCAGATGGTCAGTCCGGAAGGCAAGCAGCTGACCATTGACCATCTGAAGGCGGTTGAGCTGTTGGCGCCGGCTTTCCTCTTCGCGTCCGAGAACCGTTTCCCGGTCAACCTGGAGGCGCAGGAGGCGTGCGAGGTAATTGCCGTTGGTCGGGACAATTTCCTGGAGGCAATGCACGGCAATCCGCGGCTGATGCAGAATTTCCTTCAGGTCATTTCCGAACGCAGCCTGTTCCTGAGCCGCAAGCTCAACGAGTTTGCCTTGCAAGGACTGAAAGAGCGGTTGCTCAACTACCTGAAGCTGAACGGGACCATCCGCAATCAGAAGGAGGTGGCCTACATCCTGGGAGTAGCGCGTCCGTCGTTGGCACGTGCAGTCTCCGAACTGGTTGCTGAAGGGCGTGTCGTGGCAAGTGGGAAAGAATTCAAGGTCGTCGGGATGCACCGCGGCTGAAGGAGCGGATACAGAAACACCCGGATACAGAGGCTTGTGCCGGCATGGTTGCCGTACATGCTTCCTCTGTATCCGGGTGTTCCGTTGCCTTGTACCTGACGCTTCTAGAAGGACGCAGGCAATGCCTGCAGCTGGTACATCAGTGTCAGTGCCATGCGGCGATGCCCTTCGGCATTGGGATGCAGACGATCCGTGTCCCGGGTGTGGAAATAGGGGGCATGAGCATCATTCATCGGGTAGAGCCCGCTCAGGCTGTTCAGGTCGATGACCGGCACTGCCCACACATTGGCAGTCTCTTTTACTGCCGACACGTAGGAGTCGACATACAGCCCCAGTTTGTTGGGGAACGCCTCTTCCGGCTGGATGTTCTCGTTGCTGAAGCGTGCCGCTCCGCGATGGATGGGAGTCAGCACGATGATTTGCTGGGTGGGGAAGTTGGTCTTCAGGTAATCCATGGCGCGGTTGATGCGTCCACGGAAAGTCGCGCCGTTCGTTTGCGGGATGCGGCGTGCACGAGTCTCCGTCCCTCCACCCTTGACGACGGTTTCCGTCTGGGCATAGTCATACCATTCGCCCAAGGGCACTCCGGCATTGTAGTCATTGGTTCCTGCGAAGATGAGGATGGCATCGACCGCTTTTCCTTCGGCTTTCAGGCGTTCAGCCTGACGCAGCACACCATCCCACTGGTTGCCGTTCTTGGCATACACCTGTGGGTCGATGCCCAACCATTCTGCAAGATACTCCCAGTAGCACTTGGTGGTTCCTACACGGACGGAATCGGTGATGGAGTCGCCCAGGAAGGCCACCCGTTTTCCCTTCCACTGGTTGGCAGTTGCTTGTACCGGTTCATCGGACGCCGGTTGTGAAGATGCCGGGAATGCCGGCAGAGCTGTCAGCAGGGCCGACAGCAGACAGACAGATAGTTTCATGTACATCGTATATTTAAGTATTAAGTGTCATGTGTGATGACAGGCAAAAGTAGCCAATTCGGTTGAGAGTCATTCCTCCCGGACTGATATTTTCGCTGGAGGCACAGAAGCAAAATGATACTTGTCCCGGTCTGCGGGGGCTCTTCTGTGGAGGGGCTCTTCGGTTCACTATAAACTCATTAGCTAATCTTTGGCAGTAAAAAAAGAAAGATGATTTGTTTGCAGATTAATGGAAAAACCGTACCTTTGCAAGCCGATTATTATCTAGACGCTCTAAAAGTTTAGAATTAAGCGTGTTAATAGCCCGGTAAGAGGGTGGTTAGCGCTGCAAAAGAAAAAGTTTTTTAGTAGTTAACATTTAAAAAATTATTAAGAGTGGATACTTTAAGTTACAAGACCATTTCTGCAAACAAAGAGACTGTGACCAAAGAATGGGTCGTAGTTGATGCCACCGATCAGGTGCTCGGTCGCCTCGGTGCAAAAGTTGCGAAACTGTTGAGAGGAAAGTATAAACCCAACTTTACCCCTCACGTAGACTGCGGTGACAATGTGATCATCATCAACGCAGACAAAGTGAAATTGACCGGAAACAAATGGAACGACCGCATTTATCTGAACTTCACCGGCTATCCCGGCGGACAAAGAGAGATTACTCCGGCTCGTTTGATGGCTCGTCCCAACGGTGAGGACAAATTGCTCCGCCGTGTTGTGAAGGGCATGCTTCCGAAGAACCGTCTGGGTGCCAAATTGCTGGGCAACCTGTACATCTATGCCGGCAGCGAGCACAAGCACGAGGCTCAGAACCCGAAATCAATCGATATCAACTTACTTAAATAATAAAGAATGGAAGTAGTAAACGCATTAGGCAGACGTAAAAGCGCGATCGCTCGCGTGTTCGTTAGCGAAGGTACAGGAAAGATTACTATTAACAAGCGCGACCTTGCACAGTACTTTCCATCAACTATTCTTCAGTATGTCGTAAAGCAACCGTTGAACAAGCTGGGTGTTGCTGAAAAATATGATATTAAGGTTAATCTTTGCGGTGGTGGTTTCACCGGACAGTCTCAGGCTCTCCGTCTGGCCATTGCACGTGCATTGGTTAAAATCAATCCGGACGATAAGAAAGCGCTGCGCAGCGAAGGCTTCATGACACGCGATGCTCGTGAGGTTGAACGTAAGAAACCGGGACGTCCGAAGGCACGTAGAAGATTCCAGTTCAGTAAACGTTGATTTGAGTTCATAAGTTTTTTGGTTTATAAGTTTGTAAGTGGTGCTTCCGTGAGGAAGTCGCTTAGAACTCAAGGAACTTAAAAACTCAAGAACTTAGCGACTTGAAACTTCGTTTAGTATCTAAACTGTCGGGACTCCCGAAAGATGGACTACCCGGTGGTTGGTGAAAACAAAAAAGAATGTAAACGATTTAAAGAATAAACACAATGTCAAGAGTAACATTTGATACTTTATTGGAAGCAGGTTGCCACTTTGGTCACTTGAAAAGAAAGTGGAACCCCGCAATGGCTCCGTATATCTTCATGGAACGCAATGGTATTCACATCATTGACCTCCATAAAACAGTAGCTAAGGTTGATGAAGCAGCCGAGGCTCTGAAGCAAATCGCTAAATCAGGAAAGAAAATCCTGTTTGTTGCTACTAAGAAACAAGCTAAGCAAGTCGTAGCCGACAAGGCTGCGTCTATAAACATGCCTTACGTAATCGAGCGTTGGCCGGGTGGTATGTTGACGAACTTCCCGACTATCCGTAAGGCTGTGAAGAAGATGGCTACCATCGACAAACTGACAAGCGATGGTACTTACTCCAACCTCTCCAAGAGAGAAATCCTCCAGATCTCCCGTCAACGTGCCAAGTTGGACAAGAACCTCGGTTCCATTGCCGACCTGACCCGTCTGCCGTCTGCCTTGTTCGTGGTTGACGTCATGAAGGAAAACATTGCCGTACGTGAGGCCAACCGTCTGGGTATCCCCGTATTTGCAATCGTTGATACGAACTCAAACCCTAACAACGTGGATTTCGTAATCCCGGCTAACGACGATGCCAACAAGTCTATCGAGGTTATCCTCGACGCTTGCTGTGGTGCCATCGCTGAAGGTCTGGAAGAAAGAAAAGCCGAGAAAGTTGACATGGAAGCTGCCGGCGAAGCTCCGAAGACCAGAAAGAAAGGTGCTTCCAAGGCTCGTCTCGACAAATCAACCGAAGAGGCTATCAATGCAAGTAAAGCTGCTGCTTTCATTAAAGAAGACGAAGCTTAATCCTCTGATTGAAGCAACTACATAGGTAAGAGTTGAAAGTTGAGAGTTGAGAGTTGAGATGTGTTTCCGTCCCTGTACTTTCACCTTCAGCCTTCAACTCTTATCCTTTTTTATAAAACTCCCTTTTGAATATTCATTAACCCAATAAAAAGAAGAAAACTATGGCTGTAAGTATGGCTGATATTACCAAGCTCCGCAAAATGACCGGAGCCGGTATGATGGATTGCAAGAACGCTTTGACCGAAGCTGAAGGCGATTTCGACAAGGCAATGAAGATTATCCGTGAAAAAGGACAGGCTGTAGCTGCCAAGCGTTCTGACCGTGAAGCGTCTGAAGGCTGTGTGCTGGCTAAGGTTGCCGACGGATTCGGTGCAATCATCGCTTTGAAATGTGAAACCGACTTTGTGGCTAAGAACGAAGACTTCGTGAAGCTGACCAACGATATCCTGGATGCTGCCATCGCACACAAGTGCAAGACTTTGGACGAGGTGAAGGCACTCCCCTTGGGCGACACAACTGTGGCTCAGGCTGTGACCGACCGCAGCGGCATCACCGGAGAGAAGATGGAACTGGATGGCTACATGACCATCGAGGCTCCTGTCATCGCCGTTTACAACCACCAGAACAAGAACTTCCTCTGCACCATGGTTGCCTTGAACAAGGCTGTGGAAGGTGCTGAACGCATCGGTCACGAAGTGGCTATGCAGGTGGCTGCCATGAACCCGCTTGCCATCAGCGAAGCAGATGTTCCTGCTGACGTATTGGCTAAAGAGAAGGAAATCGCTGCTGACAAGGCTCGTCAGGAAGGCAAACCCGAGAACATGATCGAGAAGATTGCCATGGGCCGCATCGGCAAGTTCTACAAGGAGGTTTGCTTGCTCAAGCAAGAGTACATCCAGGACGCCAAGATGACAGTTGCCGACTTCTTGAAGGCTGCTGACAAGGACTTGACCGTGACTGCATTCAAACGCTTCACATTGCGTGCTGAATAATCCACACACAGCGGACCCCCGTCAATTCTAAGAAGGGCTGCATCTCCTAACCGCGGGATGCAGCCTTTTTCATAGATACGGGGAGATGGGAAGGCACCTACAGGCTTCTTCGGTCTGGGGGTGCCTTTCTTTGTTTACGGGGATGCCTTTCGGCGGAACGGCTCTCCTCTCTTCCTTCTTCAGATACTTTCCGCAAACACATCAGGACTTTTCTTCAGACGTTTCCCTCCTGAACTTCCGTACTTTGCAGTGCTAAGGAAGGAGGCCGGCTGGATGTTTCGCCGACGTTCTCCTTCGTCTGTCAAATGAAAAGGTCGAAACGATATGAGGATACATTCACTTAAGGTCCTTCTGTGGGCAGGGATGCTGTCGCTCTGCGGAACGGCTGCTGCCCGGATACAGGCACAGAACGATACATTGGACCTCCGTATTTACTACCGTCAGGGAGACGCACGGCTTGATGAGGACTACCGGCAGAACGGAGTACACCTCTCGTCGGTGCTCGATGCGCTGCGTCGGTTGGCTGACGGTTCCCCGGATGCCGTCCGGAGGCTGGAGATTGTCTCTGGTGCTTCGCCGGAAGGACGGGCTGACTTCAACCTGCACTAGTCCCGGCGCCGCACGAACGCGCTGGGGGACTATCTGCGTACACGGGTACCCCACAGCCTCTTCACTCGGATGGACACCCGTTCGCTGGGCGTCGATTGGGACGGACTGGAACGCCTCGTCGAACAGTCGGACATGCCCCACCGTGACACGGTGCTTCACATCCTGCGCCACACTCCCGAGTGGGTGTTGACCAACGGTGTGGTGACCGATAGCCGGAAGAGGCAGTTGAGCATGCTGGCTGGAGGCAGCCCCTGGCGCTACATGGAACGGCACTTCTTCCCGAGCCTGCGTTGCTCCCACCTGAGGGTCTACACCGACGGTCCGTTGCAGACTGCGACGGACGGGGCGGCAATTCCCTGTCCCGTGCAGGACACGATTTATATCGAGCGCGAGTGCGTCCGTACGCTGGTCGAACGGGACACCTCCTACGTCTATTCACTCTATATGGCGGTGAAGACCAATCTGCTCTACGATGCCTTGCTGGTGCCGAACCTGGCGCTGGAGTTCTATCTCGGCAATCGCTGGTCGCTCTCGGGCGGCTGGATGTATGCCTGGTGGAAGAACGACACGCGTCATCGCTATTGGCGGATTTACGGCGGCGAACTGGAACTGCGGCGTTACTTCGGCAGGAAGGCGGAAGAGAAGCCTCTCACCGGACATCACCTCGGCATTTACCTTCAGGGACTGACCTACGACTTCGAGTGGGGTGGCGAGGGATACCTCAGTCACTGGACCTACGGCGCCGGTATCAGCTATGGCTACTCGTTGCCTGTGGCGCGCCGCTTCAACCTGGACTTCGGGTTGGGCGTGGGCTATCTGGGTGGCACTTAAGACACGTATATCCCCACGGAGACCTGTTATGCCTGGCAACGCCGGTCGCGCCGTCACTGGTTTGGACCGACGAAAGCGGAAATCACGCTCGTCTGGCTCCTGGGACGGAACAACTATAATATAAGGAAAGGAGGCAGACGATGAAGAGAAACCTGTACATCCTGCTGACCCTGTTCGCCGTGCTGCTTGCCGGCTGTGAACACAAGGACTTCTGCTGCCGCTGCCTGCAGGCGGACGATGTGGAGGTGGTGTTCGACTGGAGCCGTTCGCCCGATGCGGACCCGGCGTCCATGAAGGTCTACTTCTTCCCCGAAGGCGGGGGAGAGGCGCTTGTCTACGAGTTCGCCGACATTCACGGAGGCAGCATCCGGCTGCCCGCCGGCAACTACCGCGCCGTGTGTGTCAACAGCGACACGGAATTCCTGCATTACGAACACACTGACCGCTTCGACTCCATCCGTGCCTGTACCGGCGGAGGCGTGTCGGGGCAGTTGCCGGGGACGGACGGCGAAGAGTTCCGCAACGCCCCCGACCGGATATGGACCGACCGGCTCGAGACATTCACCATCGGGCACAGCCCGGACCAGCGGCGTGTCATCTTCCGCCCCGCTCCCTCGGTCTGCCGGTACACCGTGGAGATACGCAATGTCTCCAACCTCGGTTACCTCGGCAGTACGGGTAGCCTCCGCGGTTCGCTGACGGGCTTGTCCGACGGACTTCTGCTTGGCACCGGCGAGCCGTCGGGCCATCCGGTGACCCTCCCTTTTGAGGCGACACACGACGGGAAGTCCACCATCACGGCAGATTTCCTGACTTTCGGTCCTCCCGCCGGAGCGACGGGAAAACACCTGTTGCGCATCTACGTGCAGCTGCCTGACGGCAAGAAGGTCTACTACACGTTCGACGTCACCGACCAGGTGCGTCACGCCCCCGACCCGCGCAACGTCCACATCGTGCTCGACGGGCTGACACTGCCCAAGCCCCTGGCAAACGGGAGCGGCTTCCGTCCGACTGTCGACGACTGGCAGGAGGTCGAGGTGCCCCTGCGCATGTGAGGTGGCGGATGAGGCTGCCCGTCGGCAGGACCGGTACCGCCCCGGCACATACACTTGTCTATGTTTTATCCATTTAATGTATAACTTATGAAAGCGAAACTCTTATTCATGACTTTGAGCGTCGCCGCACTGGCATCCTGCTCAAACGACGAAACACTCGACACGAACCGGAGCGCCATCTCCTTCCGTTCGCTCGTGGAAGGCATGACCCGCGGTACCTCGGTGACCGTAGCCAACCTGGACCAGTCCAAGGTGACTGCCGTGGCAACGGAAAAGTCTATATGGACAAAGTCGCCGTCAACGGCTCGGAAAGCGGAGCCAAGTGGGCGACTGAAGGAACCTACTACTGGCCCGCCTTCCAGCTGGACTTCTACGGCTATGCACCGGCTGACGCACAGGGCGTGACGCTCAACGAGACCACTCGGACGATTGCCGACTTCACGCCCGCACAGAAGGTCGAGGAACAGAAGGACCTGGTCATCGCCTGTAACACCGAAACGAAGGAGTCCAACCAGGAGACCGGTGTGCCCATGAACTTCCGCCATGCCTTGTCGCAGGTGGTTGTCAAGGCCAAGTGCCCCGCCGAGAACATGAAGGTGGAGGTCATCGGCATCAAGGTGGCAAACTCTATGCCGACACCATTGTGTCCGCTTCCCTGACCGACGGACAGGACACCCCGGCGCCGGTCCGTGCCCTGCCGGTCGGTACGGACAACTTCTACGACACCTTCGGTGTGTCGGCATACGCCTACACCGGCGACTGGAGCGACGACTGTACGCCCAACTACATGTACGACGTGGCAGTCGCCCCGTCCGGCAAAGTCTGGGCTTCCGCCAACACCTACTACTGGCCCGGCAGCACCTGCCGCCTGCGCTTCTTCGCCTATGCACCCCGCGGGAACGATGCCTACGCCTTCTCCGGTGCGGACGCCGCGGGAGCGCCGACCCTGCGCTGTGTCATCCCTGCCGAAGCCGGCGAGCAGAAGGACCTGCTGGTCGCCTCGACCGACGGCTTGCCGGGTGACCACCACCAGGCAGTCCCGCTGACGTTCCGCCATGCCCTGACCGCCGTGCGCTTCGTCTGTGGCGACGACATGCGTCCGGGCACCATCCGGCGCATCACCCTGAAGGAGGTCTGTACGTCCGGCGTCTATGACCTTGGCGCGGCACAGTGGTCGTCGGTGGACAACCCCTCGGCCTTCGTTCAGGAGCTTGACACACCGACGGAAGGGACAGCCGACGTGTCCCTCACCACCGGACCGCAGACCTTCATGATGCTGCCGCAGACCCTGCCTGCCGGAGCAAAAATCGAGATTCTCTTCAACGACGGCACCGAGGACTACCTGCTGACAGCCTCCATCGGCGGCACCCTGTGGCCCATGGGGAAGACCGTTACTTACCGCATCTCCACCACGTCCATCAACTGGGTGTACACGCTGGAGGCGAAGGGTCCGCGGCCCTATTCCTTCCGGGGCGAATACGATGAATACGCCGTGACGAGCTACCGCACGCATGTGGTGACCGGGCAGCAGGAACCTGTCGCCTGGAGCGAAACCTATTCGCTGGACGGCGGAAAGAGCTGGACCGACGTGCCTCCCCGCTGGACAAACGGCTTTGTCGGGTCGGGGGAAGGCAGCACGAAGCCCCGGTCCTACTCGCTGTATGTCCGGGAACAGGCGCCCGTCATCCACAACGGGGCGGCGGAGAAGCTGATGAACACACCGCCCAGGGGAACGGCGGACCGTCCGTGGAACCTCTCGAACCGGACGGGTGCCGACGCGGTGGAGAACACGGCGAACTGCTACGTCATCAACGGACCGGGGCACTACTGCTTCCCCCTTGTCTACGGCAACGCCATCCGCAACGGAGCCGACAACCCGGCAGCCTACAGTTCCACCAGCACCAACCCCTACGTGCTCAAGCAGTTCGTCAACTACATCAATAACCCCATCACCAAGCCCTACATCGACGAGGGCTATGCCTACCCGTTGACTTCGGCGGAAATCCTGTGGCAGGACGAACCGGGGCTGGTGACGGACGTCCGCTACCACGCCGAGCCGGGGCGGGGCACCATCTCGTTTGCCGTCCCCCGGGAGACCATCAAGGAGGGGAATGCGGTCATTGTGCTGAAGGACGAACGCGGGCAGGTCATCTGGTCGTGGCACATCTGGGTGACTTCTGCCGACGTGGAGCATACCATCCGCGTGAAGACGTTCCATGCAAAGGAAGCATACGTGCGCGTCTTCGAGTTCATGCCGGTCAACCTCGGCTGGTGCGGGATGGCCGAAGTGGAGTACCCCGGGCTTCCATGTGCCGCCCGTCACGGCATTCACCCGCTGTGCGGTCCTGAAGGAGGGACCGCCCGTCATGGCAGATGCCAACGGCACGTGGGACGACACGCAGAAAGGCTTCCGCTTCTACTGCGACGAGACGAAGTCCGGCACGGTCTTCCTGCCTGCACAGGGCATGAGGACCTATGTGAACGGAAAGGTCGTCGACTATGCCAAGTTCGGATATTACTGGACAGCGGGCAATGCCTACCGCGACCATAAGCCGGGCCCGGCGCCCGCTCCGCCTGCTGATGCGCCCTCCTGCGGACATACGATGATGTTCCGGGGGGATGTCAAGGTGGTCGACCCCTTCACCTGTTCCGGACATGCGTATGCGCTGCCGGTCCGTGCCGTGAGGGAGGAAGCGAATTGACAGACTGACGCCATTCGGCGGTTTTCTCTGTCATAATTTCCCGATTTGGCATTTTCAGCTGACGCGTACTTTGACAGTTTCATCTCTTCTAGAGAAAAGTTGAATACATATTTTAAGATACGACCGTCGGAATGGGTCGGTATTTTCATCCTGTTAACACAAAAACGGAGGTGCGAAGCCTTTCCCGGCACGGTGTGAACCCGTTTCCACCGTCGTACGGACAGGTCCGCACCACCGTACCGACCCATCCGTACCGTCGTGGCGACGCGTCCGCACGAAAAGAGGCCTCTGTTTTGTCTGGATTCTTTACCTGTTTTCATTTTTAGACGGACGAGGCGTCCTGTTTCTCATCTGTTATATTGACGACTTTCCGGATGGTTTGCTGACTTTTAAGCGGAAAATCCGTGTCAGTGTGGAATGAAAAGACAGGAAAACGAGGAAAGGAACTACAATGTGTATTTTGCGAATCGCCCGAGAAGGCGCTTTCTGCTCACCAACTCGCAGTTGGGTGCAAGGAAGGCCCTTCTCGGGCGATTCGTTTGACATTTTGACAAATTGTCATCTGTCCGTTCCGCTGTTCGCCGGGCACAACCTGCACCCCTGTCGGACTTCCTTCCGGGGGAGAGAGCGGGGCTGGCGTGCGGAGAGACGGACGCACGGTTTCCCTGCCGGCGTCCGCCTTTCCCGCCGGGAGCAGGAGGGGCGGGAGCGCCCGTTTCGTTGCGGCTCTGAAAGAAACTTAAAAGATGCGTTGAATGTTAAACCTTGGGGCGTTCCCGGAGTCGTATGTGCGTACATGAATGTCATCTTTTGTGTATCTTTGTCAACCTGGAGTAATGAACCAACTTAAAACATTCCATCTGAATATGAAAACACTGACCAAGGTCGGAGTGGCACTCTCCGCGCTGCTCTCGCTGGGTGCATGCAGCCAACCCGCAAACGAAGCTCCCCAGGATTACTATATGTTTACTTCTTTCCATGAACCTGCCAACGAGGGACTGCGCTTCCTCTACAGTGCGGACGGCATCCACTGGGACAGTGTGCCGGGGACCTGGCTCAAGCCGGAGCTGGGCGACAGCATCCTGCGCGACCCGTCCATCATTGTGGGCAAGGACAGTATCTTCCACCTGGTGTGGACGCTCTCCTGGCGCGGCAACACGGGCTTCGGCTATGCACGCTCGAAGGACCTCGTGCACTGGAGCGACCAGCGGCGGATTCCTGCGATGGACTCCATGCCGTCAACGGTCAACGTGTGGGCGCCCGAGTGGTTCTATGACGACGTGAACGACTGCTACATGGTCATCTACTCGTCGTGTGTCCCCGAGCGGAAGTTCGACCTGGGCGTGGAGGAAGAGAACAACAACCACCGCCTCTACTACGTCACCACCCGGGACTTCGAGACCTTCTCCGCTCCCGAGCTGCTCTACGACCCGGGCTTCAGCTGCATCGACGCCACGCTGGTGAAACGGGGCGAGCAGGACTACGTGATGGTGCTCAAGGACAACACCCGTCCGAACCGCAACCTGAAGGTGGCGTTCGCCAAGCGCCCCACGGGACCCTACACCGCCGCATCGTCGCCCTTCACCGGGTTCCTGGTGGAAGGTCCCTCGGTGGAGAAGCTGGGCGACGACTACCTCATCTACTTTGACGACTACCAGAACCACATCTACGGAGCGGTGAAGACGCGCGACTTTGCCGACTTCACCCCGATGACCGACAGTGTGAGCATCCCCAAGGGACACAAGCACGGCACCATCTTCCGCGCCCCCGAAGCCGTGGTGAAAGGCCTGCTCGACCAGGCGAAGTGAACGGATACTCCCTGAATGCAACGACTGAAAAAACAATCCTATATTACCTATGAACTATTCGAACAAACTTGTGATGACGTTTGCGGCTGCCCTGTTCTCCGTGGGCAGCCTGACAGCTCAGGAGCTGATCCATTACACCGGCACCGAGCTATCCGACCCGAACGCGCATGACGGAAGGCTGTCGCCCGTGGTGGGTGTGCACAACATACAGACCATGCGTGCCAACCGCGAGAAGCCGTCCGCCTCGAACGGCAATGGCTGGACGTACAACCACCAGCCGATGATGGCGTACTGGAACGGACGCTTCTACATGCACTACCTGTCCGACCCGGTCGACGAGCATGTGCCGCCCTCGGTCACATTCCTCCAGACTTCCGCCGACGGCTATACCTGGACCGACCCGGTGGAGCTGTTCCCTGCCTATGAGGTGCCCGAAGGCTTCCGCAAGTCCGACCTGCCTTATGTGGCAGAGAAGGGGACGAAGGCCATCATGCACCAGCGTGTGGGCTTCTACGTCTCCAAGTCGGGCAAGCTGATAGCCATGGGCAACTACGGCATCTGCCTGCACAAGAAGGAGGACGACCCGAACGACGGCAACGGCATCGGCCGTGTCGTGCGCGAAATCAAGGCGGACGGCTCGTTCGGACCCATCTATTTCATCTATCTGAACCACGACTTCAACCCGGAGAAGGGCGGCAAGTACAAGGCTGCCTACCCCTTCTATACGAAAGCCAAGGACAAGGCGTTCAGGCAGGCATGTGAGGAAATCCTTGCCAATCCGCTCTACCGCATGCAGTGGGTGGAGGAGGCGGACCGCGACGAACCGCTCATCCCGCTCAACAAGGCGTACAAGGCATTCAACTGGTACACCTTGCCTGACGGCAAGATTGCTGCGCTGTGGAAGCATGCGCTGACCTCGGTCAGTGCGGACGGCGGCAACACCTGGTCGCAACCCGTGCTCCGTGCGAAGGGCTTTGTGAACAGCAACGCCAAGATTTGGGGACAGCGGCTGAGCGACGGCACGTACGCCACCATCTACAACCCGGCGGAGTACCGCTGGCCGCTTGCCATCTCGCTGAGCCGTGACGGACTGGAGTACACCACGCTCAACCTCGTCTACGGCGATGTGCCCGCCATGCGCTATGCAGGCAACTACAAGTCCTTCGGTCCGCAGTATGCACGCGGCATCCAGGAGGGCAACGGCACGCCGCCCGACGGAGACTTGTGGGTGAGCTTCAGCGTAGGCAAGGAGGACATGTGGGTCACCCACATCCCCGTTCCGGTGCAGACAGTGGCGGCTTCACACGCCGATGAGGACTTTGCCGACTACAGGAAACTGGCGGACCTCGACATGTGGAACCTCAATTCGTACGTCTGGGCACCGGTGTCGCTGGAAGAGAAAGCCGGCAAGACGTGGCTCACCCTGCGCGACAAGGACCCCTTTGCCGCAGCGATGGCGGAGCGCAAGATTCCCGCCACGAAGAACCTGACCGTCTCGTTCGACCTGATGGCGGACCAGAACAACGCGGGCGAGCTGGAGATTGAGTTCCTCGATGAGGACGGGGTCGCCTGCGCGCGCATCGACCTGACGAAGGAAGGCATCATGCGTTCCAAGGGAGGAGCGCGTTACGGGACGGTGTGCAACTACGAGCCGGGCAAGGTCTACCATATCCGCATGGACCTCTCGGTGGAGAACCGCAGCTCCGTCCTGACGCTGAACAACGGCGAGAAGAAGGTGACCCGGATGTTCTTTGCCCCGGTGCACAGCATCGAGCGCATCAAGTTCCGCACGGGCGCACGCACGAGCTTCCCCACACCCGACACCTGGGCCGACCAGTTCGAGGACATGCCCAATCCGGGCGCCGAGGAGCCGCAGGCAACCTTCCGCATTGCCAACTTCAAGACGGTGTCGAACGACGTGGACGGGCAGGCTGCCCTGCTGAAGTTCGACAACTTCAAGCACTACGTGGACTACTTCAACACGATGGAGGACGAGAACATCGTCCAGGCAATCCCCAACGCTCAGGCTGCCGAGTGGATGCGGGCGAACGTCCCCCTGTTCGAGTGTCCTCAGAAGAACTTTGAGGAGATGTTCTACTACCGTTGGTGGACCCTCCGCAAGCACATCAAGAACACCCCGGCGGGATACGGCATGACGGAGTTCCTCGTGCAACGCTCCTACGCCGACAAGTATAATCTCATCGCGTGCGCCATCGGTCACCACATCCATGAGAGCCGCTGGCTGCGCGACCCCCAGTACCTGGACCAGATACTCCACACGTGGTACCGCGGCAATGAAGGCGGTGCCATGAAGAAGATGAACAAGTTCAGCTCCTGGAACCCCGCCGCCGTCTACGAGCGTTACCTCGTGGACGCCGACCGGGACTACATGCTCGACCTCTATCGCGACCTCGATGCCGAGTACAAGCGTTGGGAGAGCACCAACCGCCTCAAGAGCGGACTCTATTGGCAGGGCGACGTGCAGGACGGCATGGAGGAGAGCATCAGCGGCGGCCGCAAGAAGCAGTATGCCCGTCCGACCATCAACAGCTACATGTACGGCAACGCCCTGGCGCTCTCGAAGATGGCAGCCATGAAGGGCGATGACGCCGCCTCGAAGCTCTATGCCGCCAAGGCGGACACGCTCAAGCACCTCATCGAGACGCAGCTATGGAACGAGGAGCAGCAGTTCTTCGAGACCCGCCGTCCCGATTCGCTCGCCAACGTGCGCGAGGCCATCGGCTACATCCCCTGGTACTTCAACCTCCCCAATGACAACCAGAAGAAGTATGAAGTCGCCTGGTTGCAACTCACCGACGAGAAGGGCTTCTCCGCTCCCTTCGGTCTGACCACCGCCGAGCGCCGCCACCCGGAGTTCCGCACCCACGGCGTGGGACGTTGCGAGTGGGACGGTGCCATCTGGCCCTTCGCCACGTCGCAGACGCTCACCGGGCTGGCGAACTACCTGAACAGCACCGAGACCCCCGTGGTGACCGACAGCGTCTTCTTCCGTCAGATGGAACTGTACGTGGAGTCGCAGTACCGCCGCGGACGTCCGTACATCGGCGAGTACCTTGACGAGACCAACGGGCAGTGGCTCATGGGCGACCGCGAGCGCAGCCGCTACTACAACCACTCGACGTTCAATGACCTGGTGATCACAGGACTTGTCGGTCTGCGTCCGCGTGCCGACCGCACCCTCGAGGTGCATCCCCTCGTCCCGGCGGACAAGTGGGACTGGTTCTGCCTGGACAATGTGCTCTACCACGGACGCAACCTGACCATCCTCTGGGACAAGAACGGCGACCGCTACCACCTGGGCAAGGGCCTGCGTGTGCTGGTCGACGGCAAGGAGGTGGGACATGCCGACACCCTGGGACGCCTCGTCTGTCCCGACGTCCTTTGAACGATGAGTAACCGAATAACACAAGACGAATGAACAGGAAACGAACTGCATTCCTCGGAATGCTCGCATGGCTTGCAGCGACAACGCTGCAAGCCATTGACGTAACCCGCATCACGTGCGAGACTGCCGAACGTCCGCTGGCACTGTCCGCCTCCACGCCCCGCTTCGGGTGGCAGCTGGAGGGCGAGGCCGGCACGATGCAGTCTGCCTATGCCGTCGAGGTCTATACCCGTCAGGGAGACAGCCGGACCGTGGTGTGGGAGAGTGGAAAGACCGCTTCGGACCAGAGTCAGTGGGTGCCCTATGGCGGGACGTCGCTCCGCCCCATGGAGCGTTATTTCTGGAGGGTACGCGTGTGGGACGAGCAGGACCGTCCGTCGGCATGGAGCCGGGAGGGAGAGTTCCGTCTGGCACCCCGTGCGGACTTCTTCGATGCCCGTTGGATTGGTGCCATTACGAATCAGGACGCTCGCTTCCCGGAAGGACGCATCTACGAGGGTGCCCGCCTGAAGAAGGCGAAGGCTGCCTGGGATGCCGTCGACTCGCTGGCGTGGCGCAGCATCTGCCTGCGGAAGGACTTTACGGCATCCCGCCGGGTGGCAAGCGCCACGGCCTACGTCTGCGGACTGGGGCACTACGAGCTGACGCTCAACGGGACGAAGGTGGGCGACGGTGAGTTCACACCGCTCATCAGCGACTACGACAAGACCGTCTACTACAATACCTACGACGTGACCGACCTCGTGAAGCCGGGAGCGAACGCCGCCGGTGTCCTCCTGGGCAACGGTTTCTACAATGTCATGGGAGGCGGACGTTACCGCAAGCTCCAGGTAGCCTTCGGTGCGCCGACCCTGCTCTTCCAGCTGGTGATTGACTACGCCGACGGCACGCGCGAGGTGGTGAAGTCCGGTGCGGACTGGAAGTACGCTCTCAGCCCCATCACCTTCAACACCCTCTACGGCGGCGAGGACTACGATGCCCGTCTGGAGCAGCCCGGGTGGGACTGCCCCGGATTCGACGACGCAGCGTGGAACCCCGTCGTGCTGCAGGAGGCGCCCCGGGGAGCATTGCGCCCCCAACAGGCACCGCCCGTGAAAATCATGGAACGCTATGACGTGCAGCGGACGCACAAGCTCACCCCTGCCGAGGTCGACTCCGCCTGCGTGTCTACCAAGCGCACCGTGGACCCGTCGGCACTGATGTTCGACATGGGTCAGAACCTGGCGGGCTTCCCCGAGATTACCGTGCAGGGCAAGCGCGGCCAGCAGGTGACCATCCTCGTCGGTGAGGCACTGACGCCGGAGCATGCCGTCAACCAGCGGCAGACCGGGCGGCAGTACTACTACACCTACACCCTCAAGGGCGACGGGGTGGAGACCTGGCACCCGCGTTTCACCTACTACGGCTTCCGCTACATCCAGGTCGAGGGAGCGGTGATGAAAGGGCAGAAGAATCCCCGCAAGCTCCCCGTCATCCGGAAGATACAGTCGTGCTTCGTCTACAACTCCGCCCCGCAGACCGGACACTTCGAGTGCTCCAACCCCATCTTCACCGCGGCACACCGCCTCATCGACCGTGCCGTGCGCAGCAACATGCAGGGCGTGTTCACCGACTGTCCGCACCGTGAGAAGCTCGGTTGGCTGGAGGAGGTGCACCTCAATGGTCCGGGCCTGCTCTACAACTACGACCTGACCACCTTCGGGCGGAAGGTCATCCGCGACGTGGCGGACTCCCAGCAGCCCGACGGCATGGTGCCGACCACGGCTCCGCGCTACGTCATCTTCGAAGGTCCGGGCATGGACCCCTTTGCCGAGTCCCCCGAGTGGGCAAGCACGCTCATCCTCTTCCCCTTCATGTACTACGAGGCATACGGCGACGACTCGCTCATCCGCGAGTACTATCCCTGCATGCGTCGCTACGTGGACTACCTGACGTCCCGTGCCGACGGCCACATCGTCGACTTCGGACTGGGCGACTGGTACGACTATGACGGCATCCACAAGGCAGGCTTCTCTCGCAACACCTCGATAGCCATCGTTGCCACGGCACATTACTACATGGACCTCTGCAAGCTCGTCGAGGCGGCACGTATGGTGGGCAATGCCTACGACGCGGCGACCTACGGAGCCTTGGCTGACGAGGTGAAGCAGGCATTCAACGCCCGTTTCTTCCACGCAGACACCAACCAGTACGATACCGGCAGCCAGTGTGCCAACGCCCTGGCACTCTTCATGGACGTGGTGCCTGCCGACCGTCGGCAGGCGGTGCTCGACAACCTGGTGAAGGACATCCGTGCCCGTGGCACACGCCTCACCACCGGCGACGTGGGCAACCGCTACCTCTTCCGCGTCCTGGCAGACAACGGGCTGAACGACCTGATGTACGCCATGCACAACCACGAGGAGGCGCCCGGCTACGGCTTCCAGCTGAAGTTCGGCGCCACGACGCTCACCGAACAGTGGGACCCCCGGCAAGGCTCGTCCTGGAACCACTTCATGATGGGACAGATCGAGGAGTGGTTCTATCGCTCGCTGGCGGGCATTCTCCCCGCATCGGACAAGCCCGGCTGCCAGCACCTGATTATCCGTCCGCAAGCCGTGGGCGACCTGAAGGAAGTGAAGGCCTCCTGCCACACCCTCTACGGCGAGGTCTCCGTGGAGTGGACCCGCAAGGGCGGTAACTTCAGCCTCCGTGTCAGTGTCCCCGTGAACTGTACGGCGGACGTCTACCTGCCCGGCGACACCACTCCGCGCACCGTGAAGAGCGGTACCCATACCTTGACGAAAGCTATCTGAGAACCTTTGATACATACTATGCTGACAATGAAGAAACAACTGACACTCACATTGCTCGCCTGCGCGGCGCTCTCCGCACAGGCACAAAACACGTTTGAAGGGAAGTTCACCCGTCCGCTGGGTGAAGTCCTGGAGGAAATCTCCACGCGCTTCAACGTCCGTCTCGCCTACGACATCGACACCGTGGGCAAGACACTGCCGTATGCCGACTTCCGCATCCGCCCCTATTCGGTGGAGGAGTCGCTCACCAACGTACTCGCCCCGTTCGACTATAAGTTCGTCAAGCAGAGCGACACGCGCTACAAGCTGAAACGCTATGAATATGCCCGGCGCACCGATGC
This sequence comes from Mediterranea sp. ET5, assembly GCF_023337025.1. Taxonomy (NCBI): domain Bacteria; kingdom Pseudomonadati; phylum Bacteroidota; class Bacteroidia; order Bacteroidales; family Bacteroidaceae; genus Mediterranea; species Mediterranea sp. ET5. The sequence goes on along the minus strand of NZ_JAMBLN010000017.1, from coordinate 71,730 downwards.
CGACGGAGAGAAGCTGCTGAACTACCTCTGCACGCTCTACACCGACAAGGCAAGCTTCGAGCAACGCAAGGCCGTGCTGAAAAAGGAGGTGCGCGAACGCCTCCAGATAGACAAGTACCTCGCCCAGCGCACCGGCAGCGAACCCATCCTGTCGAAGGTGCGCAAGTACGACGGGTACACCGTGCAGAACTTTGCCCTGGAGACCCTGCCCGGACTGTATGTCTGCGGCTCCATCTACACGCCGAAGGGCAAGGGCAAGCATGCCCTCATCATTTGCCCGAACGGCCACTTCGGCAACGGACGTTACCGCGAGGACCAGCAGCAGCGCATGGGGACATTGGCACGCATGGGCGCCATCTGTGTCGACTACGACCTGTTCGGCTGGGGAGAGTCTGCGCTCCAGGTGTCTTCAGTGGGACATAACACCAGCATCGCCCACATCATCCAGGCGATGAACGGCATCTCCATCCTGGACTACATGATGACCCGTGAGGACGTCGACATCACCCGTGTGGGAGTCAACGGCGGTTCGGGTGGCGGCACGCAGACGGTGTTGCTCTCCGTGCTCGACGACCGCTACACGGCAGCCTGTCCGGTGGTAAGCCTGGCTTCCCACTTCGACGGCGGTTGCCCCTGTGAGAGCGGCATGCCCGTGACACTGGCAGGCGGAGGCACCTGCAATGCCGAGCTGGGTGCCCTCTTCGCTCCGAAGCCCATGTGCGTGGTGTCCGACGGGAAGGACTGGACCGCCAGCACGCCGGGGCTGGAGTTCCCCTACCTGCAGAAGGTCTACGGCTTCTACGGCGCTGCCGACAAGGTGACCAACGTCCACCTGCCCAAGGAAGGGCACGACTTCGGTCCGAACAAGCGCAATGCGGTCTATGACTTCTTCGCCGACGTGTTCCGCCTCGACAAGAGCAAGCTGGACGAGAGCAAGGTGACCATTGAGCCGTTTGAGAACCTCTACAGCTTCGGCAAGAAAGGCGAGAAGATGCCCGAGAACGCCATCCGCTCGGTCAACGACCTGGGCAAGTTCTTCGGGCAGGATGCCGTGCGCGCCGCTGCTGCCGACGAGTCGGTGCTGAAGAAGTCGCAGGAAATCATCGCCGCCCTCAACCTCACCGACGAGAAGGCTGCCAACCTGGCCACGACAGCGGTCTATAACCACCGCCGTGCCGTGCGCGACTGGCACAACACCCATCCCTACACCATCATCCCCGAAGTGGACCAGGCGACGGGCCGCAAGCTCAGCAAGGTAGAGCGCGAGATGATGGCGGACAAGAGCATTCCGGAGTCTGTGCACGCCCGGCTGCTGAAAGACCTGAACCGTGTCCTGACGCCGGAGCAGGTAGAGCAGGTCTTCGACGGATACACCGTCGGGAAGGTGGCGTTCACCATGAAGGGCTACTATGCCATCGTCCCCGACCTGACCGACGAAGAGGCGCGCGTCATCGAAGGCTACCTGAAGCAGGCACGCGAGGAGGCGCTGGAGTGCAAGAGCATGAAAGCCATCTCACAGGTGTTCGAGGTCTACAAGAGCAAGTGCGAGCAGTACCTCAACAGCAACGGACGCAACTGGCGTCAGCTCTTCAAGGACTATGTGAACAAGCGTAATGCCGAGAAGAAAGCCAAGAAGAACTAGGCAGACTCGTTATTCATCCTCCCTTAAACAACCGATACTATGACGATAAAGAAACTGTTAATGACCGCCGCATGGGGGCTGACGCTTCTCCCTCTGCAGGCACAGGAGTACAAGCTGTGGTACGACCAGCCGGCGCATGTCTGGACGGAAGCCCTCCCGTTGGGTAACGGACGTCTGGGCGCGATGCTCTACGGCAACCCCGCAGCCGAGCATCTCCAGCTCAACGAAGAGACCATCTGGGCAGGACGCCCGAACAACAACCCCAGTCCCGAAGCGCGGGAGTGGTTGCCCAAGATACGCGAGCTCGTGCTGGCGGGGAAGTACAAGGAGGCACAGGACCTGTGCACGGCACATGTCAAGTCGAAGACCAATCAGGGTATGCCTTACCAGCCCTTCGGCGACTTGCGGTTGAACTTCCCCGGACACACCCGCTACACCAACTACTACCGCGAGCTGAGCCTGGACTCCGCCCGTGCCGTGGTGCGCTACGAGGTCGACGGGGTACGCTTCCAACGCGAGACCTTCACTTCGTTTCCCGACCAGGTTGTCATCACCCGTGTGACGGCAAGCCAGCCCGGGAAGGTGACGTTTAATGCGACCATGACCAGTCCGCACCAGGATGTCATCATTACCTCCGAAGGCAATGACATCACGCTCGAAGGAGTCTCTTCGCTCCACGAGGCACTCAAGGGCAAGGTGCAGTTCCAGGGACGCACGACCGTGAAGACCCGGGGTGGTGTGGTGACCAACCGCGACGGAGTCCTGACGGTGGAGCATGCCGATGAGGCTATCATCTACACGTCCATCGGGACGAACTTCAACAACTACAAGGACATCACGGGAGACTACATCGCCCGTGCCAAGGACTACCTGGCGAAGGCTGTCGGCAAGGACTATGCCGATGCCAAGGACCGCCATGTGAAATACTACGAGCAGTTCCAGAACCGTACTTCTCTCCATCTGGGCGAAGACCGGTATGCCGACGTCCCGACGGACAAGCGGGTGGAGAACTTCAAGCAGACCAACGACGCCTTCCTCGTGGCGACCTACTTCAAGTTCGGGCGCTACCTGCTCATCTGCTCTTCGCAGCCCGGCGGACAGCCTGCCAACCTGCAAGGCATCTGGAACGACAAGCTTTTCCCCTCGTGGGACAGCAAGTATACCTGCAACATCAACCTGGAAATGAACTACTGGCCGGCGGAAGTCACCAACCTGACCGACCTCAACGAGCCCCTCTTCCGCCTCATCCGCGAGGTGAGCGAGACCGGCAAGGAGAGTGCGCAGGTGATGTACGGCTCCGACGGCTGGGTGCTCCATCACAACACCGACATCTGGCGCGTGACGGGTGCCATCGACAATTCTCCTTCGGGCATGTGGGCTTCGGGCGGTGCATGGCTGTGCCAACATCTGTGGCAACACTACCTCTACACCGGGGACGAGGAGTTCCTGCGCAAGGCTTATCCCATCCTGAAGGGGGCTGCCCTCTTCTTCGACCAGGTGATGATTAAGGAGCCGACCCACGGCTGGCTGGTGATGTGTCCGAGCAACTCGCCCGAGAACACCCATGCCGGGAGCGACAACAAGGCTACGACGGCAGCCGGCTGTACGATGGACAACCAGCTGGTGTTCGACTTGTGGCACGCCGTCATCCGTTCGTCGGAGATTCTGGGTGAGGACGCCGACTATGCCGCCCACCTGAAGAGCCGCCTGACCGAGCTGCCCCCGATGCAGGTGGGCCGCTGGGGACAGTTGCAGGAGTGGATGTTCGACTGGGACAACCCCGACGACCAGCATCGCCACGTGTCACATCTCTACGGACTTTTCCCCAGCAACCAGATTTCTCCTTACCGCACGCCGGAGCTGTTCGATGCGGCACGTACGTCGCTCATCCACCGGGGAGACCCCTCGACGGGATGGAGCATGGGGTGGAAGGTCTGCCTTTGGGCACGTCTGCTCGACGGTGACCATGCCTACAAGCTCATCACCGACCAGCTGACGCTCGTGCGCAACGAGAAGAAGAAGGGTGGTACGTATCCGAACCTCTTTGATGCGCATCCGCCTTTCCAGATTGACGGCAACTTCGGTTGTACCGCCGGTATCGCCGAGATGCTGATGCAGAGCTACGACGGCTTCATCTACCTGTTGCCCGCCCTGCCTTCCGTGTGGAAAGAAGGAGAGGTGAAGGGATTGGTGGCACGCGGAGGCTTCGAGCTGGACATTACCTGGAAAGAAGGCAAGGTGAGCCGTCTGGTGGTGAAGTCGCGCTTGGGAGGCAACTGCCGCCTGCGTTCGCTCAACCGCCTCTCGGGCAAGGGCCTCTCGAAGGCAAGAGGGGAGAATGACAATCCGCTCTATGCCGTCGACCCGGTCGCCGCACCTCTTATTAACAAGGAGGCGAAGCTTAATCCCGTGGAGCTGAAGAAGACCTACCTCTACGACTTGAAGACCGAGCCGGGTGGAGAGTACGTCCTCCTTGGAAAGTGAACGGACGGGAAAGCCCCCGCTGACAAGCAATCAATAATCACTTAACACACATACAAACACTATGAAAAAGATTTCAATCTTGACGATGCTCTTCCTCTTCGTTGCAGGAAGTCTGTTCGCCGAAGACGAACCCCAAGTGTATCTGCCGTGGCAGAACGGCAAGCTCCAGGTGTCCGACAACGGACGCTACCTGCAGCACGAGAACGGTACGCCCTTCTTCTGGATGGGAGAGACCGGATGGTTGCTCCCCGAGAAGCTGAATCGTGACGAGGCTGCCTATTACCTGACCAAGTGCCGCGAGGCTGGTTACAACGTCGTGCAGGTGCAGACGGTCAACGCCGTGCCTGCCATGAACTTCTACGGGCAGTATTCCTTCCCCGACGGATTCAACTTCAAGGACATCAACAAGAAGGGTGTCTATGGCTACTGGGACCACATGGACTACATCATCAAGACGGCCGAGCAGAACGGCATCTACATCGGCATGGTCTGCATTTGGGGCGGACTGGTGAAAGCCGGGCTGATGAACGAGAAGGAGGCGGAAGCCTACGGCAAGTTCCTTGCCGAGCGTTACAAGGACTCGCCCAACATCATCTGGTTCATCGGTGGCGACATCCGCGGCGATGTGAAGACCGAGGTGTGGGAGACCCTTGCCCGTACCATCAAGTCCATTGACAAGAACCACCTGATGACCTTCCACCCCTTCGGACGCACCAGCTCCATCTACTGGTTCCATGATGCTGACTGGTTGGACTTCAACATGTTCCAGAGCGGACACCGTCGTTATGACCAGACACGTGGAGACGGCGACAACACGGCCGAGGCAGCTGTGGCTGAAGACAACTGGCGCTATGTGGAGGCTGCGCTTGCCAAGACTCCTGCCAAGCCCGTCATCGACGGAGAACCCAGCTACGAAGAGATTCCGCAGGGACTGCATGACCCCAGCGAACCCTGGTGGAAAGCGCCCGACGTCCGCCGTTACGCCTATTGGTCGGTATTCGCCGGTTCGTTCGGACACACCTACGGGCACAACTCCATCATGCAGATGGTGAAGCCTGCCACCAACGGCGGTTACGGTGCTACCAAGACTTGGTATGATGCCTTGAAGGACCCCGGCTTCAACCAGATGAAGCATGTGAAGAACCTCATGCTTTCGTTCCCCTTCTTCGAGCGCGTGCCCGACCAGAGCGTCATCTCCGGAGAGAACGGCTTCCGCTATGACCGCGCCATTGCCACCCGTGGCAACGACTACCTCCTGGTCTACACCTACACCAACCGTCCGATGGACATCGACCTGAGCAAAATCAGCGGTGCGAAGAAGAACGTGTGGTGGTACAGCCCCGTGGACGGCTCGCTGGAATATGTCGGTGAGTTCGACAGCAAGGTGCAGCACTTCAACTACGACGGTGCCTACGGAGCCGCCAACGACCATGTGCTCATTGCCGTGGACGCAGCCAAGGACTACATTCACAAGGACTGGACGAAACTTCCGACAAAGAACTAAGTTATGAGAACCAACAGATACAAAGCCCTTCTGGTCGCTTTCCTGCTGGCTGTAGGCATGCAGGCGGAAGTCAAGACTACCCGCCTGCTCACCGAGGGGCAGACTTCGCCGCTGAGCATCGAGAGTGAGCGTCCGCGCCTGAGCTGGGTCATCGAGTCGGATGCCCAGGGCGTGATGCAGCAAGGCTACCACATCCTGGTGGCAAGCTCGCTCGAGAAGCTGGCAGCCGGTGAAGGCGACCTGTGGGATTCGGGACGGGTGGACTCCGACCAATCCCTCTATGTACCTTACGGAGGCAAGCCGCTGACGAGCAACCAGCGTTGCTTCTGGAAGGTGAAGGTCTACACCACAAATGGTGAAACGGAATGGAGCGAACCGGCTTCATGGGGCATGGGCCTGCTGGGAGAGACCCACTGGTCCGGCCGTTGGATAGGCTGGGATGCACCCTTTGCCTGGGACAAGGAGGTGACACACAGTCGGCTGAGCGCACGCTATCTCCGCACGGAGTTCAAGGCGAAAGCCGGCATCAAGCGTGCCACCCTGCATATCTCCGGTCTGGGGCTTTACGAACTGTTCATCAACGGCAGGCAGGTGGGCGACCAGGTGCTGGCTCCCGCACCGACGGATTACCGGCGTACGGTGCTCTACAACTCGTTCGACGTGACCTCGATGCTGGCCGCCGACAACGCCATCGGCGTGGTCCTGGGCAACGGACGCCACTACACCATGCGCCAGAACTACAAGCCTTACAAGATTGTGCAGTTCGGCTATCCCAAGATGAGGCTGAACCTCATCATCGAGTATGCCGACGGGACGAAACAGACCGTGAGCAGCAACGAGAAAGACTGGAAGCTGACCGGCAACGGTCCCATCCGCAGCAACAACGAATACGACGGTGAGGAGTACGACGCCCGCAAGGAGCTGGGCGCATGGACGACTGTCGGCTATGACGACAGCCAGTGGCTGACCGCACAGCGTGTGGCTCTTCCCTACGGAAGCCTGCATGGCGCACAGTCGCCCAACATGAAGGTGATGGACCGGTTGAAGGCAGTGTCCATCAAGCAGTACGGCGACCGCTACATCGTCGACTTCGGACAGAACCTTTCCGGTTGGGTGCGCATGAAGGTGCGTGGCGGAGCGGAGGGAGACACCATCCGTCTGCGTTATGCCGAGCTGCTGACGGCTGACGGCAAACAGCTCAACGTGGCTGGCTTCCGCGATGCACAAAGCACCGACACCTATATCTGTAACGGACGCGAGAACGGACGCGAATGGTCTCCCCGCTTCACTTCACACGGTTTCCGCTACATCGAGGTGACCGGCTACAAGCAGCCCCGTCGGGAAGACTTCACCGCCGAGCTGATTTACGACGAGATGGAGAACACGGGCACCTTCGAGTGCTCCAATCCGCTGTTCAACCAGATTTTCCGCAACGCCTGGTGGGGCATCGCCTCCAACTACAAGGGCATGCCCGTCGACTGTCCGCAGCGCAACGAACGGCAGCCCTGGCTGGGAGACCGCACGATGACCTCCTGGAGCGAGAGCTACCTCTTCGGCAACCACCTGCTCTATGCCAAGTGGATGAAGGACATCTGCGACTCGCAGCGTGAAGACGGCAGCCTGCCCGACATGTCCCCGGCCTACTATAACTATTACACCGACGACATCACGTGGCCCGTGGCATTGCCCGTCATCTGCGACATGCTCTACGAACAGTACGGGGACATCCGCCCCATTGCCGACAGCTATGCCGTGATGGTGAAGTGGATGGCTTACATGAAGAAGGAATACGTCAATGAGAAAGGCTTGCTGGGCAAGTACAAGTTCGGAGACTGGTGCATGCCGCCCGAAGCTCCGGAGCTCATCCACAGCAACGACCCTGCCCGTCAGACTGACAAGGGTCTCATCGTGACGGCCTATTACTACAAGACCTTGTGCCTGATGGCGAAATTCTCCCGTCTGCTGGGGCACGAAGCCGAGGCACAGGCATACGAGAAGGAGGGCGCTCTCGTACGGACCAGTTTCAACGAGGCTTACCTCACGGTGAAGAAGGGCACTTCGCCTGCACCGGGACACTGGCTCTATCCGGACAGCATCTTCTACGGCAACAATACGGTGACGGCAAACGTCCTGCCGCTCGCGTTCGGCATGGTGCCCGACGAGTACCGCGGGGAGGTGGAGAAGAACATCATCACCCGCATCAATGCCGACAAGGAGCATGTGAGCTGGGGCATCATCGGCGGTTCGTGGATTATGCGCGAGCTGAGCCGCATGGGACGTGGCGACGTGGCGTATGTCGTCAACAACCAGAAGACGTACCCGAGCTTCGGTTACATGCTGGCGAACGGGGCGACCACAATCTGGGAGCTCTGGAACGGAGACAAGGCAAGCCCGAAGATGAACAGCGCCAACCACGTGATGCAGCTCGGTGACCTGCTGATGTGGTACTATGCGGACCTGGCAGGCATCGCTCCGGCAAAGCCCGGCTACAAGGAGATACGCATGGCACCCGACTTCTCCATCGAGGAGCTGGACGCCGTGAATGCGTCTTACCGGACACCCTACGGGACAGTCGTCAGCCGGTGGAAGAAAGACCTGATGCACCTCACGTGGGACATTACCGTTCCCTGCAACACCACGGCATGGGTCTATCTGCCTATGCACGATGCACAGGCTGTCGTACCGGACGGAGTGACCTACGTCCGCAACGAAGGCAACCGCTCCGTGTGGCGTGTCGGACCGGGTGTGCATCACCTGACCGTCCGCATCGACCCGACGCTGGGCAAAGACAAGCAGGGCATTGTGGAGACGCAGTTCCTCTATGAGTCGGCACCTTTCCCGCAGGCACACTCGGCGAGCATCGCCGAAACACCGCAGGGCGACCTCGTGGCAACCTACTTCGGCGGAACGAAAGAGCGTAACCCGGATGTCTGCATCTGGGTGAGCCGGAAGCCGAAGGGGGCTGCGGAGTGGACCGCCCCCGTACAGGTGGCAGACGGCATCATCAGTGCCACCGAGCGGAAAGCCTGCTGGAACCCCGTCCTCTTCCAGATGCCCGGCAAGAAGGGCGAGCTGCTCTTGTTCTATAAGGTAGGCAAGAACGTGGCTGACTGGAAGGCTTACATCATCCGTTCCAAAGACGGAGGAAAGACCTGGAGCAAACCTGAAGCCATGCCGGAAGGTTTCCTAGGCCCGTCGAAGAACAAGCCTGAATATGTGGACGGACGCATCATCTGCCCGAGCAGTACCGAAGGGTCAGGCGGATGGCGCATCCACTTCGAGATTTCCGACGACGGCGGCCACACCTGGCGCAAGGTCGGTCCGGTGGAAGCCGAACTGTCCGTCCCGACGCAGTTCCGCAAGCCGGGAGCAGCCAATACCGACGACATGGAAGCCGGTGAAGCCATCGAGGGAGAAGGCGCGAAGCCTGTCTACTGCATCCAGCCGAGCATCCTCCGTCACAAGGACGGCCGTCTGCAAGTGGTCTGCCGGACGCGCAACGCCAAGATAGCCACCAGCTGGAGCAGCGACAACGGAGAGACGTGGAGCAAAGTGACCCTGCTCGACATCGAGAGCAATAATTCCGGCATCGACGCCGTGACGCTGAAAGACGGACGTCACGTGATGGTCTACAACAACTTCGAGACCATTCCCGGTACGCCGAAGGGCGCCCGCACGCCGCTGAGTGTTGCCCTGTCGGACGACGGCATCCATTGGCAGCACGTCATCACGCTCGAAGACAGTCCCGTGAGTCAGTATTCTTACCCGGCTGTCATCCAAGGCAAGGACGGCAAGGTGCACGTGGTCTACACCTGGCGCCGCCAACGCATCAAGTACGCGGCATTGGAACTCTGAGACGCCGCATGAATAAGGACACAGGGGGGTGTATCGCAACGAAGCGATGCACCCTCCTTGCGTATATAATCGGGTAACCACAGGCCTTCAACCGGGTAAACACAAGGGCTTGACTTGATACGCATAAGGGCTTGACATACCAAAGTATCATATTTAGGCAGGCAAAGTATAATACTTAGACCCCCTAAGTATAATACTTAGGTAGCCTAAGTATTATACTTTGGTCTGTCAAACTACTATGTTTGTCAAGTCAAACTCATGTGTTTGTCGGGTCAAACACGTATGTTTCGTCCGTCGGACAATTATGTTTACCGGGAGAAAGGCAGGATAACGCAGGCTGTCTCCTGTGTACTTGTGGAATATTTCTACAATTGTCTCATCCAATATTCCACACATCATGGCGGCGCATGAAGATTGTGCCCATGAAGTCTCCGAGAAATGCTTGTTGGATAAGTTTGGCATGTGAATTGTATATTTTTATAGGATAACACTCCTTTGCATGAATGGAAAAGGACTATCTTTGTAAACATTGTGTGAATACATGCAACTAATATCTAAATCAACATCTGTGGTATGAGACGATTTCTAAGAAGTAAAGAACTAAACATCTCTAGGAGGAAAATTACCTACACTTTTGTAGCGTTGGTCGTGTTGGCTGTAGCCATCTGGGTACTGACTCACCGTACGACTGCCGAGCCGGATGTGCCGGTGGTGGCAACCGTACCTGTAGCGCAGGAGGATGTGAACATCTACGGGGAATACGTGGGGCGCATCCGGGCGCAACAGTTCGTGGAGATACGTGCCCGTGTGGAAGGCTTCCTGGAAGAGATGCTCTTTGAGGAAGGAACCTATGTGGCAAAGAATCAGGTCCTGTTTGTCATCAACCAGGAGCAATACCGCGCCAAGGCGGACAAGGCACGTGCGCAGCTTAAGAAAGACGAGGCGCAGGAACGGAAGGCACAGCGGGACCTGGAGCGTATCCGTCCGCTGTATGCACAGAACGCCGCCAGCCAGCTGGACCTGGACAATGCCGTGGCTGCCTATGAGAGTGCCGTGGCGTCGGTGGCAATGAGTGAGGCCGACCTCTTCCAGGCGGAGCAGGAGCTGGGATACACCATCGTCCGTTCCCCCATCTCGGGCAACATCAGTGAGAGGCTGGTCGACCTGGGTACGTTGGTGGGGACAGGCGGCAAGTCGCTCCTGGCAACCATCGTAAAGAGCGACACGGTGTTGGTGGATTTCAGCATGACTGCACTCGACTACCTCAAGAGCCGCGAGCGGAACGTCAATCTCGGGCAGAAGGACTCCACCCGCTCCTGGCAACCCTATATCACCGTAACGTTGGCGGACAACACCGAATACCCTTACCGCGGTCTCGTGGACTTTGCCGAGCCGCAGGTAGACCCGCACACGGGGACCTTCTCCGTGCGTGCCGAGATGCCCAATCCCGAGCGGGTGCTGTTGCCGGGACAGTTCACGAAGGTCCGTCTGTTGCTGGACGTCATGGAGGATGCCCTCGTCGTACCACAGAAGGCTGTCATCATCGAGAAGGGCGGTGCCTACATCTATGTCGTGCGTAAGGATTCCGTGGCGGAGCGCCGCTTTGTGGAGCTGGGACCGGAACAGGGCAATTTCGTTGTCGTGGAACGCGGACTGGCTGCCGGCGAGCAGATTGTCGCCGAAGGATACCACAAGCTGACGCCGGGCATCAAGGTGCGTGTGGACAACAGCAACCTGACTCTGCCTGCCGACAGCATACCGGCACCGGCTGTGGCAACTCCCGACTCCCTCTCACAACCTAACGCCTAAATCTCCGTCCGTATGAAAGTGAATTTCTTCATAGACCGTCCCATCTTCTCGACGGTCATCTCGATTGTGATTGTCATTGTGGGCATCATCGGACTGACGATGCTCCCCATAGACCAATATCCGCAGATTACCCCTCCGGTGGTGAAAATCAGTGCATCTTATCCCGGGGCGAGCGCGACGACTGTTTCACAGGCTGTGGCGACCCCCATTGAACAGGAGTTGAACGGTACGCCGGGGATGCTCTATATGGAGTCGACCAGCTCCAACTCCGGAGGCTTTTCGGCTACGGTTACCTTCGACATCTCTGCCGACCCCGACTTGTCGGCAGTGGAGATACAGAACCGTCTGAAGCTGGCAGAGTCGCGTCTGCCTGCCGAAGTCATCCAGAACGGAATCTCGGTGGAGAAGCAGGCTGCCAGTCAGCTGATGACCATCTGTCTGACGTCGACCGACCCGAAGTTCGACGAAATCTACCTGAGCAACTTCGCCACCATCAACGTGCTTGACTTCCTGCGGCGCATCCCCGGTGTGGGACGTGTGTCGAACATCGGCAGCCGTTACTACGCCATGCAGATATGGGTGCAGCCGGACAAGATGGCGAACTTCGGACTGACCGTGCAGGACTTGCAGAACGCGCTGAAGGACCAGAACCGCGAGTCGGCTGCCGGTGTCCTGGGACAGCAGCCGGTGACGGGGGTGGACGTGACCATCCCGATTACCACCCAGGGACGTCTCTCGACCGTCAGTCAGTTTGAAGACATCGTGGTGCGGGCAAATCCGGACGGGTCCATCATCCGTCTGCGCGACGTGGCACGGGTCTCCCTGGAAGCCTCCTCCTATAATACGGAGAGTGGCATCAACGGGGGCAATGCTGCCGTGCTGGGTGTCTACATGCTGCCCGGGGCCAATGCCATGGAGGTGGCGGAGAACGTGAAGAAGGCGATGGAGGACATCAGCCGGAACTTCCCCGAAGGGCTGACCTACGAGATTCCCTTTGACATGACCACCTACATCTCCGAGTCCATCCACGAAGTCTACAAGACGCTGTTCGAGGCATTGTTCCTGGTGATTGTCGTCGTGTTCCTCTCCTTGCAGAGCTGGCGTGCCACACTCATCCCGGTGGTGGCTGTGCCCATCTCGCTCATCGGAACATTCGGCTTCATGCTCATCTTCGGTTTCTCGCTGAACATCCTGACGCTGCTCGGGTTGATTCTCGCCATCGGTATCGTGGTCGACGACGCCATTGTCGTGGTCGAGAACGTGGAGCGCATCATGGAGGAAGAGAGGCTGGGTGCCTACGAGGCGACCAAGAAAGCCATGGACGGACTGACGGGCGCACTGATTGCCACGTCGCTGGTGCTGGCTGCCGTCTTTGTGCCTGTCAGCTTCCTGCCGGGCATCACGGGACAGCTCTATCGTCAGTTCACGGTCACCATTGTCGTGTCGGTGCTCATCTCGACCATTGTGGCGCTGACGCTGAGTCCGGTCATGTGCTCGCTCATCCTGAAGCCCGGCTCCGGAAAGAAGAAGAACATCGTCTTCCGTTACATCAACTACTGGTTGCGGAAGGGCAACACGAAATACATTGCGGTCATAACCCGGCTCATCGCCCATCCCCGTCGGGTGATGAGTGTCTTCGGTATGGTGCTGATTGCCATCCTGCTCCTGCACCGGTTCATCCCCACGAGCTTCCTTCCGACGGAGGACCAGGGCTACTTCAAGGTTGAGCTGGAGTTGCCCGAGGGGGCAACGCTGGAGCGGACACGCATCGTGACCGAACGCGCCATCGACTACCTGATGACGCAGCCCGAAGTGGAGTACGTGCAGAACGTGACGGGTACCAGTCCGCGGGTCGGAAGCAACCAGGGACGCAGCGAGCTGACCGTCATCCTGAAACCCTGGAAGGAGCGCGACAACACGACCATTGACGGCGTCATGGAACGGGTGCGCAAGGAGCTGAGCCGTTATCCGGAGAGCAAGGTCTACCTGTCCACGCCTCCGGTGATTCCCGGACTGGGTAGCTCCGGCGGCTTCGAGATGCAGCTGGAGGCACGCGGCGATGCCACGTTCGACAACCTGGTGCAGGCGGTGGACACCTTATTATACTATGCCGCACAGCGCAAGGAGCTGACGGGGCTGTCGTCCTCGTTGCAGGCGGAGATTCCCCAGCTCTATTTCGATGTCGACCGTGACCGGGTGAAGTTTGCCGGCGTCCCCTTGTCCGATGTCTTCTCCACGATGAAGGCATATACGGGGTCGGTCTATGTGAACGACTTCAACATGTTCAACCGCATCTACCGTGTCTATATACAGGCGGAAGCTTCGTACCGCGGGCACAAGGACAACCTGAACCTCTTCTTCGTGCGGGGTACCGACGGAGCGATGATTCCGCTGACAGCTCTCGGTACGGCGTCCTACACGACCGGACCGGGCAGCATCAAGCGCTTCAACATGTTTACCACCTCCATCATCCGGGGAGGGGCTGCCGAAGGCTACAGCTCCGGACAGGCGATGGAAATCATGGAGGAGATAGCCCGCGAACATCTGCCCGACAACATCGGTGTAGAGTGGAGCGGCTTGTCCTATCAGGAGAAGCAGGCAGGCGGACAGACGGGACTCGTGCTGGCACTGGTGTTCCTGTTCGTCTTTCTCTTCCTCGCCGCGCTCTATGAGAGCTGGATGATTCCTGCCGCCGTGCTCCTCTCGCTGCCTGTGGCGGCGTTGGGTGCCTACCTGGGGGTGTGGGCATGCGGACTGGAGAACGATGTCTACTTCCAGATCGGACTGGTGATGCTCGTCGGTCTTGCTGCCAAGAACGCCATTCTCATCGTGGAGTTTGCCAAGGAGCAGGTTGACAGCGGCGTCGGCACGCTGGAAGCAGCCCTTCACGCGTCGCAGATGCGTTTCCGCCCCATCCTGATGACCTCCCTCGCCTTCATCCTCGGCATGCTGCCGATGGTCATAGCTTCCGGTCCGGGAGCGGCGAGCCGGCAAGCCATCGGTACGGGTGTGTTCTTCGGCATGATTTGTGCCGTCATCTTCGGCATCATCCTCGTGCCCTTCTTCTTCGTATACATCTACAAGGCGAAAGGGAAGCTGAAAGGGAAGCTGGCAGACCGCCGTGCCGGCAAGGAGACTGTAAACGAACCGTTAAAGTAACCATCATGAAGCGTTTTATGAAGCATATCCTCACATACATACTGTTCTTGGGCGTGTGTCTGACCTCGTGTCAGCTCGGCAAGCACTACACGCGCCCCGATTTGCACCTGCCCGAGCGGCTCGACAGCATGGCGACGGACACGATGTCCATTGCCGACTTCCGCTGGTGGGAGATTTACACCGACACCACCCTCCAGACACTCATCCGCCAGACCCTGGAGCATAACAAAGACATGCTGACGGCGGCGGCACGCCTGAAGGAGATGGCTGCCCAGAAGCGCATAGCCTATGCCAACCTCTTTCCCGAGGTGAAGGGGCAGCTGTATACGGACAAGGAAGCAGAGAACTACGGGGGCGACAGCTATGAGTCTGTCCCGGAGTATTCCGCCAAGTTCATTGCCTCCTGGGAGCTGGACTTGTGGGGCAACCTGCGTTGGGTGAAGGACCGGAGCATGGCACAGTTCCTGCAGGCGGTGGAGAACCAGCGTGCCCTCCGGATGACACTGGTGGCACAGGTGGCGCAGGCGTACTTCGAGCTGGTGGCACTCGACAACGAGCTTGCCATTGTGAAGCAGACCTTGCGTGCCCGTCAGGAGAGCGTCCACCTGGCAGAGCTGCGCTTCAACGGCGGACTCACGTCGGAGACTGCCTACCAGCAGGCACAGGTGGAACTGGCGCGGACGGCGACGCTCGTGCCTGACCTGGAGCGTGCCATCGCGTTGAAGGAGAACGATATCAGCTTCCTCGCCGGGCGTTATCCCTCGACGGTGGAACGCTCGCACCATCCGCAGGACATCCGCCTGCCCGAGACGTTGCCTGCGGGACTGCCGTCGTCGTTGCTGGAGAGACGGCCGGATGTCCGTGCTGCCGAGGAGGCACTGATTGCTGCCAATGCCGAGGTGGGCATTGCCTACACCAACCTCTTCCCGCGCATCACGCTGACTGCCCATTACGGATTGGAGAGCGAGGAGTTCCGGGACTTCCTGCATTCGCCCTACCACTTTCTGAGTGCCAACCTGCTGACGCCGCTCTTTGCCATGGGCAAGAACCGCGCGGCGCTCAAAGCGAAGAAGGCTGCCTGCGAACAGGCGGCTTACCAGTATGAGAAGGCTGTCCTCTCGGCATTCAAGGATGCCCGCAATGCCATCGTGGAGTTCAATAAGATTCAGGACATCTACGATGCCCAGCTGGAGCTGGAACAGGCAGCACGCAAGAGCATCGACCTGACCCGTACGCAGTATCTCAATGGATACATCAGTTACCTCGACATGCTTGACGCCCAGCGTACCTATCTCGACGCACAGATTGCCCTGAGCAACGCCGTCCGCGACAAGCAGATCGCCCTCGTCCAGCTCTACAAGGCATTGGGTGGCGGATGGGAATGAGCCGGAAATGTAACCTGTCCTACATCCTGTCGTAACAGGGAGTGTCTACCTTCGTGCAGTGAACAAAGGCAGACACATCCATGATGTATTTACGCAGACATTACCGCACCGTTGTCCTCTCGGACATTCACCTGGGAACTTCCCACTCCAAAGTCGAGGAGGTCAGCCGTTTCCTGAGCAGCATCGACTGCGAACGGCTCATCCTCAACGGCGACATCATCGACGGCTGGCACATCCGCAAGAACGGGACGCGCCGCTGGCAACCCGCACATACCCGCTTCTTCAAGATTCTCATGAAGATGATGGAGAACTGCGGGACCGAAATCATTTACGTCCGTGGAAACCACGACGACTTTCTCGATGCCCTGGCACCGATGGACTTTGCCAACCTGCACCTGGTGAAGGAATACACCTTCGACGGTGCCAACGGCAAACGTTACTTCGTCACTCACGGCGATATCTTCGATCGTGTGACTACCCGCATGACATGGCTGGCACAGCTGGGCGACATGGGTTACACCTTCCTGCTGTGGTTCAACGGCATCTACAACCGCTACCGTGCCTACCGGGGAAAGCCCTACTACTCCCTGTCGCAACGCGTGAAGCAGAAGGTCAAGACCGCCGTGTCCTACATCTCCGACTTCGAACATACACTGGCAGAGTTCGCCCGTTCGCGCAAGTGCGACGGCATCATCTGCGGACACATACACCATCCCGAGAATACTTTCTACGGACAGACCCACTATCTCAACTCCGGCGATTGGGTAGAAACGATGTCGGCTCTTACCGAAAGCAAAGAGGGCGACTGGAACATCGTCTACTACGCCGAAGTTGAGTTTGAAAACGGGTCGTCCGATCTGAATCTTGTACCCACCATCGCACCCGCCTCATGAAATACCTGTTCATTGTCCAGGGCGAGGGCAGGGGACACCTGACCCAAGCCATCGCGCTCGAAGAAATCCTGCGCAACAGCGGCCACGAGGTGGTCGAAGTCCTTGTCGGCAAAAGCCGCTCCCGACGTCTTCCGTCCTTCTTCAGCCGCCACATCCATGCTCCCGTCCACCGTTTCGAGAGCCCCAATTTCCTACCGACGGCTTCCAACAAGCGCAACCGGCTGGGACGCAGCGTTGCCTACAACGTGGCACGTCTGCCCGTCTACCTGCGCAGCATGCGTTTCATCCGCGAGCATATCGTCCGTAGTGGTGCGGACATGGTCATCAACTTCTACGAGCTGCTGACGGGGCTGACCTATGCGCTCTACCCTATCCGGACACCGCAAATCTGCATCGGACACCAGTACCTCTTCCTGCACAAGGACTTCCATCTGCCCTGGAAGAATGCACCGCGACTGTGGTTGCTGAACTTCTTCACCCGTCTGACCTGTGTGGGTGCACGGAAGAAGCTGGCACTCTCGTTCCGTCCGATGGAGGAGGATGCGCACGGAGGCATCCGTGTGGTCCCGCCCCTGTTGAGGAAAGAAGTACTGCGGAGTGAATCTGTACCAGGCGACTACGTGCACGGCTACATGGTCAATTCCGGCTTTGCCGAGAGTGTCACTGCATGGCATGCCGCGCATCCGGAGGTGCCGCTCCGCTTCTTTTGGGACAAGAAGGGAGAGACGGACGTACGTCGTGTTGACTCCACCCTGAGCTTCTATCCTCTCGACGACACCGAGTTCCTCCGTCAGATGAGCGGTTGCCGCGCCTATGCCAGCACGGCAGGCTTTGAATCCATCTGCGAGGCCATGTTCCTGGGCAAGCCTGTCCTGATGGTGCCCGCACACATCGAGCAGGACTGCAACGCCTTCGATGCCGCTTCCAATGGCGCCGGTATCGTGGCGGACCGCTTCGAGCTGGACCGTCTGCTCGACTTTGCCGACCGCTATGAGCCCGATCCGTCGTTCCGCATCTGGGTGGAGAGTGCTCCCTACATCATCCGCCATGCGCTTGACCCCGATGTATACAGACGTCCGTCCGCCGACCACATGTACATGGTGGAGGAGTTCACATAATATGGAAATGGGGGATTCCCCTGGGGTTGTCCGGACCTTCTTCCGGACAAATACAAATGCTTGGAGGGTGCATCGCTCAAATTACGATACACCCTCTCGTTGGCATCGGCATGTCCGTCCGTGAAGGAGTGCCTCCCGGTTACAGCCTCGTTTCCCCTTCCACGTAGTTCTCCAGGAAGATGTGCTCCCCGTCGTAGACCGCGTAGGTGAAGGTAGTAATCCAGTCGCCGAGGATGAGGACGCGCGTGTTGCGGTTCAGCATCAGGTCCAGCTCGATGTGCCGGTGTCCGTAGATGAAGAAGTTGATGTCGGGATGGAGCTTGAGGTACTCTTTGGAATAGAGCACGAGGTGTTCGCGGTCTTCACCCATGTAGTCGGGTTCCTTGCCGCCTGCACGCTTCATGCGGCTGTGCTTCGCCCAGGTCAGACCGAGCTCAACGCTCCAGCGTGGGTGCAAGGCAGAGAAGAGGCACTGCAGGGTGTGGCTGTGGAAGAGCGTGCGGAGCAGCTTGAACTTCTTGTCCGGGTCGCCCAGCCCGTCTCCGTGGGCAAGGTAGAACAGCTTCCCGTAAATCTCACAGGTGATAGGGGCGCGATGGAGCACCACGCCGCATTCCTTCTCCAGATAGTCTCCGCACCACAGGTCATGATTGCCCGTGAAGTAGTGCACCTCTACGCCACGGTCCGTCAGTTCCGACAGTTTCCCGAGGAAGCGCGTATAGCCCTTGGGAACCACCGTCTTGAACTCATACCAGAAGTCGAACATGTCTCCCAGCAGGTAGACGGCAGCAGCCTTGTCTTTGATTTGGTCGAGGAAATTCACCAGCCGGCGTTCCTGCGTGCGGCTGTGGGCGATGGCACGCGAGCCGAGGTGTGCGTCTGAAAGGAAATAGATGTTCTTCATAACCGGGCAATGTTTAGAGGTGAGGTGAATGTGTACACGGCGGTTGTTACAGGAAGCCCAGCTCCAACTTGGCTTCTTCGCTCATCATGTCCTTGTTCCATTCCGGTTCAAAGACGAGGTTGATGGTGGCGCTCTTCACGCCTTCCACCGACTCCACCTTCATCCGGACGTCCTCCATGATGAAGTCCGCGGCGGGGCAGTTGGGGGCAGTGAGTGTCATGTCAATCAGTGTGGTGCCGTCGTCCTGCACGTCGACTTTGTATACCAGTCCCAGGTCGTAGATGTTCACCGGGATTTCCGGGTCATAGACGGTCCTGAGCATCTTGATGATATTTTCTTCAATGGCTAGTTTGTTGTTTGCATCCATAGTGTCACAGTTTATACTGCAAATGTAAGCGATAATTTCGAAATCCGTGGCTTCTTCTCCCGAAAGTTGAGTGTGGACAGGTCTGTACCTGTCACGAGGATATGAAAAAGGCACAGGGCAGTTCCCCTTTTCGTGCAGGGGATGCTCTGTGCCTGGAAGGCTGGTGTGGCGGTTCGTGTCCGGTTGGTCAGACGCGGAAGGTATTCCGTTCTGCAGCCTGACGATCTCTGCCCGGGCGTTCACTCGGACGTGGACGATTGGTGGGGCGGACAGCCGGGCGTTCGTTCCGTGAGGGGCGTACGGCAGGACGTTCAGGTCTTGACGGACGTTCGTTGCGGCTCGGCATCACGTTGGGGCGTTGTGGACGTTCCACCCGTGAAGGTCGTTCGTTCTTATCGGGTCTTTGCGGACGCTCGATGCGTGAGGGGCGGACAGCGGGTCTGTCGTTACGGTCAGGTCTGGACGGGCGTTCGATGCTGACGGGTCTTGACGGTCGTTCGTCCCGTGAGGGCCTGATGTTCGGACGGTCGTTGTGACCGGGCCTTGACGGACGCTCGACTTGTGAGGGTCTCCGTCCCGGACGGTCATTGTAGCCGGGTCTTGTCGGCCGGTTCTCATGCGGTGGACGGATACCAGGACGGTCAGGACGATGACCGATGCCAGGCCGATGGTCGACGATGGGGCGTGGCGGACGTCCGGCAATGCCGGGACCGAAGTCATGCCGCCGGTAGTAGTCGTAATGGGAGTGTCGGGTCGGACGTGTCCAGATGCCCGTATAGCGCGGGTGGTGATAACGGTTGCAGTAGTATCCGTGTGCGAAGTGTGCCCGGCTATGGATGCCCACATAGGTCAGAAAGTTCAGCGGAGCAGCAAAATAGAAGAACGTCGGGTCGTCATATACCGCATAGATGCGCAGGCGACAGCTGCGGTCGTTGACGTACAGCGGACGGTAGAAGTAGTCGCGGTTCATGAAGCGTTCGAACTGGCTGCGGGTGAGCACATAGCTCAGGTCGTCGTTGCGCAGGTCGAGATTCTTGTAATATTCGTCGATGGCATAGCTGTATCCGGCAGCGAGGTCGTCGGCAACGTAGCGTACCCGGTCGAAGAAGTCAAAGTTGATTTCGTAGACGTCGGTGATTTGCATGCTGCTCAGTCGCAGTTCATACGCCATGCGGTCGGTCATGAAGCGTGCACTGTTGCGCACCTCCGTCGTGCTCAGCATGGCAAAGCTTGCCACGGTGCACAGGCAGAAAGCCACCATCAGGACGATTCTCTTCATACATTTCATAGCTTTTATGTTTAGAGTTTGACATCAGTTGTTGGTTCTGTGGGCAAAGATAGGCGTAGGGATTTCCCCGTCCAACAGTTTTTCCCTATAATCCCGTAGGGAAATCCCTTTTGCTCCTTTGGCATCCCGGACTTCCAGCTTCAAGGTTCCTGCAAGAGTTGATTGCCCCGGGCAGGCATCAGGCGTCCGTTGTTCAGTCTCACCATCCCGTTTGCCGGTACGCCCCACACAAAGTTACCTTCAGGGGTACGGAAGTATCCGGCTTGTATGGTAGAGTCGTTCCTCAGTCCCTTTTTCCAGGGTGAGTCATCGAGGTAGGAGTCGAAGCTGTTGACCTTCCCGTCGACAAACGTGATGCAATAGACAGATGGTCTGGTGGAACCTGCGCTGTTCCGATATTCCCATTCTTCCCGGTTACCATCGAAGCGGCGGTAGTCCGGTTTCCCCAGCAGGCTGATGATTTCAGTCTCACTCATGCCGCTGCGGATGTCCATCAGGTGTTTGTGAAGCGTCCCAAAGCTGTAAGAGGCAGGTATGCAGCTGCCGAGGACAAGGCCGCATGCTAGACAAAGGAGTACAATCGTTTTTTTCATAGTTAATGGATGTTTAGTCGATGTTCAAGTGGATGCCTATCCCCGGAGTGTCCATGCCGAAGCGGTATGGCGGACGGTCCGGTTCTTTGTGTGGACGGGACGGACGGGGCTTTTTCGGATGAGGACGGTGTGCGTGTGGAGGCGGTCCGGCAGGTTCGTCATACAGACCCAGGTACGTGTGCGGCATGCAGGAGGAGAGGAGTCCGCCCAGGCATGCGATAAGGAGTAAGTGTAAATAGCGTTTCATAAGGCAAGTGCTTTTTAGGTTTATCTCTACCGCAAAGGTATGCGGAGGAAATCACACTTGCACGGGGATTTTTCCTATCGTTGGGTAGGAAAGTCCCTATAAATGCAGATGCTCCTTCCGGTGCCACACACGCAGCATGCACACCGGAAGGAGCATTCATTGTCCGTATGTCAATCGTCTATCGAAGCGCGCAGACCGTCTTCCTCGATGAGGATGAGCCGTTTCCGGTACAGTTCGCCGACAGCCTTCTTGAAGGTCTTCTTGCTCACGCCGAAGGTCGCATAAATCTCCTCCGCGGGACTCTTGTCGTTGAAGGGGGTGAAGCCACCGTTGCGGTCGATATACGCCAGCAGCGTGTCGGCAAAGTCGTCCACCTTGCGGGCGCCTCCCCGTTGCAGCTCCAGGTCAATCTTCCCGTCGGGGCGTACCTGTTTGACGTATGCCTCCAGCTTCATGCCCGGTTCCAGCGTGCGGAACACCTCGTTGGCATAGAGCAGTCCACTGAAGCGGTTGTCCACAATCGCCTTGTATCCCAGCTCCGTCCGTTGCCAGATGAGGAGGTCCACCGGGTCGCCTGCCTTGTAGGGCGGCTTGTCTTTGGACAGGTAGCGTTCCACTTTGGCGGACGCCATGATGCGGAAGCTGTCTTCGTCGATGTGTACGTGGACGACGTAGCGCCGCCCCTTCTGCATCTTCATCTTCTGTTCGCGGAAGGGGACGAAGAGGTCCTTCATCAGTCCCCAGTTGAGGAATGCTCCGTATTCGTTGGTCCATGCCACTTCCAGGCAGGCGAAGTCGCCCACCTGTGCATACGGGGTCTGTGTGGTTGCCACGAGGCGCTCTTCGTTGTCGAGGTAGATGAATACGTTGAGCAGGTCGCCCGGCTTGCATCCGTCAGGGACATAACGTGCGGGGAGCAGGATTTCGCCGTCGTCGTCTCCGTCGAGGTAGACACCGAAGTCCACTTCCTTGACGACGGGCAACTGATTATATTTTCCTAATTGTACGTGCATTTGGTAAGGATGTTAGGTGATTCATTACTTGTGTTTCGTCTTGTCGGGTGCGACGCTCATCCGACGACCCGTCCGTCCTGCAGGTGGATGGTGCGGTCGGTGAGGGAGGACAGCGTCTCGTCGTGCGTCACGATGACAAATGTCTGTCCGAAGGTGTCGCGCAGGTGGAAAAAGAGCTGGTGCAGCTCCGCCTTGTTCTGCGTGTCGAGGCTGCCCGAAGGCTCGTCGGCAAGCACCACGTCCGGATGATTGACCAGGGCGCGTGCCACGGCTACCCGCTGTTTTTCTCCACCCGAGAGCTCGTTGGGCTTGTGCGACGCACGCTCCTCCAGCCCCATGAAGCGGAGTAGTTCGCGGGCACGGGTCTCCGCCTCTTTCTGTCCCTTCCCGGCGATGTAGGCAGGGATGAGTATGTTCTCCATCGCCGTGAATTCAGGCAGCAGCTGGTGGAATTGGAAGACGAAGCCGATGTGCAGGTTGCGGAAGCGTGCCAGTTCCTTCTCCTTCAGTCGTCCCACGTCGATGCCGTCAATGGCGACCGTGCCTTCGTCGGGTTTGTCGAGTGTGCCCATGATTTGCAGCAGGGTGGTCTTTCCCGCCCCGCTCGGTCCCACGATACTCACAATCTCGTTGCGTCCGATGTCGAGGTCGATGCCCTTCAACACCTGGAGCGAGCCGAAGCTCTTGGTGATTCCTCGGAGTTCTATCATAGATGTTCGATTACGTATTGTGCCAGGTAACAGCCGAAGACGGCAGGCATGTAGCTCACCGTTCCGGCAGTCGATTTCTTGTTTCGTTCGTTGTCGATGAGGAGCACGGCGTGCGGGTCTGCCTGTTCGGTGCTGAACACCACGGGCAGCTTCCGTTTCGGTCCCATCTTCTGGAGGCGTTTGCGCACCGCCTTGCTCAGTCCGCAGTGGTACGTCTCCCACAGGTCGGCAAAGCGCACCTTCGTCAGGTCACGTTTGGCTCCAGCACCCATGCTCGACACGATGGGGATGCGCCGTTGCCATGCCTCACTGATGAGGTGGCACTTTGGGCTGATGGTGTCGATGGCGTCGACGATGAAGTCGAAGCGGGCACTGTCGAGCAGTTCGGGGATGCTCCCGTCCTTCAGGTATTCGGCACGGACGGTCAGTTCCAGCTCCGGGTTGATGTCGCGGAAGCGTTCCGCCAGGATGGCGACTTTCGGTTTTCCCAGCGTGGAGTGCAGGGCAGGCAGCTGGCGGTTGATGTTCGACGGTTGTACGGTGTCGGCATCCACTAGCGTCAGGTGTCCCACGCCGGCACGGCAGAGCATTTCTGCCGCATAGGCGCCCACTCCGCCCGTCCCGACGATGAGCACGTGGGAGCGGCGCAAGTGTGTCAGGCGTTCTTCGCCCAGCAGCAGAGCTGTGCGTTCCAGCCAGGAAGGGGTATGTGTCAGTTCCATTGTTACGATTCGGATTTAAACCATTTGTAGAGATACTTGCTCACCGTCTCGTACGCTTTCGAGTCCACCGTCTGGTGCGGTTCGGAGAAGCTGACGAGGTCCTGCGGGTCGCCCAGCTGGTCGGGGTAGATGACCATCAGGCTGTTGTTCGCAAAGTAGCGTGAGATTTGCAGGGGCAGCTTTTCGAACGACGGTTGGTAGGAGATGGAGCCTTTGCGGGCGGACACCACGACGAACAGGTGGTCGTAGTTCACCTGCCCGGTGAGTAGCAGCAGGTCTTCCCAGTCATCCAGCTCCGTATATTCGGCGTTGGCATTCTGTTGTTCCACCAGGTGGCGGAGGAACCCCAGGGTCTGAGGGGTGGCGAAGAAGTGGACACGGCAGCCCAGTGTTTTGCTCAGACGGCAGACCTGTCCCACCCATTTCGGGAAGCCCACTTCGTATTCTGCCTGCATGGGCACGGCCACGACGATGCGGCGGAGTGTATTGGCAGGCATGAGTAGCTTCATGATCATCACTTCGCGGTGGGTGCCCTTCAGCAGACTCTCCGTGAGGTTACCGAAGAAAGAGTCCATGATGTTTGTCTTGCGGTGCAACCCGATGACGAGGTCGGTGATGGCATGCTCCTTGGCTGCATGGATGATGCCCTGTGCCACGTTGATGTCGTAGCGCAGCACGGTCTGTATGTCCGTACCGGCCGCTGAGGCAATCCGGGATGTCTGTTCCAGGTCTTTTCGTGCCTTGAGTTCCTTCGCTTCGGATGCCGTGCTGTCGTTGACCACGCTCAGGGCAACCAGCCCTTTGTTCTGCTTGGGATTCCGTATCATGAGTGCGATGTCCATCAGTCCCTGGATGGTCTCCGGGTTGTAGATGGAGATCAGGATACGCTCGTCGCGCTTCTCTTTCTCGTCCGTCACTTGCCCCTCATGTTCTTCGGTAACCAGACAACGGGCCGCATTCTCGGTGATGAACGCACTCACCGTGCAGCTGACGATGATGAGCAGAATGGCACCGTTGAACACATCCTCGTTGAGGAGGCGGCTCCCGTCGGGCAGGATAATGTTGTAGCCTACCGTGACGGCAGCCAGTGTCGCTGCGGCACGTGCATTGCTGAGGCCGTACATGAGCCGGCGCTCCACCTTGCGCATGCGGAATATCTTCTGTGTGGCCCATGCCGCCAGCCATTTTCCCACCAGGGACACGGCGACCATGATGCCTGCTACCTTCAGTGCATACAGGTGATTGAAGAGGGAGGTGACGTTGATGAGCATGCCGATGCCGATGAGGAAGTAAGGGATGAACAGGGCGTTACCTACGAACTCCAGATGGTTCATCAGCGGCGAGACGTGGGGGATGAGGCGGTTCAGCAACAAGCCCACCAGGAAGGCGCCCAGGATGCCCTCCATGCCAATGAAGGCCATGACTCCGGCTCCCAGGAATACCATGGAAAGGACGAAGATGTATTGCAGGACGGGGTCGCTGTAGCGTCGGAAGAACCACCTTGCCACACGGGGGAAGAGGAAGGTGATGACAATGGCGGCCACGATGAATTTCAGTATCAGCCATACCCAGAACAGGTTGGGCGTGTTCTCCCGGAACGAACCGGCGGTGATGGCGAGCACGAGCAGCGTCAGGGTGTCGGTGATTGCCGTACCGCCCACAGCAATACCCACGGCGCGTTGTTTGGAGAGTCCGTACCGGATGGCGATGGGGTAGGTGACCAGCGTATGGCTGGCGTAAAGACAGGCGAGCAGGATGCCGGACATCAGCCCGTATTCCAGCAGCGTCAGGTTGGCCCAGACGCCGATGCACAGTGGAAAGAGAAAGGCGAGCACTCCCAGGACGGTCGCCTTCACACGGATGCTCTTGAAGTCCTCCATGTTCATCTCCAGACCGGCAAGGAACATGATGTAGAACAGCCCGACTTCGCCGAACAGTTCAAAACTGCTGTCGCGTTCCAGGATGTGGAAACCATGTTCGCCGATGAGGGCACCTGCCAGAATCATGCCGATGATGTGAGGCACATGCAGGCGCTCCAGAATGATGGGAGCCAGCAGGATGATGACCAGCACAAGGAAGAAGATCCACGTGGGGTCAGTGATGGGGAAATATCCGGCGTTCAAGAGAGTCAACATAGCTAATCTGTCCGTGAATTCTTGCGCAAAATAAATAAAAAGAATCCAATTTATACCGCCGTATCTGCCAAAATGTTATACTTTTGCACCCGATAAAAGAGATATTTATCCGAAATTACGCTTCCGGTTGACGAGTTGACAAGCAGACAGGTCATCAAACCGGACCCATTATTAACTTTATTCACTAACTAAGACAGATTCAAGAACGATGAAAGTAGCTATTGTTGGCGCGAGTGGAGCCGTAGGTCAAGAGTTCCTCCGCGTACTCGAAGAGAGAAATTTTCCAATCGATGAATTGGTATTGTTCGGTTCTTCCCGCAGTGCAGGCACGAAATATGCCTTCCGCGGTAAAGAGTATGAAGTAAAACTTCTTCAACATAACGATGACTTCAAGGGAGTGGATATCGCTTTCACCTCAGCCGGAGCCGGCACGTCGAAGGAATATGCTGAGACCATCACGAAGTATGGTGCGGTGATGATTGACAATTCGAGTGCCTTCCGTATGGATGAGGATGTGCCTCTGGTTGTGCCCGAGGTGAATGCGGAAGATGCGCTGGTACGTCCGCGCGGCATCATCGCCAACCCCAACTGTACGACCATCCAGATGGTGGTAGCCCTGAAGGCCATCGAGAAACTTTCACACATCAAACGCGTGCATGTGGCGACCTATCAGGCTGCCAGCGGTGCAGGTGCCGCTGCCATGGCGGAGTTGCACGAGCAGTATCGCCAAATTCTTGCCGGTGAACCTGTCACGGTGGAGAAGTTTGCCTATCAGCTTGCCTACAACGTCATCCCGCAGATTGATGTCTTCATGGACAATGGATATACGAAGGAGGAGATGAAGATGTTCAACGAGACACGCAAGATCATGCACTCCGACGTGAAGACCAGTGCCACTTGTGTGCGTGTGCCTGCCCTCCGTTCTCACTCCGAGAGCATCTGGGTGGAGACTGAACGTCCGATTTCCGTTGAGGAAGCTCGCAAGGCATTTGCCGAAGGGGAAGGCCTCGTGCTGATGGACGAACCCGAGAAGAAGGTTTATCCCATGCCGCTCTTCCTTGCCGGTAAAGACCCTGTTTACGTGGGACGTATCCGCAAGGACCTGACCGACGAGAACGGACTCACCTTCTGGATTGTGGGCGACCAGATTAAGAAGGGGGCTGCCCTGAATGCCGTACAGATTGCCGAATACCTCATCAAGGTGGGAAATTTGAAATAGGAACATTCTGAAAAGAATAGCGAAAAAGCCAACTAATTCAGCCTTAAAGCATTGCGAATTAGTTGGCTTTTTGTATCTTTAGGTTTTGAAGAGCCATAAAACACAGCGAGACAAACAAATGAACTTTGTTTATCTCGCTGGAATTTCCTTGTTTAATCTATTGGAAGGAGCTTAGTACTCGTCCTCGTTGAAGAAAAAGTCTTCTTTGCTTGGATAGTCGGGCCAAATATCTTCAATGCTTTCATATATTTCGCCTTCGTCTTCCATTTCCTGCAAATTTTCAATTACCTCAAGAGGTGCTCCCGAACGCATCGCATAATCAATCAACTCATCTTTTGTCGCCGGCCAAGGAGCATCTTCCAATTTAGATGCCAATTCTAGTGTCCAATACATAGCTATCTTTTTTAATAGAGTTCGTAATGCGGCGCAAAAATATAATAAATATTATCACTCACAAGATTTTTGCCAAATAATTTCATGTCCTCCTGTTAAATTGTTCAATTTGCGGGAGAAGACAAATAAGTAATCTGACAGGCGGTTGATGTAGGCCGTCAATAACGGGTCTACTTCAACTCCGGACTCTATCAGGGCCAGGATGCGGCGTTCTGCACGACGGCATACCGTGCGGCAGACATGCGCGACGGCTGCCCCTTGTGAACCTCCGGGAAGGATGAAAGCTTGTAAGGCAGGCAATCCGTCTTCCGCTGCATCGATGGCGTGTTCCATCTTTTCTACGTCGGCTTCACGCACCACACACTGGGGATGCACCTCCTTCTGTTCCTGATCGGTCGCCAGGTAAGAACCTACGGCAAAGAGTTTGTGTTGAACCGACAGCAGGAATTTGCGGTCGGCTTCATCGGTCACGTAGGTCACCAGTAGACCGATGTTTGAATTGAGTTCGTCGACTGTGCCATAAGCTTCCAGACGCGGATGCGTCTTTGACACCCTGATTCCTCCCACGAGACTGGTCGTTCCTTTGTCGCCGGTCTTCGTATACACCATGCTTTTCTTCATATTTCTTTTGTTTTTTGACAGAAGTTGTGCCAGACGTCCAAATTCTGTCAGTTTATTGATTTTCAACTCTCATATAGTGAACGCAAATGCCTTCAGCAATAGGTTATCCGGTAGTTGCGGCGTGGATGATTGCGGTCAAAAAACACCAATCCGATGTCGTAGAGGTCTACTGTGAACCCGGTACGTTCGTCATGCTCTACCGCTTTCCACCACATCCGTCGGTCTTTATCTGCATGGATGGATAGAATGATGAAGACCGAATGTTCTCCGGTGAGTGGTAAAGCTGCCTCAAATGCTTCCCTGAAAGCGTTGGTGCTGGAAATGAACAGAAAGTCCAGTTGCCGGCTGTTCCCCAAAGTCTGTTTCAGCTCCTCGGTTGAGAACCCACGACCGTCGGGTATATTCCTGCAAACAGCATCCTTCCGTGCCAGGGACATGCTTTTCAAGCTCCTCCCGTCACTGTCTCCTGTTTCGATGATGCTGTCGGGAAGGAAACGGTTGACCAGACGGAAGAGCAGCCGGTTGATTTTGAATGAACCGGAGGAGTATGGAGACTCACCGGGCAGTTGGCCGATGGCTTCGTATGCATAATAGGGGAGCCGTTCACGGAACACGTCGGTCAGCAATGCATATATATAAGGTGAATGAACGCCAAAACCCAGGCTTTGGCGCAAGCGGCAGACAGAAGCGAATATTTTGCGTAAGGATGTCATGATGTTTCTTTTACCGGAAGCACGGAACAGATAAAAAGTCACCTTGCCCGGTTCGCAAACATAACAAAAAAAGCGCTGTACCGCAACGGGCACAACGCTTTTCTTTATCGAATGTCAAACAATGACTTATTTCACGATGCTTTGGAACTCAGAGTTGGTTACATATTTAGCAAACTCAAGGTCAGTTGCAGCCTTCTTTGCCAAAGATGCATCTTTTGAAACGGCAGTCTTCAGGTTGCTGATTACCATGGCTGCATTGTTGGTGCGTGCACCGAGGATAGCCGACAGGTAAGCTGTGTAGGCGTCGGGGTTCTTCACACCTTCAAGTGTAGACTTGGCACGGTTGTAATCCTTTGTCAGGATTTGAGCCAATGCAGCACTGTTGGTCTTCACGTCGCCGAATGAAGTTACGGCTCTGTCATATTGACCGGCAGCAATGTAGTAGTTACCGAAAGCTTCGTCGAGACCGGCAGCACCGGCAGCCTTGCCAAGATAAGTCTCAGCGGCAGCCTTGTCACCTTTGATCAAGGAGATCAAGCCGAGGTTGGCGTTGGCTTCAGCTGCAGAAGCGTTCTTTTGGAGAGCGGTCTTGAAGTAGTTTTCAGCTTCATCAAACTTACCTGCCTGGTAAGCCAGCTCACCCAAGTTGTTGTAAGCACGGTAGTCTGCAGGGAAACGGTCGGTTGTAGTCTTGTAGATAGCTTCTTTTTCAGCAGCGCTGTCTACCAATGTGGCAGCATAGAGAAGTTCCTCTACGCTGAGTACTTGCGGTTCGCTCTTGAACGCAGCCAGAATTTCATCATCTGAACGGCCAATCAATTGGTAGTTCAAGGTCAGGCGTGCACGACGCAGTTGCGGGAGGATCTCATCAGCCAGGTTCTTGAATACAGAAGAGATGTTCTTGATTTCAGCCTCGCGTTGTTCGGGGTCTTGATACATGGAGAGCACGCGCAAGATAAGGTCCTTATCCTGGATGTTTGATTTGGAAACCAATTCCTGGAAGCCTTCCCAGTCTTGTGCGGTGTATTTGGCGTCAACGTTGGTTTCAATCTTTTCTTTCTTCAACTGTTTGTTGAGGTAGTTCTCGGTGTTCTTCTGACGTTGAGCAGCCAGTTTGTCGTTCAGTTCCAGACCACCATCAGGTGAAGCATAAGCAGAGATTTCGATGTTTTCCATCAATTTGCCCTTTTGGTCTTCCTTGACGTTCTTCAGCATTTCGTTGAAAGCTTTCAGAGAGTCGGACTTCAACTCGCTGGCACGCAGGTTGGCCTGTTGGATCAAGAACATGATGTTGGCATTCTTGGCTTGTTTGATGACACGTTGGAAAGCGTCTTCACCGTTGGTCGTGTTGGCGTTTGCCAAAGTGTTCTTCACCAGTTCGGAAGTTGCAATCACACCGTCAGCGATTTTCACTGCCGGGATGGTCACGGTCTTTTTGCCTACTTTGGCATCAAACTCCAGATAGAGTTCCGATTTAGCCATTTCAGGCACATAGTCGAAAGAAGTCTGCATGGTGTAGTTTCCACCGGCTTTGTAGTAAATGGTCTGGTCGTTGCCTTTTACTTTCTCACCTTGGAAGGTGGCAGGTTGTCCTTTGGCTTCACCACCATCCCAGCGGAGTACCGGAGTTACTGTTACGACAGCTTTTTTCTTAAAATACTTTTCGGGGAATTTACCATTGATGGTCACATCCACTTTACCTCCGACAGCCTCTAGTACTTGAGGAGTCGTCGTGAAATAGTCAGATGACAATTCACCCATTTTGCCGCTACATGAAGAGAGCGCAAAAACCAATACCATTAGAAATGGCAAATAGAGTTTTTTAATCATAACACGTTAAACTTAGTTATTTAGATAATAGTCTTACATAAAGTAGTGCAAAGATATAAAATCCGTGTTCGATAGAACAAAAGAGACTTAATTTTTTTACTTCAATCTTTATTTTGTGGTATAAGGAATCTTAAAATGCGTC
Source organism: Mediterranea sp. ET5 (assembly GCF_023337025.1). NCBI lineage: Bacteria > Pseudomonadati > Bacteroidota > Bacteroidia > Bacteroidales > Bacteroidaceae > Mediterranea > Mediterranea sp. ET5. The sequence continues at coordinate 40,984 of NZ_JAMBLN010000017.1, read as the reverse complement.
TTTTTTCCTTTAGTTTATGTTCAAAGCGGCTTGATGTCGTCACTTTTAGGGTACTTTGGAGAAAACTGAAGTCCGGTATTTGGAGGTCTCAAAGGAGTCTTTTCGCCTGATTTTTACTGACGGCAATAGCTCCCATTTGTTTTGAAGGCCCTGATTTTGTTCGCCTTTTTTACAATCTCCGGTCTGTCTGTTCCCGAAGTCTCCGGTGATGGCGGAGGTTCTGTCGTTTGTCCGGGGATTTTCTTGGAAGAAAGTGCGTCAGGGGTGTTCGTTTTCATCGTTGTTCTTTCGGAGGTTACGGGGGTGATGCTCAAGGATTGCTTCGCGAAGCATGCTGCGGTCGATGTGCGTGTAGATTTCCGTAGTGCCTATGGATTCGTGTCCCAGCATCATTTGGATGGCACGCAAGTTGGCTCCACCTTCCAGCAGATGGGTGGCGAAAGAATGGCGGAAGGTATGGGGGCTGACCGTCTTGTGTATGCCTGCCTCTTCCACCAGCAGTTTGATGAAGTGAAACACCGTGATGCGTGAAAGCTTTGTGCCACGGCGGAAACTCAGGAAGACAACGTCTTCGTGTCCGGGCTTGATATTGTCCATTGCCGAACGTTGTTCCAGGTAGAGTTGCAGCTCATTGATGGCTCGTTGGGAAATGGGAACCAGACGCTGCTTGCTCCCCTTTCCTTCCACGCGCAGAAAGCCTTCGTCAAAATAGAGGTCTGAAAGGCGGAGAGAGCAGACTTCCGAGACCCGGAGCCCGCAGCTGTAGAGTGTCTCGATGAGGGCACGGTCGCGCTGGCCTTCCGTCTTTGACAAGTCGATGGCGCCCTGGATGCGATCAATCTCTTCCACCGTCAGCACGTCGGGCAGGTGCATGCCCAGTTGAGGAGATTCGAGCAGGGTGGTCGGGTCATCGTCTATGTAGTCTTCCAGAACGAGGAAACGGTAGAAGGAGCGGATGCCTGAGAGGATGCGTGCCTGTGAACGTGGATGGATGCCGATGTCTTTCAGTCCGGCAGCAAAATGATGGAGGTCTTCGAGGGTGACGTCGAACACATGGATATCTTCTAAAGTCAGATAGGACAGGAGCTTGTCCAAGTCGGTCAGATAGGCTTCTATGGTGTTTGCCGACAATGATTTTTCAAGTTGCAGATACTGTTTATATTTCCTAATGAGGAGGTTGTTTTGCTCCTTCTTATCGATTTTTTCCTTGCATTCCATTTCTTTTTCCTAACTTTGTACCCAAATTTTCTTCTGCAAAAATAGAACAAAACTCCAAAGTAGACAGGCAATGAAAATACAAATTATCAACGGCCCTAACATAAATTTATTGGGCAAACGCGAGCCTTCCATCTACGGCGCGGTTTCGTTTGATACTTATTTGGAACAACTACGCCAACGCTACCCCGACATCGAGTTGGACTATTACCAATCGAATGTGGAAGGGGAACTCATCAACAAACTTCATGAAACGGGTTTCGATTATGACGGTATTGTGCTCAATGCCGGCGCTTATACCCATACATCGATTGCATTGCAGGACGCCATTCGCGCCATTACGGCACCGGTGGTGGAGGTACATATATCTAATGTACACCGTCGGGAAGAGTTCCGCCACAAGTCGATGATATCCTGTGCTTGCCTCGGAGTCATCTGTGGCTTCGGGCTCAATTCCTACCGGCTTGCCATTGAGGCGTTGCTGGATGCCTGCCCGACAAAATGAATCTATAAAAACGAGATATACGAAAAACCTATGATGCTAAAAAAGACCAAAATCGTAGCGTCAATTTCCGATTTGCGCTGCGAGGAAGATTTTATCAGAGACTTGTTTAACGCCGGCATGAATGTCGTCCGTATGAATACGGCACATGCCAGCCGCGAAGGATTCGAAAAGCTGATCGCCAATGTGCGGAAGGTTTCGAACCGAATCGCCATATTGATGGATACCAAAGGCCCGGAAGTGCGTACGACCGACCTTGCCGGGGGAGAACCCATTGCCTTTACAACGGGTGACCGGGTAAAAGTGACCGGTAATCCGGGTAAGGAGACGAACCGTGAATGTATCTCCGTGTCCTATACTAACTTCGTGCATGACTTGAATGTCGGAGAGACCATCCTGATTGACGATGGTGACCTGGAACTTTCGGTGATTGCAAAGGACGAAGCTGCCAATGAGCTGACTTGCGAGGTGAAGAATGAGGCAACCTTGGGCAACCACAAGAGTGTCAATGTTCCCGGTGTCCGCATCAACCTGCCTTCGCTCACGGAGAAGGACCGCAACAACATCCTCTATGCCATCGAGAAAGATATAGACTTCATTGCCCACTCTTTTGTGCGCAACAAGCAGGATGTGCTCGATATCCGCAAGATTCTGCACGAGCACAACAGCCGCATCAAAATCATTGCCAAAATCGAGAATCAGGAAGGTGTGGACAACATCGACGAAATCATCGAGGTGGCTGACGGTATCATGGTGGCACGTGGCGACCTGGGTATCGAGGTTCCGCAAGAACGCATACCGGGTATCCAGCGTGTATTGATCCGGAAGTGTGTCATGGCACGTAAGCCGGTCATCGTCGCTACCCAGATGCTTCATACGATGATCAAGAATCCGCGTCCGACCCGTGCTGAAGTGACGGACATTGCCAATGCCATCTATTATCGTACGGATGCCCTGATGCTGAGTGGAGAGACTGCCTATGGCAAATATCCGGTGGAGGCGGTGAAGACCATGGCGAAGATTGCCGCACAGGCTGAAATAGACAAACTCTCGGAAAACGATATCCCCATTCCGCTTGAAGATAACTGCGATGTGACCGAGTTCCTCGCCAAGCAGGCTGTCAAGGCTACGGAGAAAATGAACATCGGTGCCATCATCACCGATAGTTTCAGTGGATATACGGCACGTAACCTGGCTGCCTTCCGTGGTAAGAATCCGGTGCTTGCCATCTGCTACAATGAGAAGACCATGCGTCACCTGGCATTGTCCTATGGAGTGGAGGCCATCTACATGCCGGAACAGCCCAACGGACAGGCATACTATTTTGCCGCGTTGCACAAGCTGTTGCAGGATGGTGTCATCCGTGAAAATGAAATGGTGGCTTACCTCAGCGGTGGCAAGCAGGGCACTCATACCTCTTACCTGGAAATCAACCAGGTGGGTGACGTGCTGAAGTATGCCGAGGACGACGAATACATCCTTCCGAACCGGAACAGATATCTGTAAAGTAAATCCTGAGACTTATGGATGAATCCATTGAACGCTATATCCTGGACCACATTGACGACGAAGGTGACTACCTGCGTGCACTCTACCGGGACACGCACGTGAAGCTGCTCCGCCCGCGTATGGCTTCCGGGCATTTGCAGGGACGCATGCTCAAGATGTTCGTGCGCATGATACGTCCGCGACAGATTATCGAGATAGGGACGTACAGCGGCTATTCCGCACTTTGTCTGGCCGAAGGGCTGGAGGAAGGCGGGATGGTGCATACGTTCGAAATCAACGATGAGCAGGAGGATTTCACCCGTCCGTGGCTGGAAGGTTCACCGTATGCCGACAGGATCAGGTTCCATATAGGCGATGCGCTGGAGCTGGTGCCACGCCTGGACCTGCATTGTGACATGGCGTTCATGGACGGTAACAAACGCAACTACATCGACTACTACGAGATGTTGTTGCCACGGCTTCCTTCCGGTGGGTATATCCTGGCTGACAATACCCTGTGGGACGGGCATGTGCTGGAACAGGCACAACCGTCAGACCGTCAGACCATCGGTATACAGGCGTTCAATGACCTGATCGCTGCCGACAACCGGGTGGAGAAGGTGATTCTTCCATTGCGGGACGGGCTGACCATCATCCGTAAAAAATGAATATCACAGTTGACAAGTGGACGAGTCTACAAACGGGATAAGGCTTTTCTGTCAGTGAAAGGATTATCGGCTTGTCCGCTTGCCAACTGATTTAAATACCTTAGTATATATGGAAACAACCAGACAGAACAAAATCGCGCGCTTGCTTCAGAAGGAGTTGAGCGACATCTTCCAGAAACAGACCCAGGCGATGGGAGGCGTTCTGGTGTCGGTGAGCGTCGTACGCATCAGTCCTGACATGAGTGTGGCACGTGCTTACCTGAGCATCTTCCCTTCGGACCGCGGACAGGAAATTCTGGACAATATCAATGCTCATGCCAAAGCCATCCGCTTCGAACTGGGCAACCGTGTCCGCCATCAGCTGCGCATCATCCCAGAATTGCGCTTCTTCATCGATGATTCATTGGATTACCTGGAGAAGATTGATGAGCTGTTGAAAGAATGAATCTGCCCTTTTACATTGCGAAGAGGTATCTCTTCTCAAAGAAGTCGCACCATGCCATCAACATCATTTCCGGCATTTCCGTCTGTGGTGTAGCACTTGCCACATTGGCACTGGTGTGCACCCTGTCGGTGTTCAACGGATTTCAGGAACTGGTGGCAGGTTTCTTCACCTCGTTCGACCCGGAGCTGAAAATCACGGTCAAGGAGGGCAAGGTGTTCGATTCGCAGGATGAGCGGCTTGCCCGTGTCAAGGCATTGCCCGATGTAGACGTGTTCACCTGTACCTTGGAGGAGAATGCCATGGTGCAGTATAAAAACAAGCAGGCGATGGTGACACTGAAGGGGGTGGAAGACAACTTTGAGCAGCTGGTCGCCATCGACAGTATTCTGTACGGTCGGGGGAAGTTCATGCTCCATGATGAAGTGGCGGATTACGGGATTCCCGGCATCCAGCTGACCTCGGTCTTGGGCTCCGGCCTTGCTTTCGTCGACCCGTTGGAGGTCTATGCTCCCAAACGGAACGCCAAGGTCAACCTGGCGAACCCGTCGGCCAGTTTCAACCGTTCCTATCTCTATTCACCTGGAGTGGCTTTCATTGTCAACCAGCAGAAATACGACGATGCCTACATCCTGGTGTCACTCGATTTTGCGCGGCGTCTCTTCGACTATACCACAGAGGTGTCTGCCGTGGAACTGAAGTTGCGTCCGGGCAGTTCGACTGGAAAAGTCAAAGAGGAAATCAGTCGCATCCTGGGAGATGGCTTCGTGGTGGCAGACCGCTATGAGCAGCAGGCTGACGTATTCCGTATCATGGAGATAGAGAAGCTGATTTCCTACCTCTTCCTGACCTTCATCCTGATGATTGCCTGCTTCAATGTGATTGGCTCACTCTCCATGCTGATTATCGACAAGAAGCGGGATGTCGCTACCCTGCGCAACCTGGGAGCGAGCGATCACCTGATTGTGCGTATCTTTCTCTTTGAAGGACGCATGATTTCGCTTATCGGTGCGGTCATCGGTATCGTTCTCGGACTGGCTCTCTGCTACATCCAACAGCGTTTCGGACTGCTCACTCTGGGTGGCTCGACCGACAATTTCGTCGTGGATGCCTATCCGGTCAGCGTGCATGCCTCCGATGTCTTGCTGGTGTTTGTTACCGTGGTCGTTGTCGGCTTTCTTTCAGTCTGGTATCCGGTGCGTTACCTCAGCCGGCGTCTGCTTTGAGAGGGGATGTCGTATTGGAGCGTTTATGAATCCTGTGGCAGGCACTGTGTGAAGTAGGTCAGTGCCAGGTCCAGCGAACTGTGCCAATAGTTCCAGTCATGACCTCCTGACCTGACGCGCATCTGGTAGCCGATGCCTTGCTGGCGGAAAGCCTTGACCAGGTCCATGTTCCCTTCCAGGGTGAAATCCTGGTCTCCACAATCCACAAACCATCGGACGGTCTTCCATGCCTGTACCTGTTGCGGGGAGGCGTTCTCTATCGTCCGGATTGGATTATGGTCCTCCACCACCTGTTGCCGCCATTCTGCTGACGGGTCGTTTTTCAGGAATTCGAGAGGTTGGCGTCGCAGGTATCCGCTCATGTCGAACACCATGCTGAACAGTTCGGGGTGGTGCAGCCCATAGACTACGGCAGCCCCACCTCCTATGGAGAAACCAGCCACGCCGCGGTGATTGCGGTCGGCTTTTACCCGATAAGTGCGCTCGATGTAGGGAATAAGTTCCCGGAAAAAGTAGTCTTCATAGGTCCAATGAGGCGCATTGAACCAAATCATGTTGTCCTTGCAGGCTTCCGGACAGACAATAATCATTTCCTCCATTTCTTTCCGTGCCACCAGGCTGTCCACGACGGCCTGCAACCGTCCGTTCTCTTCCCATTCCGTGTGGTGGCACCCTCCGCCATGCAGCAGGTAGAGCACTGGATAGGTCCGTTCCTTTTGGGAATCATAACTTGCCGGGAGGCAGACGGAGTATTCCCGTTCTGTAATTCCCTGCAACAACTTGCAGGGCATCACCCGACGTTCAATCCGACATCCTGCCGACAAGTTGCCGGTCAGCAGGAAGGCTGTCAGAAAAGCCAGAAACAATTTGGATGAGTAATTCATATACGTTGAGAGATTCATGTCGCAAAAGTAACAGGAAGTTTTGGATTCTCCATTTATTTCCCGGCGAAGAGTTATTCTTTTGGATGGTAAATTCTTACTGTTTCGTTCCATCCGTCTGTTGTAATCTTGTAATGACTTGTGGGTTTGTATCCCCGATATGAAAAAGGATGATTCTATAGCATAATATTGATTTTTTACCAAAATATACAGTGTCTGATGTAAGGAATATGGAAAATTGATATACCTTTGTAACCATCAATCTTCCGATGTCTGTCTGAACTGTTAGCTGTCATGTCGGCCGATTGTCTGAATCGTAAAAACAGAATATTATGAAGAAATTTTGGAGTATCCTGCTGATTGTGGCCGCACTTTGTGTGGCAGTTCCTTCACACGCCCAGTTCCAATGGGGTGTGCGCGGTGGTGTAAGCTTGGCGAAAGCATCCTTTAAAGGTGGCAATCTGAAATCAGACAATTTCACAGGTTTCTTTATCGGCCCGACGGCAGAGTTCACCATTCCCCTGGTGGGACTGGGCATCGACGGTTCCTTGCTCTATTCGCAGACCGGACTGAAGGGAGATGATGAAACGCTGAAGCGCCGTTCGTTTGAAATTCCCATCAACCTGAAGTATAACATCGGCTTGGGCAGCATGTTGGGCGTCTATATCGCGGCTGGTCCCCAATTTGGTTTTGGACTGAACGACGATGAAGTTCAGATGGGGAATGGCGGCAAGTTTGCTTTCAAGAACTCCAACCTGAGTCTGAATCTCGGAGCCGGTCTTAAGATTCTCCGCCATCTGCAGGCCGGTGTCATCTATAACATCCCCTTAGGCAAGACCGCCGAATATGAGGGTGTCTTGCAGGCCGGCGAAGATGCTTTGTCCGCAAAATTGAAAACTTGGCAGATTTCCGTTGCCTATATGTTCTGATGCATCGTAGGCTCAGGTGCACTTGAGAGATTGTCGGGAGGACTTTGTCTCAAGTGCATTTTTAACATTTGATGATGCAGTGTTTTTCTCTCTTATACATTTATTGCATATAAAGACATGTACCCCTCAGCTGTCAAACTGCTCATTTTTAGCAGTAGCAAGACCGCTGGAGTGAAAAAACGGACTTGAATCAGTCCGGGTCTTTATATTATATGTATCTTTGTGCACTTTTCAACAGGTCCTTCTGCTGAAAGAGTGTATGAAAAGTGTGAGATACTAACGGATACATCAATTGTTTTTTATTAGAAAAATATTCTATGTTTGTTTCGGTACTAATCTCTACGTATAACTGGAAAGATGCGCTGGCTCTTTGTGTCCGTAGTGTATTCCGTCAGACAGTCAAGCCTGCCGAGATTGTCATTGCGGACGACGGTTCGCGCGACGATACGCGTGAGATGATCGAAGAGCTGCGCCAGGAAACAGACATACCCATCGTTCATGTGTGGCACGAGGACCGAGGCTTCCGCAAGACGGAAATCCTCAACAAGGCCATCATGAAAGTCTCCCATCCTTACATCATACAGATTGACGGCGATGTCGTACTCGACAAGCATTTCATAGCCGACCATCTGGAGCTGGCCGAGAAAGACTACTTTGTCTGCGGTAGCCGTGTTGGTGTCGATCCCCATCAGACGGAACGTTTCTTCAAGACGAAGGGCAAGTTCCGCCCCTACTTTTTTCAGCTGACGTTCATGTATATGCTCAACTCCTTCCGTTCCAAGTGGGTACGCCGTTATCTGGAGAAACGCTATTTCCCGAAGAACATCAAGCGCCTGCGTGGGTGCAACATGGCATTCTGGAAAGAGGACCTCCTGAAGGTCAACGGTTACAACGAGGACCTCACCATGTGGGGACAGGAAGATACTGAAATAGCCTACCGCCTGATATTTGCCGGAGTGAAGAAAAAGTTCCTCAAGGCAGGCGGGGTGGAGTATCACCTCTATCACAAGCCCGCCTCCCGTGCCAACCTGGAGTTCCATAACCAGGTGCTCGACGAGGTCATTGCCGAGCATCGTTCCTGGTGTGAGAATGGGATTGTGAAAGGGAAGAAGGAGAGATGATGCGGACGAATCGAAGAAACTCAAAATGGAATGTATGCAGCTTAGCACATCCTTGATTATATCTACCTACAATTGGCCGGAAGCGCTTTCTCTTTGTCTGGAGAGTGTGCTGCATCAGACCGTGCTTCCCGACGAAGTAATCATTGCAGACGACGGTTCGCGTGATGACACACGTCGGTTGATCGAGGCATTCCGCCAACGGTGTCCCGTGCCGCTGCTTCATGTCTGGCATGAAGACGACGGTTTCCGCAAGACACAAATCATGAACCAGGCCTTTCTGCAAGTTTCTCATCCTTATATCATTCAGATTGACGGTGACATCATTCTGAACCGTCATTTTGTGGAAGACCATCTCCATTTTGCACGGGAAGGAAGTTTTGTCACAGGCAGCCGGGTTGTCATTGGCAAAGAGCTGACCCAACGCCTGCTCAGGGCACATCGGTGGAGATTCTCGCTGTTCACTCCCGGACTTCACAACCGCCTGAATGGTTTGCGGCTTCCGTTTCTGACAAAGAGCCAGGAGAACTACCGGCAACATGACACACTCTATGTGCGGGGCTGTAATATGGCCTTTTGGCGAAAGGATATTTTTGCAGTCAATGGCTATGATGAGGCCATTACCGGATGGGGACGTGAAGACAATGAACTCGCCGAGCGGCTGATCAATTCCGGTATTCGCAAACGCGTCATCAAATTTTCCGCCATTGCTTTTCATCTTTACCATGAATGGCGGTCACGCGGAAGTGTGGAGCGTAATGATGAAATCCTCCACTCGACCATGACGCAGAAACGAATACGTTGCGAACGGGGTATTGACGGGCATACTTGATTTGAAAACAAACACTAAACTATTCTAATCTAATTCTCTAAATCCATCCTATGAATACAGGAGACAACACATCTTATCCGTTAGTTACAATTGTCACCATTACCCGGAATCTGCTTAGGGAGAAACGTGAAGCATATGCCAAGGAATGCATCGAAAGTGTGCACCGCCAGCGTTATCCTTCCATTGAACATTTGGTGATTGACGGTGCGTCGGACGACGGTACGCTTGAATTTTTGCAGCCTTATGTGGAAAAAGGATACATAAAGGTATACTCAGAACCGGATAAGGGCATTTATGATGCCATGAACAAGGGACTGGCAAAAGCAAAAGGGAAGTATGTGAATTTCCTGAATACCGATGATTTCTTTCACAATCCGTTGGCTGTTCGTCTGAGTGTGGAACAATTGGAGAAGGAGGGCGCAGACTACTCTTTTGGGAATGCGGTCTTGAAATATCCGGATGGAAAAGAAGTGGTATGGACCGGCGATTTATCCCGTTTGCCGTGGGCGTCCCATTATTGCCACCAGACGATGTTTGTCCGTACGGAACTGTTGCGTAGTCTGGGTGGATTTAATCTGGACTATAAAGTTTCGGCAGATACGGAAATGATGATTCATCTGTGTGCCCTGAATACCCGTTTCGTGGTGGTGAATGATGAGTTGGTGACTTATCGGGTCGGAGGGTATTCCTCACAATGCCAGCATCAGTCGCGCATCGACCATTCAACCGCTTTTTATCTGTATATAGGACAGCATGTAGGGTTGAGCCAACATGATTGTTTCTTGCTTTGGGACAGACGCTTTTTCGAAGAACTGGCTCCTGACGCACAGTTGGATCTGATATGCAGGGTTCCTGCCCGGTACGGGCAACATGCCTTGATTGAAGAGTACGTCCGGCGTATGCAGGCACGTCAGCATTCGGACAAGCGGTATTACCTGTTCGGCTTTCTTCCCGTTTTGAAAAGCCGCATGAGAGGCAACAAGACCAAGTATTATCTGTTCGGTGTGTTGCCGTTGTGGAAAGTCAAGGAAGCAGGTTGTCCTGTATATGCGAAATAATAGATGCCATGATGAAGAAAATCTTATTTGTTTATCCGCACAACTTCCTGGAGCATACTATGGGTACAAATACCCGTATTCGTGCATTGGCACGGGAATTATGCCGGATGGGATACACGATTGACCTGTATGCGTTAAGCAACTTTGTGTCCCGGTATGATGGATTTGCGGCATTGAATAAAGAAGAGTCACTGGTGGACAAGCTTTATCTGTATGATTATGCTGAAGTCCGCCGGTATTCCAAACGGAAGAGGCGCCTTAACAGGTTGTTGGGGCGCCACCGTCAAGAGACGCTGGACAATTGGGTAACTCCCGGTATGGTGAAGCAATTCAATGAAATAGTGTCTGCCGGAGATTATACGCATATTGTCATGTTTTATGCTTATACGGCCGATTTGCTTCTACCGGAAAATTATCGGGGACATGAAGGCGTCTGCAAGATTTATTTCATGGAAGACCTTTTGTCCGTAGGAGCCTATGTATCCGGACAAAGTAGTGCGATCGGGAGCTTGCTTGATGATGAAATGAAGCGTATATCCGTTTTTGACCGCATTGCCTGTATCTCGTATGATGAGAAAATATGGATAGAGAAGCTGATGAAAGGTCGGCATCACGTAGACTTTCTTCCTCATATTGTGGAGCGTAAGGTGGTGGAGACATCGGAACCGGATACGTTGAAGCACCCTCGTGTGGTGTTTGTGGGGTATGACAATCCTTATAACATAGAGGGGATGAAGTGGTTTCTGCAGGAGGTATATCCCAGCCTGTCGCCAGAAGTGGAACTGACCGTGGTCGGCAAGGTCAACAGACACCTTCATGTTGAGTACCCGAATCTGCATCAAATAGATTATGTACCCGATTTGGATGAGATGTATCGGCATACGGATATCATCATCTGTCCCTTGTTAAATGGAACCGGGATGAAAATCAAGGTCGTTGAGGCGATGAGTTATGGCATACCTGTGGTCTGTACGTCAAGGGGAGTTGACGGTTTGCCGGATAAAACGCGCAATGGCTGTCTGGTGGCCGATGATGCAGCTGCATTTGCCGGACATATCAACCGGCTGGTATGTGATACGGCCTTCTATAAGCAGTGTCAGCAACAGGTAAAAGACTATTTCTCGACAACATTGGATTGGAGCAGGCATAAAGATACATTGCTCCATCTGTTCCGGGAAGAATGAAGCCTTTTTGAAGATAACCAACACTAAACTAGTTTATAATTATGCATAGACTATTCTATTCTTTGTTTTTGAGGAATGAGCATAAGCCGCATGTGCTCTATGATTATCAGGCTTTCCAGATGCAGCGGTTTGGAGGAATATCCCGTTATTTCTGTGAAATCATCCGCCGGCTGCACCTCAGTTATGACATTGCGATACGCTATACCATCAATTACTACCTGACGACCTGGAACCTGGGGAAGCACCGTGTGCCGATCTTCCGTTTCCTCTACAAGCATTATGGCGAGTGGTGCAAACACAAGAACTACCGTCTGTCAATCCGTTCTCTGAGAGAGCAGACCAACTATGTCTTTCATCCTACTTATTATGACCCTTATTTTCTCAAATACATTGGGGAGGCACCTTATGTCATAACGGTGCATGACATGATTCATGAACGCTTTGCTGACTGGATTCCGGATGCCGAGCGGTACATCCGGGAGAAGAAAGAGGTTATCACCCGCGCTTCCCGCATCATTGCCATAAGTGAAAATACCAAGAAGGATATTGTGGAGCTGTTGCATATAGCCCCGGAGAAGATTGACGTCATTTATCACAGCACCAGCATGAAGCCGCATACCGGTAGATTCAATCTGAAATTGCCTGAACATTTCGTCCTGTATGTAGGGGAACGCTCCTTGTACAAGAACTTCTGGCGTTTCATGAAGGCCTTTGTCAAACTGCGTGAGGTATATCCTGATTTATATGTGGTGTGTACCGGTCGCAGGTTTGATGCCCAGGAAAGGGCTGCCATCGAAGAGTTGGGCTTGGGGGAATGCCTTCTCTGTCTTAAGGCTTCCGACAAGGAGTTGGGCGAACTATATGCTCGTGCCCTCTGTTTTGTTTATCCGTCCTTGTATGAGGGTTTTGGTATACCTATACTGGAGGCTTACGCCTGTCAGTGTCCGGTGGTTCTCAGCAATACAAGCTGTTTTCCGGAGATTGCAGGAGAGGCCGGTTGCTATTTTGACCCCTATTCTGAGGATTCGATGTTTGAGGCAATTCGCTCCGTACTGGACAGTCCGCAAAAGCGTGAGGAACTGGTGCGTCTGGGCAATGAACGGTTGAAACTGTTCTCATGGGATAAGGCAGCTGAGGCTACGGAGGCTGTCTATCGGAAAGTGCTGGAAGAATACCAACGGAAATGAGCCTCACAATGCGAGGATGTTGAAATCTGTCGATCTGATTCCCGGTAGGAATATACGTGCAAATCGTCTGTTCCTACTGGGAATCATGGCATTTAGCCGGTTCAGGACGATTTGCGGCATGCCTTCCAGATGTCTTTCCACATGAATTTGAAGGCATTCCTTAGTAGCTTGATGTCCCGTTGGATGGGAGGCAGGGACAGGGCTTTCTGTATTTTCTTTTCCAGCTTTTCATCAAACAGGTAGTAGGCGTCATGATTGCATATCTCTGCCTGTACGCGGGGAGGGAGCAGGGCATCGATGACTTCTTTTCTTTCTGCGTCGTTCAGGCGCGCACTCTTCTCATTGCTCGATATGCCTCCCAGGTAAAAGGTGGAAATCACGATGTCAAGTGGAACGTAGGAACGGTTGTGCAGCACCCATTCCTGCAGAAAGTATTCCCAGTCGGACACGATTTTGTGTTGCTCGTTGTATGGACGTTCTTTCAGAAGAGCGGAACGTGTGAAGGTGGCTTGATGCATGATGGAGTCTTCCAGGAGGAAGCGGACTGACATTTGTTGAGGGGTCTTTCGCAGGGTTGATTTTCCGTTGCGGTTCAGCATGGAGTGTCCGACATAGAAATCTTCTCCTTTTAATAAGGGAAGTGCTTCTGCCAGTACCCCGTCATTGTAGAGCTCATCTCCCGAATTCAAGAACAAGACATATTCTCCACCGGCGATGCGTATTCCTTTGTTCATGGCGTTATAGATTCCCTTGTCGGGTTCGCTTATCCATTGGCTGACGCCGGCCAGTCCTTCGATATATTCTTTGCAGCCATCCGTGGAGCCACCGTCGATGATAATGTACTCAAACTCCTTGCAGGTTTGTTGGAGGACTGAAGCAACCGTACGCTTCAGTTCCTCCAGGTTGTTCAGGCAGATGGTGATGATGCTCAGTTTCATAAAGGCATTCTTTTACAAACTCTGCATGTCGTTCAGTTTCTTGTAGTACCCGTTCAGTGCCAGCAGTTCCTCGTGGGTACCACGTTCCACGATTTCGCCTTCATAGAGCACACAGATTTCGTCAGCGTTCTTGATGGTGCTCAGGCGGTGGGCGATGGCGATGGTCGTGCGCGACTTCATCAGGCGTTCCAGTGCCTCCTGTACCAGACGTTCAGACTCGGTGTCGAGTGCCGACGTCGCTTCGTCGAGGATGAGGATGGGTGGATTCTTCAGGATGGCACGGGCGATGCTCACACGTTGGCGTTGTCCGCCGGAGAGTCGGCCTCCGCGGTCGCCGATCATGGTGTCATAACCCTTTTCCGTCTCCATGATGAACTCATGCGCATTGGCAATCTTGGCAGCCTCGATGACCTGTTCCATGGTCGCATTTTCCACACCGAAGGTGATGTTGTTGTAGAACGTGTCGTTGAAGAGGATGGCTTCCTGGTTGACATTGCCGATGAGCGAACGCAGGCTGCTGATGGACACGTCCTTCACGTTCTTGCCGTCGATGAGCAGCTCACCTTCCGAGACATCGTGATAGCGGGGTACAAGGTCTACCATCGTCGACTTTCCGGAACCGGATTGTCCCACGAGGGCGACGGTCTTGCCTTTGGCTACGGTCAGGTTGATGTGTTTCAGGACAGGACGTCCGGGGAGGTAGCTGAAGCCCACGTTGCGGAACTCCAGTTGCTCCCGGAACTCGTCGAGCGGTTTCGGCTGGGCAGGTTCCTTGATGGGGTTCTCGGCTTTCAGGATCATGTCGATGCGCTCCATGCCTCCCAGTCCCAGGGGGACGTTGTAGAACGCTTTGGCAAACTCCTTCAGCGGGTTGATGATGCTGTAGAGGATGACGAGGTAGAAGATGAAGGTGGCGGCATCCATCGGCGCATATTCCGTGTTCAGGATGAGCGAACCTCCGAACCACAGCACGATGACGATGACACACGTACCCAGGAACTCACTCATCGGGTGGGCAGAGCTTTGGCGGATGACCATCTCGTTCATGGCACGGCGGAACTCGTTGTTGGTCTTCTCAAAACGGTCTGCCATTTTCCGTTCGGCAATGAAAGCCTTGATGATGCGCAGTCCGCCCAACGTCTCGTCGAGCTGGGACATGATGTCGCCCCACTGTGACTGTGCCTCCGTGGACTGACGTTTCAGCTTGCGGCTCACCGTACCCATGATCCATCCTGCCAGAGGCAGTACCACGAGCACGAACAGGGTCATCTTCCAGCTGATGGTGAACAGGGTGATGAAGCACACGAGCAAGGCTATCGGGTTGCGGATCAGCATGTCGATGGAGCTGGTCAGCGAGTTCTCCACCACAGTCACGTCGGCACTCATACGGGCAATGATGTCACCCTTCCGCTCTTCCGAGAAGAAGCTCAGCGGCAGGCGCAGCACCTTGTTGTATACCTGGATGCGGATATCGCGGACGATACCGGTGCGGAGCGGTACCATGACGGCTGATGAGGCAAAATAGCCGGCGGTCTTGAGCAGGGTCATCACGATGAGGATGCACCCCATGATGATGAGGGTGATGAATGCGCCGTGCGTATAGATAATCTGGCTGATGTAGTAATAAGCATTGTTGATCAACACGTCCTTGTCCAGATGGTTCCACTCCATGGGGATGTACTCATAGGTCTTTGTGTCGATTTTGAACAAGATGTTCAGAATAGGGATGATAGCGGCAAAAGAGAATACGTTCAACCATTGGGAAACGAAGTTCAATATCAACGCCCAAGTCAGGTATTTGCGATAGGGCGCAATGTATCGCCTCATCAACGAAAAGAACTGTTTGATCATAAATGTCAGTGTATTAAGTTGGAATAACGGCTGCAAAAGTAGGAAAAAAACTCCAAATGCCCCAGAGAATCTTTGGGGGATTCAGCAACTGTAGCTGATGATTCATAGTATAAATATTTGCAAATGTACACCATGCAGAAACTGGGCGATGCAACCGATGAGAATGGAAATCTGAAACTATTCTACGGCATTGTGGCCCACATTTTTTAAAATTACGCAAATCTCTGTATATAAATGTTTCAGCTTAGATGCAAGGTGCAAGCTATATATATATATAGATATATACTTGCACCTATCCGAAAAAAATATGCCGAAAAATTTGGCTATTTAAAACAATGTTCGTAATTTTACGAACAATAAAAAGGAGAATTGGAATGAAAGAGAAACAGTACACAACAGAGCAGGAACAGATTGCTCGGTTTGCCAAAGCAATGGGACATCCTGCACGGATGGCTATTCTTGCTTTCTTGGCAAAACAAGATAGTTGCTTCTTCGGTGATATTCACGAAGAACTACCTATTGCTAAAGCAACCGTTTCGCAGCATTTGAAAGAATTGAAAGAAGCTGGCTTAATTCAGGGGGAAATAGAAACGCCCAAAGTCCGGTATTGTATAAACCGGGAGAACTGGGAACTTGCCCGAAAATTGTTTACAGCTTTTTTAGGGGATTGTAAATGTAAAGGTACATCGTGCTGTGAATAGCAGTACCTTTTTTTAGAATCTTCGTTCGTAGTTCTACGAATTACGATTATTATATTAACTTTAAAGTAGAATGACAATGGAAATTAAAGTATTAGGAACTGGGTGTTCAAGCTGTAAAGCCTTGTACGAAACCACCAAACAAGCTATTTCAGAATTAGGTTGCGATGCAACCCTTATCAAAGAGGAAGATTTATTGAAAATCATGGAGTATAACATTTTAGGGCTTCCAGCTTTGGTGATTGACGAGAAAGTCGTATCAGCCGGAAAAAAGTTATCTCTTGCAGAAGTGAAAGGGTTAATAACAAAATAAAAATGAACTATGAGAAAATTATTTTATCTACTGATTGCAACGCTGGTCTTAGTTTCCTGTGGTAATGGTTCAAAGAAAAAGACCGGAGAAAACCAAGCGGAAGAAACACAGACTAACCGCATAGAAGTTCTTTATTTTCATGGAGCTCAACGGTGTATCACTTGCCGGGCGATAGAAGCAAATACAGTAGCCCTTTTGGATAGCCTTTATTCAAAAGAAAAAGCAGACGGTAAAATCATCTATAAAGTGATAGATATTTCAAAGAAAGAAAATGAAGCGATTGCTGACAAGTACGAAGTTACATGGTCGTCTTTGTTCGTTAACGGTTGGAAAAACGGCAAAGAGAATGTAAACAACATGACCGAGTTTAGTTTTTCCAATGCGAAAAATGCACCAGACAAGTTTAAAGAGGGAATTAAAAGCAAGATTGACGAATTGTTAAAACAGTTGTAAGATGGATTTTCTTCAATCGCTATTAGATAACAGTTCTATTCCTGCTATTACAGCTTTTATATTGGGGATTTTAACATCAGTCAGCCCATGCCCGTTAGCGACCAACATAACGGCAATAGGATTTATTAGCAAGGACATAGAAAACCGTCACCGAATATTTATAAACGGATTGCTTTATACTTTCGGCAGAATAGTAAGCTATACAGTTCTTGGCTTTATCCTTATCCCTATTCTCCGTGAGGGAGCAAGTATGTTTATGGTTCAAAAAGCCGTAAGTAAGTACGGGGAAATGCTGATTGCTCCGGCGTTAATCATCATTGGAATATTTATGCTCGATATAATAAAACTCAATCTGCCGAAAATCAATATCGGCGGTGAAAGTTTGAAAAAGAGAACTAAAGGCGGTTGGGGGGCTATGCTATTGGGTATTTTATTCGCCCTTGCTTTTTGTCCTACCAGTGGAGTATTTTATTTCGGTATGCTTATGCCTTTGTCAGCAGCGGAAACGGGCGGGTATCTCTTACCTGTAATTTACGCTATTGCTACGGGATTACCCGTAATCCTTGTTGCATGGATTTTAGCGTACAGTGTTGCCGGATTGGGTAAGTTTTATAACCGGATACAAATATTCGAGAAATGGTTTCGTAAAATTGTTGCCATCCTCTTTATTGCGGTAGGAATTTATTATGCATTAGTCTTTTATCTATAAATAAACATATAGAGTTTCATTTTAAATAAAAACAGTATGAAAAAGATAGAAATTTTCGACCCGGCAATGTGTTGCCCTACGGGTCTTTGTGGAACAAATATTGACCCTGAGTTAATGCGTATTGCGGTTGTCATTGAAACATTGAAGAAACAGGGTATCATCGTTACCCGTCACAATTTACGTGACGAACCGCAAGTGTATGTAAGTAATAAAACAGTAAACGAGCATCTGCAACAACATGGGGCGGATGCACTGCCTATTACTTTAGTGGATGGCGAAATCGCAGTTTCAAAAATCTATCCTACCACTAAACAAATGAGTGAATGGACGGGTATCAATTTGGATTATATGCCGGTAAAATGAGTATTCACCAGCTAATTATATAAAAATGGAAACATTCAATTTATCAGATATAGATTTGACGAAATACCTTTTCTTTACCGGAAAGGGCGGTGTAGGAAAAACTTCGATTGCTTGTGCTACTGCGGTAGGTTTGGCAGATAATGGGAAGAAAATACTTCTTATCAGTACAGACCCGGCTTCAAACCTGCAAGACGTGTTTAATCAAACACTGAACGGACACGGTACGGATATTCAAGAAGTACCCGGCTTAACGGTCGTTAATCTCGACCCGGAACAAGCCGCAGCCGAATACAGGGAAAGCGTTATTGCTCCTTTCCGGGGACAACTGCCCGAAAGTGTTATTCAGAATATGGAAGAACAACTTTCAGGCTCTTGCACGGTAGAAATTGCGGCTTTTAACCAGTTTTCCGATTTTATCACGGATGCCAATAAAGCAAAGGAATACGACCATATCATCTTTGATACAGCCCCCACGGGACACACGTTACGAATGCTACAACTGCCGTCAGCGTGGAGTACATTTATTAGTGAGAGTACGCACGGTGCATCTTGCTTAGGTCAATTATCCGGTTTGGAAGAACGAAAAGGCATCTATAAGCAGGCCGTTGAAACTCTTTCGGATGCAAACGCAACCCGCTTAGTGTTGGTTAGTCGTCCCGAAATCGCACCATTAAAAGAAGCCGCACGTTCTTCACATGAATTGCAATTACTGGGAATTAAAAACCAGCTATTGGTAATCAACGGGCTTTTGCTGCAATTAGATGAAGCCGACAGCGTATCGAAACAAATATATGCCAGACAGCAAAACGCCCTGAAACAGACCCCTGCGGAACTGTTGGCATATCCGTCTTATTATGTTCCTTTACGGTCATACAATTTATCTAATATTGCGAATATCCGCCGGATGCTTTACAACGATAATTTAACAAATGATGCGAATTATCAGCAGATTACCGATGCCAAAGGGTTAGATGAACTGGTAAACGACCTTTATCTGTCAGGGAAAAGGGTTGTTTTTACTATGGGAAAAGGCGGCGTGGGAAAAACCACTTTAGCCACTGAAATAGCCCTAAAATTAACAAAACTTGGCGCAAAGGTGCATCTTACCACCACCGACCCGGCAAACCATCTGAATTATAACCTTGCTGTTCAGGCAGGCATTACGGTAAGCCGTATTGATGAAGCGGAAGTATTGGAAGTCTATAAAAACGAGGTTCGCAGTAAAGCTGCGGAAACAATGACAGCCGAAGATATGGAATATATAGAGGAAGATTTACGTTCACCGTGTACGCAGGAAATCGCAGTATTCCGGGCTTTCGCTGAAATTGTCGATAAGGCGGAAAATGAAGTCGTAGTAATTGATACCGCACCTACCGGACACACTTTGTTATTGCTGGATGCAACGGAAAGTTACCATAAAGAAGTGCAACGTACACATGGCGACACTCCCGCTTCCGTAAGAAAGCTGTTACCACGTTTGAGAAACCAGCAGGAAACAGAAGTCGTTATTGTGACCCTGCCCGAAGCAACACCCGTATTTGAAGCCGAACGTTTGCAAATGGATTTACAACGTGCCGGGATTAATAATAAATGGTGGATCGTGAATGCTTGCTTGTCATTAACTGACACCGAAAATTCTTTCTTGCGGGCAAAGGCGCAAAATGAATTGGCTTGGATTAAGAAAGTAGAAGAATTATCAAAGGGAAATGCTGCCCTGATAGCTTGGAAAAACAACTAAAAACATGAAGATTTTAATTCTTTGTACAGGAAATAGCTGCCGCAGCCAAATGGCACATGGCTTTTTGCAATCATTTGACAATAAACTGGATGTCTTTTCAGCAGGAACAAAACCTGCTGAAAAGGTTAATCCGATGGCGGTAAAGGTTATGGATGAAATGGGTATAGATTTAACCCACCATACCCCTAAAAGTGTAAACCTATATATAGGACAGGAATGGGACTATGTTATTACGGTCTGCGGTGGGGCAAACGAAAGCTGCCCGATGTTTACGGGTGAAGTAAGGAACAGGCTGCATATAGGATTTGACGACCCTTCAGAAGCAACCGGAACGCCGGAGTTTATAAACAGTGAATTTCATCGGGTACGGGATGAAATAAAAGCCCGTTTCTATGACTTCTACCTGAACGAATTAAAACCACAATTAAGCTAAATAGTTGTTATTATGGAAAAGAAACAAGGAATTGGATTTTTTGAAAAATACCTGACTATCTGGGTTGCCTTGTGCATCATTATTGGAATTGCTGTGGGACAATGGCTTCCGGCAATTCCGCAAGCATTAAGCAAATTTGAATATGCCAACGTGTCTATACCCGTGGCAATCCTGATTTGGTTGATGATTTATCCGATGATGCTAAAAGTGTATTTTCAAAGCGTTAAGAATGTAGGCAGGCGTCCGAAAGGAATAATAGTCACTTGCGTTACAAATTGGCTGATAAAACCATTTACCATGTTCGGGATAGCTTATTTGTTCTTCTATGTCATTTTTAAAACTTTTATACCTGCCGAATTAGCAGAAGAATATTTAGCCGGAGCGGTATTATTGGGGGCTGCACCTTGCACGGCTATGGTATTCGTGTGGAGTTATCTCACTAAAGGGGATGCCGCTTATACGCTGGTACAAGTTGCAGTGAACGATTTAATCATATTGATAGCGTTTGCTCCTATCGTTGCTTTCCTGCTGGGAGTTGGTGGCGTATCTATCCCGTGGGACACCCTGTTGTTATCCGTAGTATTATTTGTTGTGATACCACTTGCTGCCGGGGTCATTACCCGTATAATGATTATCCGCCGCAAAGGGGTGGACTATTTCAATAACGTATTTATTAAGAAATTTGATAATTATACGGTAAGTGGATTACTATTAACGCTTATTATCCTGTTTTCATTTCAAGGAGAAACGATACTGAACAATCCCCTGCATATCTTATTGATTGCAGTTCCGCTTGTGTTGCAAACGGTTCTGATATTCTTCATCGCTTACGGTTGGGCGAAGTGGTGGAAATTACCCCATGAAGTTGCCGCACCTGCTGGAATGATTGGGGCAAGTAATTTCTTTGAATTGGCGGTTGCTGTGGCTATTTCTCTTTTTGGTTTACAATCCGGGGCTGCATTGGCTACGGTGGTAGGTGTGCTGGTTGAAGTTCCGGTTATGTTGATGTTGGTAAGGATTGCAAATAATACACGGAAATGGTTTCCGATTACAAAATAATTGTAGATAAAAAGGAGAATGTGTCAGAATGGACACATTCTCCTAATGGAATGTTTTTGTTTTACTATCACTTAGTTTACCGTTGACAACAGCAAGTATGTGTATGGCAAGACCTGTGATTTAAGTGATGATGATGTCTACAGTTTCTATGGCTTAAAGTACATCCGACTAGTGACATCAATAAAACTAAAGTAAATGCTATTCCTGAATTCTCATATTATTGTTGATTTTGAGTTTATTTTATAATTTAAAATCTGAGTTTAACACCCGCATTCATTACAAATCCATCCAAAGGAGCATAAATATCCCGGAAAACAGGATTAGATATACTTCCGGTATATATAGTATCAAAGCGGGTTTGCCGTCTGTCGGTGAAGTTTTCAAAGTTAGCATACAATGAAAACATCTCCCATATTTTTTCAATCATGAAGCCGCACACCACATATTGTTTTCCTTTTTGTCCGTCTCCTAGTTTTTGGGGGCTGAAATAATAAGCCTCTAATCCTATTTTCCATTTATCTTCTACTTCATACATTAGAATACTGTTCAACCTATGTTTCGGAGTTAATATATTCTCTTGTTTCACCCCATTTTCTTTGGTTCGGGTATCGGTGTATGTATAGCCTAAGTATAAGTGGAAATCTTTGTATCCGATTTTTACATTCGTTTCTCCTCCTTTGCTATCTGTATTGCCGGATATGTTGTTAAGTCGATATAGCCCATCTTTTGTAGATTGCAATAATAAAGGATTATCGAGATAAGTGTAGAAGAATAATTGGTTTATGCTGAAAGTTACATTTCCATCGAAGATTGATGTGACATAATTAAAGTCTAAATTCAAACCATAACTTCTTTCGAGCTTGTTATTGTCTTTATCAATTGGCAATACATTCTGATATTGTAGCCTTTCGCTATCCTCTGTAAATATGGTAGGTGATTTATAGCCAAATCCTCCTCCAAGTCGAGATGAAAACTTATCCGTAATTTTGAAATGTGCAGAAACTCGTGGTAGAATTGCTGCGCCATAATCCGGAATATAGTCTGCTCTTAATCCGGTTTCCAGATTCAACCATTTTGTTGCCTCCCAATTGTTTTGTACGAATGCTCCCATGGTTGTCTGGTTGTAGTCTCTTAACTGAAAATCAGTAAGTTTCTTTTCATCAAATTTGTCTGTCCATAAGTTGAGACCAGCCACCCATTCTGTTTTTTGATTCGTGCGTGTGTAAGTCAATTCACTAAAGGTAGATACCTGAGTACCTTCAAAAGTATAAGTGGGTACACCGATATTTCTATTGAAGTATGTTACACTGTTTTTGAAATCAATTCTGTCTTTTTCGCCGAATTTGTGTTCGAATGTCAGTTGTGTGGAATGTCTTTGAGTCTTGTTTTTCTCGAAATAGGAATGTGTGTCATTTCCATTTCCTTTAATATACTCAATATCCCCGCCCAAACGGTCTTCAAACATAGCATTTAGCCCTACACTCATTTGCGTGTTCTCTGAAAAATAGAGAAATAATTTGGGGTTGAAGACATATCTGTCAAACTGCGGAATGGCTGTGAATCCGGTGTTAGAGGGGTCGTAAGCCCAATTTCTGTTGTAGGAAGCAAAAATGGTTGTACCGACCTTTTTGAATCGTTGCCCATAGAAAGCGCTGACGTCCAAACCTTTTCCGGATGTCCCGTTAAGATGCAGACCTAAATCTCTTTTCTCTTCGGGAGTTTTTGAGATAAGATTAATCAAGCCTGCTATTGCTCCACCGCCATATAAAGTTGAAGTTGAGCCTTTGATGATTTCCACTTGTTTTAAGTCAAGAGGTGGCGTTTGCAATAATCCCAGTCCGCTCGCTGCACCAGCAAAAACGGGGAATCCATCTTTTAATATTTGTGTATATCTGCCATCCAATCCTTGTATGCGGATTGATGCATTTCCGGATGTGGCAGAAGTTTGCTGGGTGATAATACCTGTGCTTTCGTTTAGTAACATACGAATGTCGCCCGGTTTCATGCTCCCTTTTTCTCCTAGTTCTTCGCTTGAAATAAATTCAACACGGGTCGGGATGTTTTGAATAGTGCGTGTACCTCTGGTTGAAGAAATGGTAACTTCTTCCAGCATTTCATCATCTTGTTCCAAGAAGATTTCGACCGGAGCTGAAGAAGATAAAGGGAATGTGTATGATTTGGTTTCCGATTCATAGCCTAAGTAGCTGAATGTGATATGTTGCTTTCCGTCAGGTATGTTCGAAATGGTGATTATTCCGTTTTCATCTGAGCTTGCTCCATTGGCGGTTTTATTAAGAACGGCATTCACGCCAACCAGTATCTCTTTAGTATCTCCGTCTTTAACGATTGCTTTAAATATGTTTTGCGCACAAATGCTTTGTGCCAGCAATGTAATTATTGCCAGTGCTATTAATTTAATTTTCATTTTTCTTGTTTTGTCAATTTAGTGCCACACACTTAATCTGTATTATAATAAGTGCACGACGTACTGGTGATGAAACAGCGGTTTCATCATCATGAATTTAATAAATAAATGGTGAGGTCATATTAATTATGACATACAGAAATCTGCTAAATTCATCAGCTTAGGCGGCTGCCAAATTGAGGAAGAGAAATGAGGAATCATTTTCTCTTTGTAAAACGAAAGGTTATTATTTAATAGAATTAATTCGGCGGTTGGTGAATGAAACAATTTGGGTATTGGACAACCTGTGCATGTGTTGCAATGTAGAAATGGTGAACAATTGCAGTCTGTACATGAGGAACCATCATTATCAGCACATGGTTCTTCTGTTTGTTCATTAGCACATTGAAACAGACATTTGTCTTCAAGAAAGCATGGAACTGTTGATAATAACAGCACCCATAAAGCTAATATGTAGGACAAATGTTTCATTAATATCTATGCTTTGTTCTAATTTTGAGCTGCAAAATTAGTTATTTATATTTTATAAACAAAACATTCTCCATAAATCCCTCGAACATGTAGCAGGTTTCTCTCGGCTCTTCCGCCTGTCGTATATAAGTGATGCGTTAGTTATAAGGCTCTAAATACAATATTTGTAAGCCGACTTATCAGCTGCAAGAGGGTGGTCAGTGAAAAATATCCCTCCCGTCATTCGGAAATATTCCGAAAAGACCTACCTTTGCAGCATTCCGGAATTTCCGGAAGTTTTTTAGTGACACGAGAATCTTTTGGTACTTATGAAGCTCAACAGTCAACCAATGACCATCAATGAGGCATTCCGGTTGTATTATCGTCCGTTGTGTCTGTATGCTCTCCACTATTTAGGTGACACGGAAGAGGTCGAAGATGTAGTCCAGGATTGCTTCGTCGACTTGTGGGTCCGCATGAAGGCGGACCGGACTCCCATTGAAAACGTGAAGTCTTACATGTATTCCATGGTGAGGAACCGTTGCCTGGATGCCCGGAGCCCCGGGCTGGCTCTCAGAGACCTGCGTCCCCTTGACCTGGAGGAGCCCCTTACTGACGAAGAATGTGAGGAACGTTCGTTCGTCGAGGCTCGTCTGTGGACTGCCATCGATGCCCTTCCCACCCGTTGTCGCGAAGCCTTCCTGCTCAGCAAACGTGACGGACTGACTTATGAGGAGATTGCCCGGAGGCTCGACATCTCCGTCAATACCGTCAGGAACCATGTGAGCAAGGCGCTCAAAATCCTGAAAGAGGGCGGACGGACTGTCTATTATTTCTTTTTCGGCTGAATGGTTGCCCGTGAATGGTTGACAGATTGCAACCCAGTCAGACAAATCCCTTTACAGAATTGATGAAAATGCCGTTCCCGGCTAACGCGTACTTTTGAAAAATCGGGCAAAGTAGGCTTTTTTAGGAATATTCATGCGAAACGGTTTGCATGGATATGTAGAAATCGGGGCAAAAACGAATAATTATACCGCGAAACAATATTGTTTCACTCTTCAAACAATATTGTTTGACGTGCCAAACACAAGTGTTTGACGTCCCAAACAATATTGTTTCATCCGCCGAAGTCAAATGTTCGGAAGAAAAAATACTTGATTTGCATTTCTGAAACACTATTTTAGAACTATTCACCTCTAGTTTGTTGCCGGAAGCGTCCGATTGAGAGGTGTGAAAAGGTATGGTATGTTTCCTGATATTGTTTCCGTATGATGTCCCGTGGGTCTGTTTTTGTGCTGTTTGGATGTCGTATGAGTGGATCGGGTGTCAATGTGTATTTCGCGAATCGCCCGAGAAGGCCCTCCGAATCCATAAAGCCGTATTTTGGTGCGAGGAATGCATTTTCAGAGGGGTTCATTTGACGTTTTGACACTTTGACAAAGGGAGAGTGGAAGAATGGATGTATTTGCATGTGTGCTTTGAAGTGATAAATCGAAAGGATGTGTTTTCTTTCGTTTTGATAGAAAAATGACGCTTTTTATCTCTGTTTGGAGTCTTTGTGTTTTTATTTTCCGCCTTTGTTGTGTATGTGAAAGAGAATATCTAATTTTGCGCCCGCTTTGGAAAAAGGAAAATGTTTTAAATTGAAAGTAGAATATGAAAATCATCTGGTCTGTACGGTCTTTTAATTTTACGAACATACCGTAATGGGTTGGTATTGTGAGTGATTTGTTGTTGTATTGTATAGGTGAAAAATAAGAAGTTGTGTCGTGCCCGGTCCGTGTTGGCTGGGGTGCGGCAAAATAGAAAAGAAGAATTTCCATGTTTACTTTTATTTTGATGATGTTGCTCGGTGTCCTGATAGGATATTCGTTGCGCAACCGTTCGAAGATTCGTAAAGTCAATTCCTTGATTCATGGGGTGGTCTGGCTGATGCTGGGACTGCTGGGATGTTCCATCGGACAGAATCGTCTGATTGTCGACCACCTGAGTTATTTCTGCGGACAGGCGGCAGTCATTTCGTTGCTCAGCGTTCTGGGAAGCCTGTTGGGTTCGGTGTTGGTGTATCACCTGTTTTTCAATAAGAAAGGAGCAAGCCATGAGAAGTAGTCTGATTACGTTGCTGTTTTTTCTGCTGGGTGGGGTTGTCGGAGCCTGTGCCTCGGTGAGTGTCGACACTCATCGTGCGTCGGTCTATGTGCTCTATCTGCTGATGCTCCTGCTGGGCATCAGTCTGGGGTGCAGCCGCGACCCGAAACAGATTGTCGCTTCGTTGCGTCCGGATGCCTTGCTGTTGCCGTTGGCCACGGTTGGTGGTACACTGCTGTTTTCGGCGATGGGCGGATTCCTGTTGAGTCGGTGGACGGCGTTCGACTGCATGGCGGTCGGTAGCGGTTTTGCCTACTATTCCGTGTCATCCATCCTGATTACCGAGATCAAGTCGGCTTCCTTGGGTGTTCAGGTCGCTACCGAACTGGGCACCATCGCCCTGCTCTCAAACATCTTCCGTGAGATGGCAGCTCTGCTCTGTGCTCCGCTGTTCCGCCGCTACTTCGGCTACCTGGCTCCGATTTCCGCCGCAGGCATCGGTTCGGCAGATATCTCGTTGCCCGCCATAGCCCGCTATTCCGGTCCGGATGCCATTCCGTTAGCCATCATTCACGGACTGCTCATCGAAATCAGCATGCCGTTCTTCGTCTCCCTGTTCTGCCGGTTGTGATTTGCTCCCTTTATTTTGGGTATTATGCTGGGGAAACATTATGCTTGCGTTGCATAATTTTACCCCGAATCGGTCATTCTACCAACTGATCCCATGAAAAGAAAATACATTTTGCTCATTGTTGCCGTTCTCCTTGTGGGCTTGTCCTGTGCCGTCGGCAGATTAGTTCCTTCTTTGCCCAACAAGGCATTGACTGGGCGGGACGTGTGATTGACAGCCGGGAGACGGTGACGTTCCGCAGCGATTGGGTAGATTCCCTGTATGCGAAGAAACGTTATGCCTATTTCCTGTTCACGAAGGGAGAGGGGAGGGGTGCTGATGACATCGTGCGTTCCCTTCCGCAGGACTCCGTGCTGGCTGTCAAACCCGTCGGACTCCCGGCGTGTTCTACGGACGAGCCTTTTGATACCCTGTCGTTGCCGGTTTCGGTTCTGGAACTGATGGTCAGGAAGGACGACCCGGCAGCTCTGTTCCGCGTCCTTTCCGTGGAACAGGATTCTGTCGGTGCCTTTTATCGGCTGAAGAGACTTCCTGTCCGGGAATGACCGTTCGGTCCGATGTCTCACGGACAACTATCCCCAATCGTCAGTAGTCCAGCTCCTGGATGCACGGGATGAAAGGCTTCCAGAAGGGAAGGCGGCTCTTGTGCATGAACCCGTGGCAACCCATGGGGAGGCGGCGTCCGTTAAGCTCGTGACAGACCTGGGGCTTCAGGTCGTAGGCAAACTGGAGGGCTGTCTCGACCGTCGGATAACGGAACTCCCGGGGAACGAGCGCCCAGAAGATGTCTTCGTTGTGGAGGTCATCCTGACGGGCGTTGAAGGCGGCGATTTCGTCGGCGTAGGTACTGCATGCCTGACGGAAGGCAGCCACACGACGCAGGCAGAGACCGCCGTTGCCGATGCGCCCGAACATGCGGGAACGCGGAAGGTCCCGTCGGCTGAAAAAGTCCTTCAGGGCAAGCCACTGACGGAACGGGAAACGGCGGTAACGCGGACGCAACGGCCAGGGAGCAGCCACCAGGTCATAGCCCTTCCGACACCAGGCGGCAAGTTCGTCGCGGAACAACCAGGCATCGAGGTGGCAGATGAAGATGTACTCGGTGTCGGCAAACAGGTCGTAGAACGAGCGCGACAGCATCATCTCGTTGTAGCCCGCAATGCCGCGTCGGGTGCCCAGCCAGTCGGGGCTGACCCGCATGACTTCAACCGACGGATAGACGGTGCTGAGCGGACGGATGTCCAGTCCTTCGGGAATCAGGAAGAGGATGGGGTAGGCCGACAGGAGGCGAAGGGTGTTGTCGAGCGAGGCGCGCTCCCAGTCTTTCAACGTGGTGCGGTAGATGGGGATAATGACTTTAACGAGGTTGTTCATAGGGGCATGTTTGATTGGCTAATCGTGGAATGTGAATCCGGTCGCAAAAGTAACGATTCGCAGGTAAATCCCCGCTACAATGTGTCAATTTTTATGTCCGTTATTGCATCCTGACGCCTCCCGTGTTTCCTATTTTTCACTAAAAACAGCCAATCCGCTTCCGTTTTATGTGGCACTTATAAGCGAAAAGTTTACCTTTGCACCTAATTATTAAAGGAATTCAACTTTCGCATGTTCAAGTTGTAGTCGACAGGGAGCTTCCTTGTCCCATCTCCATTGAATCTCCCTCCGTTGACTGGAAGTTGGGCGTATGCGGAACTTACGCTAAAGAAGAAACTGAATTATGTCGTGTATATTGCATATTGAGACCTCAACGCAGGTGTGCTCGGTGGCGTTGAGCGAAGACGGACAATGCATCTTTTCAAAGACTGATTTCGAGGGACCCTCCCATGCCGTGACGCTGGGCGTATATGTGGACGAGGCACTGTCGTTTGCCGACAGCCATGCCATCCCTCTCGATGCCGTAGCGGTGAGCTGCGGTCCCGGTTCGTATACGGGCCTGCGCATCGGTGTTTCGATGGCAAAGGGCATCTGCTACGGACGCAACCTTCCGCTCATCGGCATCCCGACGCCGGAAGTGATGTGTGTCCCCCTGCTGCTGGATGAAGAGCTGCCCGAGGATGCCTTGCTCTGTCCGATGATTGATGCCCGACGGATGGAGGTCTATGCAGCCCTCTACGACCGTGCCCTGCATCCCGTGCGCGAGATTGAGGCGGTCATCATCGACGAGTCGTCCTACGAGGACTACCTCAACCGCGGTCCGGTCTATTTCTTCGGCAACGGTGCTGCCAAGTGCAAGGAGAAAATCCTGCATCCCAATGCGCGCTTTGTCGAGGACATCCATCCGCTTGCCAAGTGGATGTTCCCCCTTGCCGAGAAGGCATTTGCCCGCGGAGACTTCAAGGACGTCGCCTATTTCGAACCGTTCTACCTGAAGGAGTTCGTGGCTTCCAAGCCGAAGAAGCTGCTGTGAGACAGGCATTCCCGTGAAACCGATTGGCCTGTCTCCCCCGTTTCCCCTTTTTTTCAACCAACGAATTATGAATCAAGAATACAATTATAACACCCAACGTAAGAAAATGGCGCTTCCGGAGTACGGACGGAGCGTGCAGAACATGGTCGACCATGCGTTGACCATCGAAGACCGTGCAGAACGTCAACGCTGTGCCAACACCATCGTCAACATCATGGGAGGCATGTTCCCCCAACTGCGCGAAGTCCCCGACTTCAAGCACAAGCTGTGGGACCACCTCGCCATCATGTCGGACTTCAAGCTGGACATCGACTACCCCTATGAGATTGTCCGTCCGGACTACCTGAACGTGAAGCCTGACCGCATCCCCTATTCCAGCGGCAAAATCCGCTACCGGCATTACGGACGTGCCATCGAGCTGCTCATCCAGAAAGCCGTGGAGATGCCTGAAGGCGAAGAGCGCGACCAGCTCATTGCCCTGATCGCAAGCCACATGAAGAAGGACTACATCACCTGGAACAAGGACACGGTGGAAGACCAGAAAATCTATGACGACATCTACGAGATGTCCGGAGGAGCCATCCGTCTGAGCGACGAGAACTTCCACCTGGGCATCACCGCACCGCAGCACCAACAGCCGCAGCGGCAGTTCCAGCAGCAGCGCAAACGCTATTCGAACAATAACCAGAAACGCAAATATTGAAACGTGGAGACGTCCCCCCGTCTCTCGTCAACCTTAAAAACTAACCACTATGGCAGCATTTGTGATAGAAGGCGGACATCGCCTCAAGGGCGACATCTATCCGCAGGGAGCCAAGAACGAAGTACTCCAGATTCTTTGTGCCACGTTGTTGACACGCGAAAAAGTGACCATTCATAACGTGCCCGACATCCTCGATGTGAACAACCTCATCCAGTTGCTGCGCGACATGGGGGTGAAGGTGACGCGCGAAGGGGTCAGCTCCTACAGCTTCATCGCCGACGATGTGGACCTGGAGTTCGCCTCCGGAGAAGTGTTCCTGAAGAAGTGTGCCAAGCTGCGCGGCTCGGTGATGCTCATCGGGGCGATGCTGGGACGTTGCGGACAGGCCGTCTATGCCAAACCCGGTGGCGACCAGATCGGACGACGTCGGCTCGACACCCACTTCATCGGCATCCAACGTCTGGGAGCGGAATTCCACTACGACGAGGAACTGAAGGCATACGTCATCAAGGCAGAACACCTGAAGGGGACGTACATGCTGCTCGACGAGGCGTCCGTCACCGGAACGGCAAACATCATCATGACTGCCGTGAAGGCGGAAGGGACCACCGTCATCTACAACGCTGCCTGCGAGCCATACATACAACAGCTCTGCCGCATGCTCAACCGCATGGGGGCGCGCATCAGCGGAATCGCCTCCAACCTCCTCACCATCGAAGGGGTGGAGGAACTGCACGGATGCGAGCACACCGTCCTGCCTGACATGATCGAGGTGGGAAGCTTCATCGGCATGGCTGCCATGACACAGAGCGAAATCACCATCAAGAACGTCTCCTACGAGAACCTGGGCATCATCCCCGAGAGCTTCCGTCGGCTGGGCATCACGCTCGAACAGTGGGGCGACGACATCTTCGTCCCCGAGCAGAAATACTACGCCGTGGAGTCGTTCATGGACGGTTCCATCCTCACACTTGCCGATGCGCCCTGGCCCGGACTGACGCCCGACCTGCTGAGCGTGATGCTCGTGGTGGCGACACAGGCACGGGGCAGCGTGCTCATCCATCAGAAGATGTTCGAGAGCCGCCTCTTCTTCGTCGACAAGCTCATCGACATGGGAGCGCAAATCATCCTGTGCGACCCGCACCGCGCCGTGGTCATCGGGCACGACCGCAAGTTCCGCCTGAGAGGAGGGAACATGGCATCGCCCGACATCCGTGCCGGTATCGCCCTGCTCATTGCCGCCATGAGTGCCGAAGGCATCAGCCGCATCAGCAACGTGGAGCAGATTGACCGTGGCTATCAGGACATCGAACGACGGTTGAACGCACTGGGGGCGGGCATCACACGAATCTGAACAAACTGACTCATGATAAAGAAAGAAGACGTATATAAAATAGGTGTGCTCAACAAGCCGCACGGCGTCAAGGGGGAGGTCGCATTCACCTTCACCGACGATGTGTTCGACCGCGTGGACTGCGACTACCTGATTTGCCTCATGGACGGCATCCTCGTGCCGTTCTTCATCGAGGAGTACCGCTTCAAGTCCGACAGCGTGGCGCTGGTCAAGTTTGAGGACATCGACACGGCGGAACAGGCGCGACGCTTCACCAACGTGGAAGTCTATTTCCCCCTCCACCTTGCCACCGAGGCGGACAGCGACGAGCTGTCATGGGCCTACTTCGTCGGTTTCGAGGTGGCGGACGTGCATCACGGCGACCTGGGCCCCGTCACCGACGTGGACGAGTCGACCATCAACACCCTGTTCGTCATCAATCACGACGGTCGCGAGCTGCTCGTCCCCGCACGGGAAGAGTTCATCCGCGAACTGGACCACGAGCACCGGAAGATGCTGCTGCAGCTGCCTGACGGACTGCTCCACCTCGACAGCGTCCCCGCAGCGGAACAGGAAGAGTAACCATTCATCACGGAGCATCCACCCATGAAGAGAAAGCGGTTTTGGCATAACATCAAGTTCAAGTACAAGCTGACCATCGTCAACGAGAGTACTCTCGAGGAGGTAGTCGGGCTGCACGTGTCGAAGCTCAACGGACTGTCCGTGCTGCTGGCGGTCTGCGTGGTGCTGTTCGTCATCGTCGCCCTCATCGTCTCGTTCACGCCCCTGCGCAACTACCTGCCGGGCTACATGAACAGCGAGGTGCGCAAGCAGATTGTCGACAATGCCCTGCTCGCCGACTCGCTCCACCGGCTGCTCGACCGCCAGAACCTCTACATCATGAACATCCAGGACATTATCCGCGGCGAGGTGAAGCCCGACTCCGTCCGCTCCATCGACTCGCTCACCGTGCAACGCTCCGAGGCGCTGATGGAACGTACGCAGAACGAAGAGCGCTTCCGCAAGGAGTTCGAGGAGCAGGAGAAGTACAACCTTGCCGCCGTCAAGGGGCGCACCGGAGTGGCGGACGCCATCTTCTACCGTCCCGTGCGCGGCATGCTGACCCATGACTTCAATCCCGACGACCGCCACTTCGGCGTGGACATCGCTGCCGGAGCCGACGAGAGCATCCTCGCCACGCTCGACGGGACAGTCATCTTCAGCGGCTATACAGCGGACGCCGGACACGTCATCGCCCTGCAACACGGCAGCAACCTCGTCTCGGTCTACAAGCACTGCGGCTCCCTGCTCAAGGCGCTCGGCGACAAGGTCGCGGCAGGCGAAGTCATCGCCCTCGTGGGACGCCCCGACGGCACCACCGGCGGACCGCACCTCCACTTCGAGCTGTGGCACCGCGGACAGGTGCTCAACCCCGCCCAATTCATTGTCTTCTAAATCCTCACATCCATGAATAAAGCAACCGAACCAATGAAAAAACAAATAGCCATCCTGGGCTCAACAGGCTCCATCGGCACGCAGGCGTTGCAAGTCATCGCCGAGCACTCCGACCTCTATGAAGCCTACGCACTGACGGCGCACAACCAGGTGGACCTGCTCATCGAGCAAGCCCGGCGTTTCATGCCCGAAGCCGTCGTGATAGCCAATCCCGACAAGTATGCCCGGCTGAAAGACGCCCTCGCCGACCTCCCCATCAAGGTCTATGCCGGCGAAGACGCCCTCTGCCAGATTGTGGAGTCCGCACCCATCGACATCGTGCTCACCGCCATGGTGGGTTACGCCGGACTGCGCCCCACGATGAACGCCATCCGTGCCGGGAAAGCCATCGCGCTGGCAAACAAGGAGACGCTCGTCGTGGCGGGCGACCTCATCACCCGCCTCGTGGACGAATACCACGTCCCCATCCTGCCGGTGGACTCCGAACACTCCGCCGTGTTCCAATGCCTGGAGCCGGGCAATCCCCTGGAGAAGGTCATCCTCACCGCATCGGGCGGACCCTTCCGCACACTCACTGCCGAACAGCTTGCCACCGTCACCCGGGAGCAGGCGCTCAAGCACCCCAACTGGCACATGGGAGCGAAGATAACCATCGACTCCGCCTCGATGATGAACAAGGGCTTCGAGGTCATGGAGGCACGCTGGCTCTTCGGCGTACGTCCCGAGCAAATCGAGGTCGTCGTCCATCCGCAGTCCATCATCCACTCCATGGTGCAGTTCGCCGACGGGGCAGTGAAGGCACAACTCGGCATGCCCGACATGCGCGTGCCCATCCAGTTCGCCTTCTCCTATCCCAGACGGCTCCCGCTGTCGGTCGAGCGCATCGACTTCACCCGCTTCCATGAGCTGACCTTCGAGCAACCCGACACACGCCGCTTCCGCAACCTGGCACTCGCCTACGAAGCCCTCCACCGCGGAGGCAACATGCCCTGCATCGTCAATGCCGCCAACGAGGTCGTCGTCGAGGCATTCCTCCACGACCGCATCTCCTTCCTCGGCATGAGCGACGTCATCGCCCGCACGATGGAGCGCGTCTCCTTCGTCGGCAGACCCACGTACGACGACTATGTGGCGACCGACGCCGAGGCACGCCGCGTGGCGGAAGAGCTGGTGGCATCCGGAGGCATACCGACACTGAAACCATAAAATTCACCGGACGCACGGAACGTACGTCCCCCTATAAATCCTAAAAAACAAACGAACACAAATGGAAACATTCTTAATCCGCGCCCTGCAACTCATGATGTCGCTCTCCCTGCTCGTCATCATCCACGAAGGAGGGCACTATCTCTTCGCCCGCCTGTTCAAGATACGGGTGGAGAAGTTCTATCTGTTCTTCGACGCCTGGTTTGCCCTCTTCCGCTACAAACCCAAGAACAGCCACACCGAGTACGGCATCGGCTGGCTGCCCCTGGGCGGATACGTGAAGATTGCCGGCATGATCGACGAGTCGATGGACAAGGAACAGATGGCAAAGCCGCCCCAACCCTGGGAGTTCCGCTCGAAACCCGCCTGGCAACGTCTGCTGGTGATGATTGGCGGCGTGCTGTTCAACTTCCTCCTCGCCCTGTTCATCTACTCGATGATTCTCTTCACCTGGGGCGACAGCTACTATTCGCTCCCTGAGATGGACCGCGGCATGAAGTTCAACGAACGTGCCCAGAGCATCGGCTTCCGCGACGGAGACATCCTCCTGCGTGCCGACGACAAACCCTTCGAACGCTACGGCATGGACATGCTGCGCGACATTGTCGACGCCAAGGTTGTCACCGTCCGCCGCGACGGACGAGAGGAACAGGTCTACATCCCCGACGACCTCAGCCTGCTGACCGTCGGCAAGGAACAACCCATCTTCGTCGACATGCTCATCCCCGCCAAGGTCGATTCCGTCCTTCCCGGAAGCCCTGCCGGACGGGCAGGCGTGCAGCGTGGCGACAGCCTGATTGCCCTCAACGGCAAGCCGCTCAACTCCTGGAACGCCTTTCAGGAGGGACTGTCCTCTCTGCGCGACAAGGCAGCCATGAAACCCGACGCACGTGCTGAATATGCCGACGTCTCGCTCGCCGTCGTCCGTGCATCGGGCGTCACCGACACCCTGCACATGCAGCTGGACTCCACCTTCGTGGCAGGCGTCGTGGCAGCCCCGCTGACCGACTACTACAAGCCGCACGTGGTGGAATACAGCTTCCTGTCGTCATTCCCCGCCGGCATCACCCACGGGGTGAACGTCCTCAAGGGTTACGTGAACGACATGAAGTACGTCTTCAGCAAGGAGGGCGCCGCCAGCCTGGGCGGTTTCGGCACCATCGGAAGCATCTTCCCCACGGAGTGGAACTGGCCCCGTTTCTGGGAGATGACCGCCTTCCTGAGCATCATCCTTGCCTTCATGAACATCCTGCCCATCCCCGCGCTCGACGGTGGGCACGTGCTCTTCCTCATCTACGAGATTGTCGCCCGCCGCAAGCCCAGCGACAAGTTCATGGAGCGTGCACAGGTGACAGGCATGGCGATTCTGTTCCTGCTTCTCATCTGGGCGAACTTCAACGACATCCTGCGCTTCCTCTTCTAGCGCATCCTGCGTCCCTGTGACCGTGACACCGCGCAATCTTCCTTCACGAGGTTGGTTGCGCGGTGTTTCTGTGTCCGTGCGTCCGTCTGTCTTTTTCAGCGGAAGCGTCGCCTGTCGTCATCCCCTTCCTCCCGTTTCTTTCCTTTTCCGCGGACGCCGTGTCGGTCGACATGCCTTCCTTCTCCTTCCTCCGCCTTGCGGATACGGCGTATCCAGCTCCAAAAGAAATTGTTTGGCGGAAGATAGGGCATATCCAGCGCCAAAAGAAATTATTTGTTAAAGGATACGTCATATCTAGCTTCAAAGTGAATCAGTTGTTAAAGGATACGACATATCCAGCTTCAAAGTAAATCATTTGTTAAAGGATACGACGTATCCAGGACCAAAAGGAATTGCGGGACGAAAGAAACGGCATTTCCGGGAGCGGAGAGGGGAGAAGGCGGGGGGTGTCGGCAGGCGGGGCGTCCGCTGACCCCCGGAGAAGGGTGTGAAAAAGGAAACGCGGACGAAGGGGATGTGGAGGTCCCTTTCGTCCGCGTGTTTTATGCTGTCTTGTAGCTCCTTGCGCCCCTTGTCAGCGGAAGCCGGAGGGGGAAGGACGGCGGCGGCGCAAAGCATCAGCCCGACCCCAATGAAGAGTTTGTTCATGATTTTATAGTGTTTAGGTTTTCCGGACGGGCGATGTGTCCGTCCCTGCAATTTAGTTTACCGGTTTCATCCTGAATTTAATCAGCAGGGGGTTGTCAGCGGACGGGATGGAACGCGCCACTGCCTGCTTCAGGGGTGAATCATCCTCCACGTATTCGGGATAGAACAGGGCGTAGAAGGCATCGCCTTCCACCTGCAGGATGTTCAGCCGGGCTTTGGGGTCGGTGTCCCCCTTCAGTATCTTGCCGGACGCCTTGTCGATGTAGATGTCATAGTAGGCCGTCTTCGGGCTGAGGGCTGATACGTAGATGCCCGTCCGGCTTTCCAGCACGGAGAAGAGGGTCTTGAAATAAGGCTCCTTTTCCAACTTCCGGATGTCTGCTGCGCTTTGCGGCAGGAGGTCTTCGGGAATAGCCTTGTCGCCGAAGTCGATGTAGAAGCGTTTCTCCCCGTCAACCGTTGAGACGCCGAACTCCCCGTAATCCGGGCAGACCAGGTAGTTCCCTTCGTAATCCGCGAAAAACTTCTTTCCGCTCAGTTGGTAGTTGCTGCGGGGTTTCAGTCCGGTCATTTCCTTCCCGTCGTATTTGTAGAGCGTGTGGTCTCCCATGTCGGTCCACAGGAAGAAGGTGCTGTCGGAGGGATTGATGCAGGAGGCGAACAGGACGTTCCGTGGCGGGTTGTCCACTTCCAGGTTCAGCGGACGTGCCTGTCGGAAGGTGCCGTCGGCGAGGCTGTAGGACAAGAGCTTGTAGCCGTCGTTGATGAGGATGTCTTTCCCGTCGGCTGACGTACAGAAGCTGCGTATGTCGAGGTATTCGCCGGGCCCGTTCCCCTGGTTGTGGATGGAGTAGAGGTAGTTCCCTTTCCGGTCGAAGACAAAGAGCAGGTGCTGCTTGTAGTCGTGCACGAGAATCCTGTCGTCGGTCACCTGACAGCCCTGTATCAGGCTGATCATCGAGCTGTCGGAGAATTCAAACGGAACGACTTCTTCCACTTCGATGTGTGAATACCAGTCAAAGGTTTCCCCGTCTTCGTACGCGATGGTGTATGTCGTCGGATAGTCTTCGTGGGAGACGGTCTTCCGGATACAGGCTGTCAGTAGCAGCCCGGTAACTGTAAGCAAGGTGAGGATGGTTGATTTCATGGTGTGTGATGGGTGGTGTGAGGGGTTAATAATATGGGTCATGACACATTCCGTTCATGTCAGAAGGGAACGGGATGTGCTGCAAATATAGCCAAACAGACGATAAGGTGTATCGTTGTGTGGATGGAAAAGAGTCTACCCGTATGTTTATTCAATCCGTTTCCACACTCTGTCCCAATTCATGTCTCCGGTAAAACGGTTCTTCGATTGCCAGATGCGCACGGCTTTTCCGGCGATGTAGCTTTCCGGCAGCAAGCCCCAGTAGCGGCTGTCAACGGAATCAAATACATTGTCACCTGCCATGAAGTAGTAATTTTCTTGAAAATGATAGGCAATCAGTTTCTTTCCGTTCAGATAGGCTCCATCCTCATGCCAAATTAATTTTTGACCTGTTTCCCATTCGATTAAAGTGCGATAAAGCAGGAAATGCTGTCGACTGATGGTGAGGTAGTCTCCTTTCCGCGGGATATAAAACGGACCGAAGTTTATGGTAGTCCACCCAATCTCTTTTTGTTTTGGATAGGCATTGATAGATACACCTTTTATATGTTTCTCTCCGGTTGTGAATACCTGATGGAGGCTATCGTGCAAGTGGCAAACGGCGGATGGAAATACAGTTAGTGGATGCCCGTTTATTTGATAATAGCCTTCGTCGATGGATAGGCTATCCCCCGGCACACCGACACAGCGTTTTACATAATAGCTTAGTATGTCAAATCCGATACTGTCTCTTGTTTGCGGATAGGGGTAGTTGAAGATGGTGATATCGCCTGCTTTCAGTTGATTCCGTCCCCATACGCGATAGATTTTGAAAGGTTTGTGCTCAATGGATGCCTGTAGATTGAAGATGCGTGCTCCTAAATAAGTCTTATCTACCAAAATATAGTCTCCCGGCAACAATGTGGGTTTCATGGAACTTGACGGAATGTTGTAGCTTGCAAACAAGAATATGATTGTAAAAATCCATCCTCCGACCAACCAGAGTCCTACAGAAACGGTCCGGTCGAGTAATCGTAAGGTATGTTGGATCCATTTTCTCATTGTCAGTACCAGATTTGTTCATTGTCTTCATACAGGAAGATACGTTCTTCTTTTCCTCTCGTATGGTCCCTCAATATCAGTAAGGCATTATCGGGAACATTATTAAAAGTCAAGCTCATGATAGTGGCTCGTTGTTTCCCTAAAGATACCCATCCGTTTACATCCCAATAATAGAGTTCGTATTCGTCTCCGACACGAATATTGTTGTCATCTCCTCTGGCAAGATAGCCTACCTTATTTATCCTGACCGGTTTGCCAAAGTCCATACCGATCCAGCCACCCGACTGGAGATTTGATATGTAATAGGTGAACGGGTCATCGTCAAACGCTGCTTCACGGCTATATCGTACATCCTCTTTTTGACGTTGCCCCGTCCCGATGATGTCACCTGTCATTTTGTTCCCTTGATTATCAAAAAAAGCAAGTTCTGCAAGGTAGCAATAGCAAGGATTGGGACAAAAGTATCTCCAGTAGCGATAGCCGATAGAATCATTGGTATCCACATAGCCTGCTACTGTAAATTTGTCGAAACGGTGCAGAGTGACAGCATCACTGAAATCGGCATGGTTTGCGGCTTGTATCAGACTTCCTTTTATACACCTTCCTGTGTTAAATGCTTTAGTGGTCAGGGGAAACTTTCGATGCAGTGTCATGCTTCGGGTGTGCTGTTTATCAGGTTTCAGATACTTGATTTTTTCCTGTTGTGTAAGTAGGAATGGATAGTTTGCAGGCTGTAGTCCTTTTTCAGTATAATAGGTAGGCAGGTAAACAGCGCCACGTTCCATGTCTTTGAAGCAGACCTGTTCATCTTCTGTCCGGGCATAGCAGACAGGTACCCAGTTGTAGTTCCCGTAGACTGCCAGATAGGCATATTTTTCGTGGTTCTGTCGTAATTCGGGCAATGGCTTTACGGTGACATTTACCGGACGGACATACTCAGCTGTCACATCCTTCATGAAAATAGTCCTGAGTGTCGGTGGCACATGCACAGCTTCCGTATTCAACCGTATCAGACCTTTATCAGGCGCATACGTGCGACGGTAGACTTTGCCTTTACATTCTCCAGGTCTCATGAAGCCTAAGACCTTTCCTTCACACCCTTCCAAGTATCCCGGGCGTTGTGTGTCGGTCAGTAAAGTGACCCATGAATGGTTGTTGGTCTTGGTTGCCCATTGTAGAATAAAATCATTGACAGCAGGAATACCTTTACTTCGTAAGATACTGACTGTGACTAATGAATAGATATCACATTCTCCGGAAGGTATTTTAGTCCAGAAAGGAACCCGGAATAGTGAATGACTGCGCATGGCATCTCCCAGATGACCACGGTGTAGCCTGTCCAAACTATCATTGATGGCACCGGCTGCCCAATAAGCAGAATGCCGATACACTCTGTTGTATACAAAGTCTTCATAGGCCCCTTCTGCTATAGGGCGCAGGGTGTCCCGCCAATTGTCCAATGCTTGATAATCGATGCATTTATAAGGCAACAAGTATTCGCAAAATTCTTCAAAAGAGATTTGTTGGGCATATACCCCATGCTGCCAGTCATCAAATGCCCTGTCTATGTTATGTATCAAGTAGTCAGCAGTGATGATTTTTACGTCTTGCTCTTTTTTAA
Source organism: Mediterranea sp. ET5 (assembly GCF_023337025.1). Lineage (NCBI taxonomy): Bacteria > Pseudomonadati > Bacteroidota > Bacteroidia > Bacteroidales > Bacteroidaceae > Mediterranea > Mediterranea sp. ET5. The sequence continues at coordinate 1,118 of NZ_JAMBLN010000017.1, read as the reverse complement.
TGATGCCGGGAGGATATTTCCGATACAGTTCTTCCAGCATTCTGACTTTGGTTGCCGGAAGACTGTCGGAAAGTAAGATAGGTTTGGCTTCCTGATAATAGCACTCAATCTCTTGACCGACATATGATACATGTCCGGGCATATTGCAGATGAGGAACTTGGCTGCTTTCAGCTTTAGGGAATCGTTGGCATAATGCTTCAGTACCTTTTCCAATTCCGTGCGATTCTCTTCGGCTGCTTGTAAAGCAAATTCAAGTTGTTGTTCGGTCTCCGATTTACAAGCAATTATAAAGAGCAATAGGATAAAAAAACAGTGTTTCATGAGTGGATGAGGATATTGGTTTAGTTAGCTTGCGCACTCGTTCCATAGCGACGTGGTATTTTCTTTCTGCAATCGTGGAAGCTTAAGCATATTTTTCTTCTGCGATTTTCCTGAATGGTAAATATCGTTTTTCTCATCGTTCGTATCCTTTATATGCTTTACTATCGGAGCTTCCACAGCCATGTGAGTAAGTTTATTGCCCACATGGTTGAGTAGCTCCTCAGACACTTGTTTTATTCTCTTTGCAATCATGTTCCAATTGGTGAACCTTAGATTGTAGTTTATAATAGTTCGTTAAAAATTTACCGAAGTATTGCTAAATAAATAGTCTCGACTTATTTAGTATACTACAGTCTCTCAATGAGCAGTTCTCATCACACAGAAAACGCAGTCTGGCATCAAGACGGATAAAGCAATTTCAAACTTGAAAAATTATGAATCAACCTTTTATTTTAAATCATAAAATACCAACACCGGATTTCCTTCTTTATCCGCCTGCTTCAAACACGCCTTCAATGCAGGAGAGATAATCTCCTCTTCCATATCAAGCAACGAAAGGCTGCCTACCAGCAAATCCCCATCCGTGCCGACTGGCATTGGAAACAAACCGCCCAACCCCAAATCATCTTGCACATCAGCGGCTTTCACGTTGGCAACCCGCCCCGAAGACTTGTTATAAACCGACAGATACAAGTCTTTTTGAACATAATACTTCACGGCTAAGGCAGTCCGGTTTTCATATACATACAGAAAGCGGATATAATCGTCCGACAAGATCTCACGCATTACATCTCCT
>NZ_JAMBLN010000016.1:0-101900 GCF_023337025.1 Mediterranea sp. ET5 | reverse complement strand
TCATGGTCGAAAGCACCTATGATTGGCTTCGTACGGACGAACGACTACCGTCGTACCAACGTGTCCGCACCGTCGTACCGACGCGTCCGTACGAAAACACCCACCGGTCCCCATTTTTTAGAGACCGAAGGGGCACGATTTCCGATGTGTGATTTTGCGTCCGTCCGTGTAAAAAGACCGACGGAAGGGAACGGACGGGAAGGAAAACAAGACAGAAGGAAAGGAAACTGACGAAAACCCCGACAACATGAAAAACACAAATCGCCCGAGAAGGCCCTTCCCGGTCACCAACTCGTATTCTGGTGCAAGGAAGCCCCTTCTCGGGCGATTCATTTGACATTTTGTCAGAAGCGCAAAGCGCTTCTTCAATTGTCAATTGAGGGGTGTTTATTTTTCCCCGAAGCAGAGGTCACCCGCGTCACCCAGACCGGGGACAATATAATAATGGTCGTCGAGCGTGGGGTCGATGGCAGCACACCACACCGTGGTCTTGTCTGCCGGCAGCTTCTCGGAGATGTAGTCCACCGCCTGACGGGTGGCGATGATGGATGCCACGTGGATTTCCGCCGGTTCGCCACGAGTCAGCATGGCGTGATAGCTCAGCTCCATCGAAGACCCGGTGGCAAGCATCGGGTCGACCAGGACGAGCGTCTTGCCCGTGATGTCCGGCGAGGCGATGTACTCGATGTTCACGTCGAAGTGTTCCTCATCGATGTACTTGCGGTAGGCGGAGACGAAGGCGTTCTCCGCATGGTCGAAGTAGCTCAGGAAGCCCTGGTGGAACGGAAGCCCCGCACGCAGGATGGTCGCGAGGACGAGGGGATTGTCCGGCAGGTTCACCTGGGCGACTCCCAGCGGGGTCTGCACGGGACGACGGGTGTAGTGGAACTCTTTGCTCATCTCATAGGCCATCACCTCGCCGATGCGTTCCACATTGCGGCGGAAACGGAGGCGGTCGCCCTGTATGTTCACGTCGCGGAGCTCAGCCACAAACCGGTTGAGCACCGAGTTGGACTGGTTGAAGTCGATTACTTTCATAAGTCAGGTTTATCTTGTTGTTAAATGATTGACTCTTTGGCAGCCGGCGACCGGAAAGGGCTCTCCGGACACGGGCACACGAAGGGGCAGGGCAAGGCGGGACAAGGGAGCCTGCCTGCCCGACGGTCCGGCTGCTTTCGCTTTATCGGCTGCAAATAAACGAAATAAAGCCCAAACACGCAATTCTGACGCGGACAGATGTTATACAAATATAAATCTTACCGCATTATGGAAATTTTTCTCTAATATATTTTCCCCACTCCAAAGAATATGCTACTTTTGCACCTGATAAACAAGGCAGGCTCCCTGCCACTTTCAGAGCGAAAGCCCTGCCTTTTCAGAAAGAAAGACAACAAGCAAGAGAATCTATTCATTATATTACAACTAAAAACTCAACAACAATGGCAAACTTGGATTTGAGCAAGTACGGAATCACCGATGTCAAAGAAATCGTGCACAATCCGTCTTATGATGTTCTGTTCGCAGAAGAGACCAAATCAACATTGGAAGGCTACGAGAAGGGCCAGGTAACTGAACTGGGCGCAGTCAACGTGATGACCGGTATCTACACCGGCCGCTCGCCCAAAGACAAATTCTTCGTATACAACGAGGCCAGCAAGGACACCGTATGGTGGACTTCCGACGAATATAAGAACGACAACAAGCCTTGCTCCGAAGAGGCATGGGCTGACCTGAAGGCAAAGGCCGTGAAGGAACTCTCCGGCAAGCGTCTTTTCGTTGTCGACACATTCTGCGGTGCCAACGAGGCTACCCGTCTGAAAGTGCGCTTCATCATGGAAGTGGCTTGGCAGGCACACTTTGTGACCAACATGTTCATCCGTCCGACAGCTGAGGAACTTGCCAACTACGGCGAGCCCGACTTCGTGTCCTTCAACGCTGCCAAGGCAAAGGTGGACAACTACAAGGAGCTTGGCCTCAACTCGGAGACTGCTACCGTGTTCAACCTCAAGACCAAGGAACAGGTAATCCTGAACACCTGGTACGGTGGTGAAATGAAGAAGGGTATCTTCTCCATCATGAACTACCTCAACCCGCTCCGTGGCATCGCTTCCATGCACTGCTCCGCCAACACGAACAAGGAAGGTACTGACACCGCTATCTTCTTCGGTCTGTCAGGTACCGGAAAGACCACTCTTTCGACCGACCCGAAACGTCTGCTCATCGGCGACGACGAGCACGGATGGGACGATGAAGGCGTGTTCAACTACGAAGGCGGATGCTATGCCAAGGTCATCAACCTCGACAAGGAGTCTGAGCCGGACATCTACAACGCCATCAAGCGTGACGCCCTCCTGGAGAACGTGACCGTTGACGCCAACGGCAAGATCGACTTCGCAGACAAGAGCGTGACCGAGAACACCCGCGTGTCTTACCCCATCTACCACATCGAGAACATCGTGAAGCCCATCTCCAAGGGTCCTCACGCACACCAGGTAATCTTCCTCTCTGCTGATGCCTTCGGCGTATTGCCCCCGGTATCTATCCTCAACGCAGAGCAGACCCAGTATTACTTCCTCTCCGGCTTTACTGCCAAGCTGGCAGGTACAGAGCGCGGCATCACCGAGCCGACTCCGACCTTCTCCGCTTGCTTCGGTGCCGCTTTCTTGAGCTTGCACCCGACGAAGTATGCTGAAGAACTGGTGAAGAAGATGAACAAGGTTGGCGCCAAGGCATACCTGGTCAACACAGGCTGGAACGGTACGGGTAAGCGTATCTCCATCCGCGACACCCGCGGCATCATCGACGCCATCCTCGACGGCTCGATCGACAAGGCTCCCACGAAGACCATCCCGTACTTCGACTTCGTCGTTCCGACGGAACTCCCGGGAGTAGACCCGAAGATCCTTGACCCGCGCGACACCTACGCTGACGCTGCTCAGTGGGACGAGAAGGCTAAGGACCTCGCCGGCCGCTTCATCAAGAACTTCGCCAAGTTCACCGGTAACGAAGCCGGCAAGGCTTTGGTTGCTGCTGGTCCGAAGCTCTAAGACTGGCATTCCATCATACGCCATATTAAAAGGAAAGGGGACGTTGCTCTGCAGCGCCCCCTTTTTTATGTCCGACGGGGAGACACGTGCAACATAATGTGGACTTTTTTCACTCCTTTTAGCAAGCAAAAGCCGTATATTTGCGAAGGTATCACGGACGGCGTCCCGGCGGCAGGTACGCAGGGCGGAGCATCCGTGACCCGATACTGTTCAATCACTTCCGCAGGCGACGGGCTGCAACGGACGGGCGACGGACTCCCTGCCAACGGGCGTACCGGACGCAGGCGGGACTTAACCAGTCAAGAGTATGAAAAGATTCTTTATCTACGCCCTGCTTTTCGCAGCGGCATTCTCGCTCGACTCCTGCCGGGAGAAGAGCCAAGTGGACGAACTGAAGGACTTCATCGAGGAGGTGAAGGACAAGGGCAGCAGCTACACCGAGGCGCAGTGGGAGGAGGCGAACAAGAAGTTCAGCGCCCTCCTGGACAAGGCGAAGGACGCCAAGGACCTGTCCGAGGATGAGCTGAGGGAGATCGCCCGCCTGCAGGGTGAGTATGCTTCCGCCGCCTTCAAGGAGCACGCCGGCAAGGTCATCGAGAAGGCAGGGGACGTCATCGACAAGACAGGCGCCGCCATCGACGGCTTCGTGGACGGACTGAAGTCCGACGACAAGCCGAAGGACAAGTAACCCCGACTCCCTGACAACCAATCACCCAATACCTCATAACATGAACGCAACATTGAAATCGCTTGCGGGCGGACTCTGCGTGTGTGCCGCCCTTGCCGGATGCAGTCCGGCACAGCAGGAAGCTCCTGCTCAGGAACCGTTGCCGAGCCGCTCGGACATCGTCATCGAGAACATCATGGCGCGGCGCAGCATCCGTCAGTACAAACCCCAGCCGGTGAACCGCGACACGCTGCAACGTATCCTGGAGTGCGGCATCCATGCCCCCAACGGGATGCACCGGGAGTCGTGGCAGGTGCGCGTGACCGACAACGCGGACTTCATCAACGGACTGACCGAACTGTACAAGAAGGAGAACCCCAAGGCAGCCGAGCGTCCGGGCTTCCGCAACATGTTCAACAACGCGCCGACGGTGGTCTTCATCGCCTACGACACGACCTATGACCTCTCGCAGGTCGACTGCGGCCTGCTGGGCGAGAACATCATCCTCGCGGCACAGTCGCTGGGCATCGGTTCGTGCTGCCTGGGCGGCGCCACCCGCTTCATGGAGACGCCCGCAGCTGCGGAGTACCTCAAACGGCTGGACCTCCCCGACACGCACCGGCTGCTCTACGCCATCGCCCTGGGTTACCCCGACGAGGCGCCTGAAGCCAAGTCGCGCGACATGAGCAAAGTGAAATTCATCGAATAAGGCGCCATGAACAAGCTACTTACGTGCATCGCCTTCCTGCTGTGCAGCATAGCGGGAATGGCACAGGAGAGCAACAACGGCAAGCAGCTGTGGGCTGCCTCGTTCCTCAACAAGAAGGCACCCGAGCTGACCGTGGAGCAGTGGCTCACCGCACAGCCGGAGACAAAGGGCAAGTTCGTCCTCATCGACTTCTGGGCGACGTGGTGCGGTCCCTGCCGGAAGGCTATCCCCGAGCTGAACGAGTTCCAGAAGCAGTTCAAGGACGAGCTGGTGGTCATCGGCCTCTCTGACGAGAAGGCGGAGGACGTGAAGGCAATGCCTTCGCCCGTACTGGAGTACAGCAGCGCCATCGACACCCGGGCGACGATGAAGAACGCGCTCCAGGTGAAGGGCATCCCGCACGTCATCCTCATCGACCCGCAGGGCATCGTCCGCTGGGAAGGGTTCCCCCTCCTGGAGGGACATGAGCTGACGGCGGAGGTCATCCGCGGACTGATGGACAAGTACGGAACGGCGAAGAACTGACCCCACAGGACGACCTGGACCGGAACCTGCCGGCACGACGGCGGGCAAGGATAAAGGAAAGGCGGGCAATGACGGCACAGGAAACTGTCGTCATTGCCCGCCTTTGTTTGGAATGGGACAATAAAAAAGCCCCCGCTTAAAGGCCGAGGGCTACCTAGATGTCTTCACAACGGAAACTTCCTTATTGTGACTTGCTTCTTAAAGTACCGCAAAGATACAAAGAGATGTCGGAGCGGCGAAACAATCGGACGGAAATCTTTCGCCCGACGGGAAAATTCATCCCCTCCCCTTCACCCGGACGGCATAGCTGCCGGGTTCCCACTCCGAGATGTCAAAGCTCACCGACGGGCTGTGGAACAGGCGTTCGATGTGGCCCGCCGACACCATCTCCGGTGTGGGCAGGCAGTGCACGCGCGGATTGTCGATGAGCATCACCGTGTGGCAGACGGACAGCGCGATGTCCAGTTCGTGCGTAGAGAACACGATGAGCTTCCCCGACTCCGTGGCAAGCCGCTTGAGCAGCAGGCAGAGGTCGTAGCGGTTCGGCAGGTCGAGGAACGACGTCGGCTCGTCGAGCAGGACCAGCGGCGTGTCCTGCGCCAGCGCCCGGGCAATCATCACCCGCTGGCTCTCGCCGTCGGACAGGCTGTCGGTCGGACGGGAGGCGTAGGCGGACATGCCCGTCAGCTCCAGTGCACGGGCGATGGCGGCTTCGTCCGTGGCGGAGAGACGGCCCACCCAGTTGGTGTAGGGAGCGCGGCCCATTGCCACGAGTTCGTGGACACGCAAGTGGGGTACTGCCACCTTCTCGGTCGTCACCAGGCTGACCCGGCGCGAGCGTTCGCCCGCATCGAGCGTGGAGAGGGGGCGTCCGTCGAGCCAGACTTCGCCCGTACGGCACGGTTCAAGCCCTGCCAGCGCACGGAGCAGGGTGCTCTTGCCCGTCCCGTTACGGCCCAGAAGCGCCACGAGCTGCCCTCCCTCCAGCGTCAGCGTGACGTCGGAGAGCAGCGTGCGTGTGCCATAACCGATGGAGAGATGTTCGATGTGCATGAGTGTTTCAGATTACAAGTTCATTACCAGCCGACCTTCACGATGACCCACACGATGACGGGGACGCCCAGCAGGGCGGCGATGCAGTTCACCGGGAGGACGAACGCCTTCGAGAGGATGTCGCACACGAGCATCGCCGCCATGCCCATGCCCACGCAGGCAGGGAGCAGCACGCGGTGGTCGGCGTTGCCGAAGACGACCCGCGCCAGGTGGGGGATGGCGAGACCGACGAACCCGATGGGCCCGCAGAACGCGGTCACCGTGCCCGTGAGCAACATCGTCGACAGGAAGATGAGCGAGCGGGAGCGGCGGACGTCAAGCCCCATCGTCGAGGCGTACTGCTCGCCCAGCAACAGCAGGTTGAGCGCCTTGATGCTTGCCACCGCGAGCACGAGGCCCACCGTCACCACGGCAAGCATGACCCAGAGCTTGGTCTCGGTGACCTGACCCAGCGAGCCCATGGACCACAGCGTGAAGAGCTTCAGCTGTTCCGCCGCGCTGAGATACTGCAACACCTGGATGAGTGCCCCCGCAACGTAGCCTATCATCACGCCGAGGATGAGCACCCCCATGATGTTCTTCACCCGTCGGCTGATGAACGCCACGCCCAGCAGGATGGCGGCGGAACCCACCCAGCCGGCGCCTGCCACGCCCACCGACTGCAACCACGGCGCACCCGACAGCCCCAGCAGGGGGATGCCCAGGATGAACAGCGCCACGCCCAGGCTGGCTCCCGAACTGACGCCCAGCAGGTAGGGGTCCGCCAGCGGATTGCGGAAGACGGTCTGCATCTGCAGTCCGCTCACGGAGAGCGACAGCCCGACGAGTACTGCCACCACCCCCCGCACGAGGCGGACCGAACGGACGATGTGTGCCGTCAGCGCGTCGCCGCCACTGCCCGTCAGTGCCGCCCATACGTCGGCAGCGGGGAGGGTGACGTCGCCCGTCATGAGGTCGAGCAGGAACAGCCCGGCGGTGGACAGGACAAGCAGCAGGAAACAGAGTGCGGTTCGTGTCATGGGCATTGGTTCATTGGGCAGGACACACGGTGCGTGCATCCGGCAGGTTCATTCGTTGGAGGACCGGCGGACGGGGACGGTGCGTGGACCGCTCCTGCCGACGGGGTCCGTTGCTAACGGGACGGAGGGGTGTCCGCCCCGGTCGCCGGCACGATGGGCCGGTAATAATACAAGGTGTCGGTGGCGCGCCGCTTCTCGGGGTGCAGGATGCAGATGAGGTCGAGCAGCACGCGCGAAGGCTTGACGACGGACGACTCCCAGAAGTCATTGCCGCCGGCAGCGTTCGTGCGAAGGTTGTTGTTGAAGACGTGCCCCTCGCGCACCGCCTTGGCGGACGCAAACTGCGGGTCCATCGCCTTCAGCTCGTCGAGCGTCTTCACGGAGCTGATGTTCAGCCAGTAGTCCGCCTCATGGAGCAGGCTGTACGCCGTCTCCATGCCGATGCGGGTGTAGCTCCCGGCTGCCCCCTCGCGGAAGATGTATTCGCCCCCCGCGTCGTGGATGAGGCGCGCCATGTAGCTCTCCGGCGAAGGCAGGGTCCAGACGTCGTTCCACGGCGTGTTGAGCATCACCTTCGGACGTTCCTTCACGTCCGCCACCAGCTGGCTGAGGGTCTTGTACTGGGTGTAGAGGATGTCAATCATGACCTGACAGCGCTTCTGGAGCCCGAGGACCTCCGCCAGCACCATCATCCACTCGGCACGTCCGATGGGGTCCTCCTCGACATACTCCCCGATGTACATGTAGGGGATGCCCAGCTCCGTCAGCTTGTCGGTCACTGCCGTCTGCGCGTCGTCCACGCCGTAGAGCAGCACCAGGTCGGGCTTCAGGCCGAGCAGCACCTCGAAGTCCAGCTCCGCCCCCACGTCGCGCACACTGTCGCGCCGGGCGAGCAGCGCCGGACTGTTGATGTAGTCCAGGCCCGAGACACCCACCACGCGGTCCGTCGCCCCGAGGGCGTCCAGCATGCCCACGTAGCTCGACGACATGCAGACGATGCGTCGCGGTCCGGCGGGAATCACGACCCCGTCGAAGTCCTCGGGGGGCTGTTCGCCGCCGCGTGCCACGAAGTACGCCATCGTCACGTCGCGGGCGTTCTGCCACGGGTTCGTCACCTCGATGACGGTGCTCTGCCGGTCCCGGGCGCCCCATATGTGGAAGCCCTTGGCACAGACGTTGTCATAGGCCACGTCCGTGTACACCTGCTTGTAGGAGGGCGGACGGTGGGTGCAGGCTGCCGTCAGCCAGAGGCCGAGGAGCAGCAGGGGGAGGAAATGCGTTCTCATAAGCGTCAAAATTCAAAGAGCAGTGAAACCAGGTAGTTGCGCAACGGCATGGGATAGTATTGCGTCGACTCGTAGTAGGCGTCCGTCACGTTGTCCACCCGCAGCTGCGGGGTGAGCGCCTTGCCGCCGGCGAACGTCCAGCGGTAGCCTGCCAGGAGGTTGTGCACGGTGTAGGCGTCGGTCGAGTAGGACTCGTCCGTGGTCACATAGCGTCGGCCTACGTGGGTCGTCTGCCAGGAGAGGAACGCGCCCCGCCAGTCGAGCGCGAGACGGGCGTTCCACTTGCGGCGCGGCACGTAGGGAATCTGCTTCATGAGCGAGCCGTCGTCCACGTGCTGCTTGGTGCGCGTGCAGGCTTCCGACCAGCTGTAGTTGCCCGAGAGGACGGCGCGCAGGTCGCCTGCACGGAACTCCAGCCGGGTGGATACCTCCACGCCCGTGGAGCGGACGTCGCGCTTGTTCTGCGGGGTCCATATCCACTGGTTGCCGTCCTGCGGCAGCCAGAGTATCCAGTTGTCGATGTACATCAGGTAGCCCGCCACCTCGGCATCGAGCGTCAGCCAGTCGGTCAGCGGACGGTGGAAGCTCAGGGCGGCGTCGTAGGAGAAACCGTCCTCGGGCAGCACGTCCGGGTTCCCTCCGGGACGCCAGTAGAGGTCGTTCATGCTCGGGAAGCGGTAGTTGTAGGAGGCGCTTCCCTTCAGCCTGAGCATCTTGTCCCAGAGACTCACGAGGAAGCCTGCCGAGCCGGTAGACACCGTGCGGTGCCCGTTGCGCTCCAGCATGTACTGCCCGTCGAGGAGCAGCCACGGGAGGGCTTCCCAACGGGCGGACGCCTGCCAGGAGAGCACGTTGCGGTGGGCGGTCAGCGGCGGTTCGGGCACGGGGATGTCGAAGTGCACGCCGTCGATGACGTACTTCGACGAGTCCACGTCGATGTAGCTCTCCGACTTCACGCGGTCGTGGGTATAGGTGAGGGTGGTGTTGAGCACCAGTCCGTCAGCGGGTGCGCAGGAGTAGTCCGCCACCGCCTGCCACGTCTGCGACTGGTTGACGGTGCCCGACGGGTCGAACGAGCCCCGGTCGTACCACTTGTCGTAGTCCTGACGGAAGTAGAGCCACGCCGCCTTGAGGTGCAGCTGGTGTATGCCGCGGCTCCAGTCCAGCCCGGCGTAGGCGCGTCCGTTGAGGTCCTGCTGACGCTCGTGGCTCGTCTGCACCACGCCCAGCGGCTGGGGCAGCATCCGTGTGCCGCCCTGCAACCAGCCGACAGCCGTCAGCCGGGCATAGGGGCTCAGACGGAAGTACGCCTCCTGCATGACGCTCCACTGGGAGTAGTCGGCATCGGCGCGACGCTCGCGGAAGGGGGTGTTGGTGAGGATGCGGTTGATGTACTCGTAGTCGTTCTGCGAACGCTGGTAGTAGGCGCGGGTCTTGAACGAGGAGCGTCCGCGGCTGTGGTTGAGCTGTCCGCCCGCGGTCCAGGTGTCGTAGGAGCCGTACTCGGTGAAGGCACGTCCGCTGAAGCCCTGCCCCCAGTCCGGGTCGGTGAAGAGGTTGACGCTGCCGCCCACGGCGCCCGTGCCGTTCTTGACATGGCTGCTGCCGTAGTAGAGGTCGACGTTGTCGGTGAAGAAGACGGGGATTTGCGAGAAGTCGAACGTGCCCGACATGGGCGGTGTGATGTTGATGCCGTTCCAGTTGACGCGTGTCTGTGCCGCGCTGCCTCCGCGGAAGGAGGCTGTGGCGAGTGCGCCCGTGCCCAGGCTCTTGATGTAGACCGCCGAGTTGTCGGCGAGCAGTTCGGAGAGCGAGCGCGTGCGGTTGGCGAGCAGCAGCTCCGGGTCGATGGTCGTGACACGTGCTCCGGCATTCGCCTCGTTGACGTGCCGGATGCGTCGTGCCACGACCTGGATGGTGTCCAGGCGGTTGTCGTAGACGATGGTGTCGGCGGGGGCAGCCTGTGCGCCGCTCCAGCCGGATACCATCAGTATGCAAAGTCCCCAGTGTCTCATTATTGCTTGTCAGGGAAATAAACTTCGGTCGGATAGACGCCGACCTTTATATCCTTGTGTGCACCGTTGCGGTCGTAGATGCGCACATAACCCTGCTGAGCGCTCCAGTCGATGCAGTCGCCGACACAGACATCACCTGCCGGGCTGACCCCGAAGCCGTACATCATGCCCAGGTCGGGCGTCATGCAGTACAGACGATAGGTTCCCGTCTCGACATCCACCTCGTAGACACCCTGCTCGGCGGAGAAAAGGTCTCCGCCCTCGGTGGCTATCTTCACGGGGAAGTAGAGCTTGTTGTTCGCAATGTCCGTACGGTTATAGCTGGGGACACCGATGAGGTCTCCCGCCTTGGCAGACGTTGCATTCAGTGCCTCGGGAATGTCGATGGTCGACACGACTGCTTCCTTCGCAAGGTCTATCCCGCTGCAACGGATTACCTTCGTGTTGTCATCCGGCTTGTACTCGCCGATGGCCCAGACAATGTTGTTCTTGTCCTTCAGCAGCTTTGCCTTCTCACCGAAGTGGGGGACAGCCAGTGTATTTCCTTCTGCATTCAGCTTGTTGAGGTCGTAGATGACGACCCCCTTGGTCGAGCTACCGGTCGACACTGCCAGCTTGTTTCCGACCGCTGCCATGTAATGACCTGCACCCGAAGTCGGAATATATTCCAGCACTTCACGTCCGCCTTCGGGTGTAGCCTCGCCGTAAGGCTCTACCGTACTGATGCGTACGAATCCTTTCCCGTATCCTGCACTCACCAGAGCTTCCGTGTCCGAAATCGCCACGATGCGTGTCGGGGTGATGTCCGGTGCCAGGATGGTGGCCTTCGACTCAAAGGTCTTGGCATCAACGACCTGAATGATGTGCGAATTGTTTATGGGCACGAAGTAGGCACCGTTGATGAGGGCTATGTCTTGTGCCACATCGCCCAGCGGGCGGTTGTTCACCTGACGGAAGATGTCGGCGTCGACCGTTCCGTCACTGTAAATGGCAGAAATCGAGCCCAGGTTCTTTCCGAACTGGCCCTCATTGACCACGATTGCCTCTACGGTCTTTTCAGACACCTCTTCTTCCGGCAGCACCGGTTTGTCGTCGTCGCTACAAGCTGCGAACAGGACGGCAGCGCATGCGAGAGCATACGCGAATTTTTTAACTAAGAACATGATAGAATGGTTTTTACTTCGCGAAGAAGAGTCGAAAGAACGCGCGACGGCAGTGGGCGCCCGGATGGAAATGCCGACGTATATTCTCCGTTTCCTCCCCCGAAACGTTGAACAAAAGGCGTGTGTCTGGCAGGTCTTCTGACTCGTCCCTTCCACGAAGTCCTTCCCACCCCTTGTGCAGGGACAGTGGACATGATGCGGTGATTCGTGGAAACACTACGGGGACTCACAGCAGTGGGTCTGTCCGGGATTCTCACCCGGTTCCCTTTTCATCCCTCGGGGCAGGACGCTCCGCGGGACACCAGGACGCCGTGTTTCTGATTACTGCTGCAAAGGTAGGCGAAATGCACCGAACAGCCAAGCCGAACAGGAAAATGTTTATGCAATTGACAATTGACAATGGACAATTGACAATTGCCGTTCGGCGTGGGCATGAACCCATCAGGCGGTGAATGTAGGGGCGACCGGTCTGGTCGCCCGGTCCAACGAACAAACACAACCCGTCCAACGAACGAACACAACCCGCCCAACGAACGGACACCCCAATCCAACAGAATCCGTTTATCAAAACGACATCATTTTCCCGATTTTAACATCCTATTTTCCTGATTTGCCGTTTTCAGGTAACGCACATTTTCGCAAAATCGTCCCAATTAGAAAATCGCGCGTTAAATATTTTAAGAGACGTCCGTCAGAACACATCAGAATGAACATATATTCACACAATTATACCGTTTCTAACGCGAAAAAGGCATTCGCCGAACCCATTTTCGCCGTCGAAAGCACCGGTTGTTGGCTTCGTACGGACGTGTCCGCACCACCGTACCGACGTGTCCGCACCGTCGTACGGACGCGTCCGTACGAAAACAGGCACCTGTCCCCATTTTTTAGAGACCGAAGGGGCACGATTTCGGATGTGTGAAATTGCGTCCGTCCGTGTGAAAAGACCGACGGAAGGGAATGAAGGGAGGGAAAAATCAGACAGAAGGAAAGGAAACTGACGGGAACCCCGTCAATGTGTATTTCGCGAATCGCGCGAGAAGGGCCTCCCGGTCATCGACTCGTATTTTGGTGCGAACGAAGGCATTCTCAGACGCTTCGTTTGACATTTTGACAAAATGACACAACCGCCACGTTACATAAACAAAACATTCCGAAAAATGTAGGGCGAACGGTCTGCAAGGCAACCACTAAAAAAGGAAAACGCTACCTTCGCCTCACGGAGAAAGTAGCGTTCAAGGACAAAATAGTCCTTCATACCATAATCTTTACTACTTATAAAAGTCTAGATTAACCGTTCACACGTTTGTAGTCTGCCAGGAAGGTTGCCAGACCGGAGTCTGTCAACGGGTGCTTCAGGAGCCCCTTGATGGCGGACAACGGGCAGGTCACCACGTCGGCGCCGACCTCGGCGCATGCGATGATGTGCTGCGTGTGACGGATGGAGGCTGCCAGCACCTGGGTCTTGAAGCCGTAGGTGCGGTAGATACTGACAATCTGAGCGATGAGCTCTACGCCGTCGCTGCTGATGTCATCGAGACGTCCGACGAAGGGCGAAACGTAGGTGGCGCCTGCCTTTGCGGCGAGCAATGCCTGCCCGGCAGAGAACACCAGGGTGCAGTTCGTGCGGATGCCCTTGGAGGTGAAATATTTGATGGCTTTGATTCCGTCTGCGATGCAGGGGATCTTCACCACGATATGGGGATTGAGGGCTGCAAGCTCCTCGCCTTCCTTGATCATGCCTTCATAGTCAGTGGCGATGACTTCTGCGCTGACGTCGCCATTGACAATGTTGCAAATGTCAATGTAGTGTTGGCGTTGGTTTGCAGTACCCTTAATGCCTTCCTTTGCCATGAGGGACGGATTGGTGGTTACGCCGTCAAGCACGCCCATGGCGTTTGCTTCACGGATTTGTTCCAGATTGGCTGTGTCAATAAAGAATTTCATACGTATAGATTTTAATAACAGTGAATGTCCGGTGAGGGAAGAAGAACAACTTAGGCACGGGTCCACGCGGAGCGCAGGTCCGTGCCTAACAGTATACGTTGTCAGTAAGCGTCCTGTCCGTCGTGACTCATTGGATGGCGCTCTCGAGCTCGTTGCCAGCCTTGAACTTCACCACCTTCTTGGCGGGGATGGTGATGGCCTGCTTGGTAGCCGGATTGATGCCTGACCTTTCTCCACGCTCTGCTGTGGAGAATGTGCCGAAACCGACGAGTGCGACCTTGTCGCCGTCCTTGAGCGCTGTTGACAGAGTGGCGATGAAAGCGTCGAGTGCTCTCTTTGAATCGGCTTTGCTCAATCCCGATTCGGCTGCCATTGCATTGATAAGTTCTGACTTATTCATAACTATTTTTGATTAAATGTATACGTGCTGCAACGATGTTGCTCATCCATTGCCCAACAAAGATAGGTCTTCATACCTAAGAAACAAACATTCTCGGCTAAAAATCGCGCCATTCCTGCAAAAAAACCTAAGAAGGGGGTCATTCGTGCCGCAAAAAGGAATATTTTCGTACTTTTGCACCCACATTAACCCGTTAACAGACACTTAGACACGCACCAGACCTATGAACCAGATGCCTCCAATCACGAAGAACCTGCTCATCATAAACGTAATTTTTTTCCTTGCTTCACTCGTCGCTCCGAAGTACGGGGTGGACCTGACGGAAGTGCTGGGCCTGCACTACTTCATGGCGTCGGACTTCCATCTCTACCAGCTCGTGACGTACATGTTCATGCACGGCGGGTTCGCACACCTGTTCTTCAACATGTTTGCGCTTTGGATGTTCGGAACGACACTGGAACGGGTCTTCGGTCCCCGTCGGTTCCTTATATATTATATGGTATGCGGCCTCGGGGCGGGACTGATGCAGGAGCTGGTGCAGTACATCGAGTACGCGACGGTGCTGTCCAACTATGACAGTGTGAACACGGGCACCGCCATCATCCCCATGAGCGTCTACCTGAACCTGATGACGACGGTGGGCGCGTCGGGTGCGGTCTACGGCATCCTGCTGGGCTTCGGGGTGCTCTTCCCCAACCAGCCGCTGTTCATCTTCCCGCTGCCCTTCCCCATCAAGGCGAAGTGGTTCGTGGCGGTCTATGTGGTCATCGAGCTGCTGATGGGCTTGCAGGCGAACGACGGGGTGGCGCACTTCGCCCACCTGGGAGGCATGCTCTTCGGCTTCCTGCTGATTGTCTACTGGCGTAAAAAATACCGCAATGGGAACTATACTTACTGACCTGCGCATGAAGTTCCGCCAAGGGAACATCGCGCTCCGCTTCATCTACATCAACGTGGGGGTGTTCCTCGTCACGGCTGTCGTCCACATCGTGATGAAGCTCACACAGACGTACGCCCCCCTGCTGTCGTGGCTGGAGTGCCCTGCCGACGTGGGGCGCCTCGTGCGGCAGCCGTGGTCGGTGGTGACGTACATGTTCATGCACGCCGACGTGCTCCACCTGCTGTTCAACATGCTGTGGCTCTACTGGTTCGGGCAGCTGTTCCTGTACCTCTTCTCGGAGAAGCACTTCCGGGGGGTCTACCTGCTGGGCGGGCTTTGCGGGGCGGCGCTCTACATCCTCGCCTACAACGTGTTCCCCTACTTCAGCGCGTCGGTACAGGGTGCGCTGCTCATCGGGGCGTCGGCGTCGGTGCTGGCGATTGCCGTAGCCACGGCAGTGCGCGAGCCCGAATACCGGGTGAACCTGCTGTTCTTCGGAAGCGTCCGCCTCAAGTACCTCGCACTCATCCTGGTGGTGACGGACCTGCTGTTCATCACGTCCAACAATGCGGGCGGACACATCGCCCACCTGGGTGGTGCCCTTGCCGGCTTCTGGTTCGCACGCGCGTTCCAGCACGGCTCCGACCCGA
Organism: Mediterranea sp. ET5; assembly: GCF_023337025.1. Lineage (NCBI taxonomy): Bacteria > Pseudomonadati > Bacteroidota > Bacteroidia > Bacteroidales > Bacteroidaceae > Mediterranea > Mediterranea sp. ET5. The sequence goes on along the minus strand of NZ_JAMBLN010000016.1, from coordinate 86,539 downwards.
CGCACTGGATCAACCGCCTGCTCGACCTGCCCGTCCGGTGGTCCGCCCCGCGACGCAGGCAGCGTCCGAAGATGAAGGTCCACTATGGCAAGCACGCCGAGGACTATGACTACAACGCACGCAAGCGCGAACGCGAGGAGGAAATCGGGCAAATCCTCGACAAGCTGAAGAAGTCCGGCTACAACAGCCTGAGCGCCGAGGAGAAGAAGAAGCTCTTCGACGAGAGCCGCCGCCCGTAAGAGAACCCCCTGAACCCGACTATTCACCCGACGGCCGCACGCACCGTGCACCGCCACAACCCCCTGAACCAATGAAATACATCGGACGTCTGCTGGGATGGATACTGCTCGCCGCGAACCTGCTGTGGGTCTGCGGACTGCTGTTCTGTGCCTACAGCCCGTACATCGACCCGGTGCGTCACCCGGTGCAGTCGTGTGCGGGACTCGCCTTCCCGGTGTTCCTCCTGGGGACGGTGCTGTTCCTGCTGTTCTGGCTGGTGGTGTACTACCGTTATGCGCTCGTGGCGCTGGCGGGTCTGCTCTGCTGCCTGCCCGCCATCCGGACGTACTGTCCGCTGAACTTCGGACGGGCGGACGCTCCCGAGGGCGCCATCAAGTTCCTGTCCTACAACGTCATGGGCTTCGACGCCGACCATCCGGACACACCCGACAACCCCAACCTGGTCCTGGCTTACCTCCGCGACTCGGGCGCCGACATCCTCTGCCTGCAGGAGTACATCCGTGGCGGACGGCTCAAGCAGTCGCACATCGACCGGGTGCTCTCCGCCTACCCCTACAAGGACGTCCGCCGCGTGGGCAAGGGCGGCAACCACCTCGCCTGCTACTCGCGCTACCCCATCCTGCACGCCCGTACGATTGATTACGGAAGCGACTTCAACGGCAGCGTCGTCTACACCCTGCTGTGCGGAGGCGACACGCTGACCGTGGTCAACAACCACCTGGAGTCCAACAAGCTCACCACCAGCGACCGCGAGACGTACGTCCGCATGCTGCGCTCACCCGAGAGCACCGACGTCAAGGAGGGGTCGCGCCTCCTGCTGGGCAAGCTGGCGGAAGCCACCTCCATCCGCTCCCACCAGGCAGACACCATCGCCCGCCTGATAGCCTCTCAGGGGCGGAAGCGGCTCATCGTGTGCGGCGACTTCAACACCTCCCCCATCTCCTACGCCCACCGCACCATTGCCGAGGGGCTGACCGACGCCTTCGTGGAGTCCGGCTTCGGGCTGGGCATCTCCTACCACCGGAACGGCTTCCTCTTCCGCATCGACAACATCCTCATCAGCCCCGACCTGCAGTCCTACCGTTGCACCGTCGACAGCCGCATCAAGAACTCCGACCACTACCCCATCTGGTGCTATGTGGACAAAAAGCCATGAGAAGGCGTCCCCATCGGCTAAATCCGCTCTACGAATCAAATAATTACTATTCTTTTACTGCCCGAATTTGAAAAAAAGGCTATATTTGCAGCCTTGTAACGTATGCATATTAATAAAGTAAATAAAATAATTAAGTAACGTAACATGCAAAACAAAGGATTTGTTAAGGTTTTTGCGGTATTGCTCACACTCGTCTGTGTGTTCTACCTCTCCTTTTCGTTTGTGACGCGCCACTACATGAAGCTGGCGGCACAAGACCCACAGGGGGAGACACACTACCTCGACTCCATGCAGAACGAGCGGGTTTACTTGTGGAACTATACGCTAAAACAGTGTCGTGAGATGGAAATCGGATTGGGTCTGGACCTGAAGGGTGGTATGAACGTCATCCTCGAGGTGTCCGTCCCCGAAGTAGTGAAAACATTGGCGGACCACAAGACGGATGAAGCCTTCAACCAGGCAGTGGCAAACGCTGCCAAGGCACAAGTCAGCAGCCAGAGCGACTTCGTCACCCTCTTTGTCGACGAATACCACAAGCTCGCTCCGGGCAAACGCCTCGCCGAGATATTCGCCACCCAGCAACTGAGAGACAAGGTCAGCGCACAGAGCAGCGACGCCGAAGTGGAACGCGTGCTCCGCAGTGAAATCAAGTCGGCAGTGGCAAACTCCTACAACGTCCTCCGTACACGTATCGACCGCTTCGGTGTCGTACAGCCCAACATCCAGGAGCTGGAGGGCGGCATGGGACGTATCATGGTCGAGCTCCCGGGCATCAAAGAGCCCGAACGTGTGAGAAAGCTCCTCCAAGGCTCTGCCAATCTCGAATTCTGGGAAACATTCAACGGACAGGAAGTGGCTCCCTACCTGATGGATGCCGACGCCAAAGCCGCACTGGCACTCGCCGGTGAAGCCAAGGCAGACACCACCGCCACTGCTGCCGCTGCCGAACCTGCCGCACAGGCCGAGACCACGGCCAAGGCAGACTCCTCAGCCACCAATATCGCCGACAGCCTCGCCAACGCACTCAAGGGCGACCAGGCAAAGGCTGCCAGCAACGCAGCTGCCGACGAGATGAAGAAGCAGCACCCGTTGCTCTCGCTCCTGCAGGTCAGCCAGGGCGGAGGCGGCATCGCCGGTTATGCACTGGCACGCGACACCGCCGCCATCAACCGCATCCTTGCCATGCCGGAAGTGAAGAACAGCCTCCCCAAGGAACTCCGGCTCCTCTGGGGCGTGAAGGCCATCGATGCCAAGACTTCCACCTTCGAGCTCTACGCCATCCGTGTCACCGAGCGTGACGGACGTGCTCCCCTGGAAGGCGACGTGGTCACCGATGCCAGCGACGGCTACGACCAGTTCGGCAAGCCCTGCGTCCACATGAACATGAACACTGAGGGCGCACGCCGCTGGGCACAACTCACCAAGCAGAACATCAACCGCTCCATTGCCATCGTGCTCGACGGATATGTCTACAGCGCACCGAACGTGATGAACGAAATCACCGGCGGACAGTCCCAGATCACCGGCAACTTCTCCCTCGAGGACACCAAGGACCTTGCCAACGTGCTCAACTCCGGTAAGATGCCCGCCCCCGCACACATCGTGCAGGAGGACATCGTCGGACCGTCACTCGGACAGGAGTCCATCAACCAGGGCGTCATCTCCTTCATCGTCGCCCTTATCCTTCTGATGGTATACATGTGCGCCATGTACGGCTTCATCCCGGGCATGGTAGCCAACATGGCACTCGTCTTTAACTTCTTCTTCACCCTGGGCATCCTCTCGTCCTTCCAGGCAGCACTGACCATGAGCGGTATCGCGGGTATGGTGCTCTCCCTCGGTATGGCAGTCGACGCCAACGTGTTGATCTACGAACGTACGAAGGAGGAACTGCGCCTGGGCAAGAACGTCAAGAGCGCCCTGCAGGACGGTTACAAGAACGCCTTCTCCGCGATCTTCGACTCCAACCTGACCTCCATCATCACCGGTATCATCCTGTTCTTCTTCGGTACGGGTCCCATCCGCGGCTTCGCCACGACCCTCATCATCGGTATTGCCTGCTCCTTCTTCACCGCCGTGTTCCTCACCCGTCTGGTGTACGAGCACTACATGAACAAGGACAAGTGGCTGAACCTGACGTTCACCACAGGGCTCTCCAAGAACCTGATGGTCAACCCGAAGTATAACTTCATGGGCCACGTGAAACGCTACCTCACCATCTTCGGCATCCTCATCGCCGTCTGCGTCGCATCGTTCGCCATCCGCGGACTGAGCCAGAGCATCGACTTCACCGGCGGACGCAACTTCGTCGTGACCTTCGAGCAAGATACCCAACCGGAGACCGTACGCGAGGCTCTCTCCGAGAAATTCGGCGACAGCAACGTTCAGGTCATTGCCCTGGGAACGGACAACCGCAAGGTGCGTATCTCGACCAACTACCGCATCGAGGAGAACGACCCGAACGTCGACAGCGAAATCGAGGCCGTGCTCTACCAGGCGCTCTATGACAGCAACCTCCTGACCAAGGGCACCACCCTCGAAGTCTTCATCGACCGCGACAACCACACCGGCGGCTCCATCATCAGCTCCCAGAAGGTGGGACCGAGCATCGCCGAGGACATGAAGGTAGCCGCCGTCTGGTCAGTCGTACTCGCCCTGATCGCCATCTTCCTCTACATCCTCCTGCGCTTCCGCAACGTGGCGTACAGCGTCGGTTCGGTTGTGGCACTGGCAGTCGACACCGTCCTCATCATCGGAGCCTACTCGCTCTGCTACGGCTGGATGCCCTTCTCGCTCGAGGTCGACCAGACCTTCATCGGCGCCGTGCTGACAGCCATCGGTTACTCCATCAACGACAAGGTGGTCATCTTCGACCGTGTCCGCGAGTACTTCGGGCTCTACCCCAAGCGCGACCACTTCCGCCTCTACAACGACTCACTGAACACCACCCTGGCACGTACGCTCAACACCGGACAGAGTACGCTCATCGTGCTCATCTGCATCTTCATCCTTGGAGGTGACAGCATCCGCAGCTTCTCGTTCGCCATGATTCTGGGTGTCGTCTTCGGAACCTTCTCCTCGCTCTTCGTGGCTGCCCCGGTGGCATACCTCGTCATGGGCAACAAGATGAAGAAGGCCGACAAGGAAGAAACCCCTGCCGAAGCATAAGCCAAGCTTTACTGTAACAGCACATAACGGCACAGCCGCCATGCCCACCCCGTCAGGGGACAAGCATGGCGGCTGTCTTTTTCCGGCACCCGTGCACAAAAAGAAACGCAGCACACACCGACCCGCACGGAGTCACTGTGGCTGCGTCCAAACATCTCAATCATGATAACATGTGTACCCTCGTCGAGAATCGAACTCGAATCTAAAGTTTAGGAAACTTCTATTCTATCCATTGAACTACAAGGGCCCTAATACCTAATCTGCCTGCAAAGGTAACGAAAAATGCGTATCCTCCAAACAAACAGCCCACCCGATGCACCTGCCCCGAAAACATGATATATAACATACGTCTGACATATTGTAAGCAAACCGCCCCGCAAACATTCAATTCCGCGCATACCCACTTGACAGCACACGCATCATTCACCCAATCCCCCTTACACATTACAATTCCGCCGCAAAAACACCCCCGTGGCGGCAAAAGAGTACCCGTCCGGGAAAAATAGCACACCAATTGCTTGCTTTATTCGTGAACATTACAGACCTTTGTCCGTCAATGAGTAAACAAACACCTTTATCACAATAATAATATGGCAGAAAGAATGGAAGTAAAAGAGCTCGATGAAGTCGTAGTACGCTTCTCGGGCGACTCCGGCGATGGAATGCAGCTGGCAGGAAACATCTTCTCCAGCGTATCAGCAACAGTCGGCAATGACATTTGTACGTTCCCCGATTATCCGGCAGACATCCGCGCCCCGCAAGGCAGCCTTACGGGCGTCTCCGGTTTCCAGGTACACGTGGGAGCCGACCAGGTCTTCACCCCCGGCGACCTCTGTGACGTGCTCGTTGCCATGAACCCCGCAGCGCTCAAGACGCAGTACAAGTTCGCCAAGAAGACCGCATGCATCATCATCGACACCGACAGCTTCAAGAAGACCGACCTTGACAAGGCAAAATTCACGACCGACAACCCCATCGAGGAGCTCGGCATCCAGCAGGACGTCGTCGCAGCCCCCATCACCCAGATGGTCAAGGACTGCCTCGCCGACACCGGAATGGACAACAAGGCCATGCTCAAGTGCCGCAACATGTTCGCCGTAGGACTCGTCTGCTGGCTCTTCAACCGAAACCTTAACGCAGCCGAAAAGTTCCTGCGCGAGAAATTCGCTAAGAAACCCGACGTGGCAGAAGCCAACATCAAGGTCCTCCACGCCGGATACGACTACGGACACAACACCCACTCGTCCGTCAATTCGACCTACCGCATCGAGTCGCACGCCAAGAAGCCCGGACGCTACATGGACATCTCCGGCAACAAGGCGACCGCATACGGACTCATCGCAGCCGCCGAGAAAGCCGGACTGCGCCTCTTCCTGGGTTCCTACCCCATCACCCCCGCCACCGACGTGCTGCACGAACTCTCCAAGCACAAGTCCCTGGGCGTGACAACCATGCAGTGTGAAGACGAGATTTCAGGCTGCGCATCCGCCGTCGGTGCCGCCTTCGCCGGCGCACTCGCAGCCACCTCTACCTCCGGACCGGGCATCTGCCTCAAGTCCGAAGCGATGAACCTTGCCGTCATGACCGAGCTTCCGCTCGTCGTCCTCGACGTGCAACGCGGCGGACCCTCCACCGGACTCCCCACCAAGTCGGAACAGACCGACCTCCTGCAAGTCCTCTTCGGACGCAACGGCGAGTCCCCCATGCCCGTCATTGCCGCCACATCGCCCACCAACTGCTTCGACGCAGCCTATAACGCCGCCAAGATAGCCCTCGAGCACATGACCCCCGTCGTGCTCCTGACCGACGCCTTCGTCGCCAACGGTTCCGCCGCATGGCGTCTGCCCAACATCGACGAGTATCCCGCCATCCGTCCGCCCTACGTCACCCCCGAGATGAAGGAAGGCTATGCCCCCTACCACCGCAACCCCGAGACCGGAGCACGCTACTGGGCACTCCCCGGACAGGAAGGCTTCACCCACATCCTCGGCGGACTGGAGAAGGACAGCGACACCGGAGCCATCTCCAACGACCCGGAGAACCACGACAAGATGTGCCGCCTCCGTGCCGAGAAGGTAGCCCGCATCCCCGTGCCCGACCTCAAGGTACTCGGCTGTGCCGATGACGCCGACCTGCTCATCGTCGGCTTCGGCGGAACCTACGGACACCTCTACACCGCCATGGAAGAGATGCTCAAGGCAGGACACAAGGTCGCCCTCGCCCACTTCTCCTACATCAACCCCCTGCCGAAGAACACCGCCGAGGTGCTCCACCGCTACAAGAAGGTAGTCGTTGCCGAGCAGAACCTCGGACAGCTCGCCGGATACCTGCGCATGAAGGTCGACAACTTCGTCCCCTATCAGTTCAACCAGGTCAAGGGACAACCCTTCGTCGTGACCGAACTGGTCGAGGCATTCGAGGAAATACTCAAGAAGTGAGCCTCCCCCCGTCAGCGTGAACACGCCGGCGAAGGCACAACGCCCGTCGGCAGAAACAAAAACACCAACTAAAAGGAAACAAAGCCATGACAGAATATACTTCTAAAGATTTCAAGAAAGGACAACCCCGCTGGTGTCCGGGTTGCGGCGACCACTTCTTCCTCGCCTCCCTCCACAAGGCAATGGCTGAAATCGGCATTGCCCCCTATGAAACAGCGGTCATCTCAGGCATCGGCTGCTCCAGCCGCCTGCCCTACTACATGAACACCTACGCCATGCAGACCATCCACGGACGCGCCGCTGCCATCGCCACCGGCTGCAAAGTGGCAAACCCCGACCTGACCATCTGGCAGATTTCAGGCGACGGCGACGGACTCGCCATCGGCGGCAACCACTTCATCCATGCCATCCGACGCAACGTGGACATCAACATGATCCTGCTCAACAACCGCATCTACGGCCTCACCAAGGGACAGTACTCGCCCACGTCGCCCCGCGGCTTCGTCAGCAAGTCATCCCCCTACGGCACCGTCGAAGACCCCTTCCACCCCGCCGAGCTCTGTTTCGGTGCACGCGGACGCTTCTTCGCACGCTGTGTCGCCACTGACGCACCCGGCACCGTCGACGTGCTCAAGGCAAGCGTCGCACACAAGGGTGCAGCCGTCGTCGAGGTGATGCAGAACTGCGTCATCTTCAACAACGGCACGCACGAGTCCATCTACACCAAGGAGGGCAGGGCCAAAAACGCCATCTACGTCGAGCACGGCAAACCGCTCATCTTCGGCGAGAACAATGAGTACGGACTCATGCAGCAGGGCTTCGGCCTGAAGGTCGTCAAGCTCGGCGAGAACGGCATCACCGAGAAGGACATCCTCGTGCACGACGCACACTGTGAGGACGACACCCTCCAACTGAAGCTCGCCCTCATGGACGGCCCCGACTTCCCCATCGCGCTGGGCGTCATCCGCGACGTGGCAGCACCCACCTACGAGGCTGCCGTCAACGAGCAGATACAGACCGTGGGCGCGAAGAAGCCGTACCACAACTTCAACGAACTGCTCATGACCAACGACACCTGGGTGGTGGAATAACCCCGGGTGCGCAGGTCCCCGTCCGCCGGATGTGACCCGTCCGCCGGACAACCGAGATATGCAGGCACGGAGGAGACAGGCAGACAAACCCTGTCCCTCCGTGCCTTTGTGTTCCCGCGCGTGTGACAAAATGATAGCCTTCCGGTCGATTTCCCTGTCACCATGTCCCGTTTTGCCGTTTTCAGCTGACGCGTACTTTCGCGATTTCGTCCCTTCTGGAAAATCGCGCGTTAAATATCTTAACATACATCCTCCGCAGCGCATTCAGATAGACACAAATTCACATAAACAAACTCTTTCTAACGCAGAAAAAGCCTCCTTCGCACCCCTTTCCACGAACAAAAGCACCTGTTACTGGCTTCGTACGGACGCGTCCGTACCACCGTACCGACGTGTCCGCACCGTCGTGGTCGTTCGTCCGTACGAAAACACCCACCTGTCCCCATTTTTTAGCCCCCAAAGAGGCACGATTTCCGATGTGTGATAGTGCGTCCTTCCGTCAGAAAAGACCGACGGAAGGGAACAAACGGACGGAAAAACGGAACAAAAGGAAAGGGAACCGACGGAAACCCCGTCAATATGTATTTCATGAATCGCCCGAGAAGGCCCTTCCCGGTCACCAATCCGTATTTTGGCGCAACGAAGGGCATTCTCGCGCCCTTCGTTTGACAAACTGTCACATTGTCAAAATGCCCATCCCGGTCCATTTCCCCGTCACCAAACCATCCACGCGCCGAACGGCAATTGTCAATTGTCCATTGTCAATTGTCAATTGAAACGTTGTCGTCCTTTCTTGTAAAAAAAAGTAAAGAAGGTGGTACATGCCACCCAAAAGCTGTATCTTTGTGGATAACCCTAACAACGAAAGGCAATCTCCTGCTTATGAAAACGAACTATGAAATACGCTATGCGGCGCATCCCGAGGACGCGAAGCATTACGACACGACGCGCATACGGCGCGACTTCCTCATCGAACGAGTATTCACACCCGACGAAGTCAACATGGTCTATTCCATGTACGACCGCATGGTCGTCGGCGGCGCACAGCCTGTGGGCGAGGTGCTCCGCCTGGAGGCTATCGACCCGCTGAAGGCTCCCTTCTTCACCACACGGCGCGAGGTGGGCATCTTCAACGTCGGCGGACCGGGCATCGTGCGCGCGGGCGACGCCGTGTTCGAACTGGACTACAAGGAGGCGCTCTACCTGGGACGGGGCGACCGCGAGGTGACCTTCGAGAGCCGCGACGCCGGCCGTCCGGCGAAGTTCTACTTCAACTCCACCACGGCACACTGCACCTGCCCCGACCGCAAAATTGCCCGGGCGGACGCCATCAGCGTGGAGATGGGCTCGCTCGAAGGGTCGAACCACCGTGTCATCAACAAGATGATTGTCAACCAGGTGCTGCCCACGTGCCAGCTGCAGATGGGCATGACCGAACTCCAGCCCGGCTCGGTGTGGAACACCATGCCGGCACACGTGCACAGCCGTCGCATGGAGGCATACTTCTACTTCGAGCTGCCCGAGGAGCACGCCGTCTGCCACTTCATGGGCGAGACGGACGAGACGCGACACCTGTGGATGCGCGGCGAGCAGGCAGTGCTGTCGCCCGAATGGTCCATCCACAGCGCGGCGGCAACGCACAACTACACCTTCATCTGGGGCATGGGAGGGGAGAACCTCGACTATGGCGACCAGGACTTCGCTGCCATCACCGACTTGAGGTGAGGCACACCGAAGGGTCCGGACGGACGGACGACAACACCCGAATCATTCAACTTCCGCAGGTCCTCCCGGCAGACGGACGGCGACAGACAGCCGTCAGCCCCTGCCCGCAGGCACAGGCGGAGACTTAATCAAATCTATACGACTATGGTAAATTTCTCATTGGAAGGAAAGGTCGCCCTCGTGACGGGCGCCGCTTACGGCATCGGCTTCGCCATGGCACAGGCGTTGGCGGAGGCAGGTGCGAAGATTGCATTCAACTGCCGCGGCAAGGAGCACATGGAACAGGCTCTGGCGGACTATAAGAAGCTGGGCATCGACGCGAAGGGTTACCTCTGCGACGTCACCAGGGAGGACGAGGTCAGCGCCATGATTGCCGACATCGAGCAGACGCTGGGAACCATCGACATCCTGGTGAACAACGCCGGCATCATCAAGCGCATCCCGATGACGGACATGAAGGTGGAGGAGTTCCGCCAGGTGATCGACATCGACCTGACCGCCCCGTTCATCATGTCGAAGGCAGTCATCCCGGGCATGATCAAGAAGGGTCACGGAAAAATCATCAACATCTGCTCGATGATGAGCGAGCTGGGACGCGAGACGGTGTCCGCCTACGCCGCTGCGAAGGGCGGCCTGAAGATGCTGACCCGCAACATCGCATCGGAGTACGGAGAGTACAACATCCAGTGCAACGGCATCGGCCCGGGCTACATCGCCACACCGCAGACCGCCCCGTTGCGCGAGCGTCAGGCTGACGGCTCCCGCCACCCGTTCGACTCGTTCATCGTCGCCAAGACTCCGGCAGCACGCTGGGGCACGCCGGAGGACCTGATGGGCTCGGTGGTGTTCCTCGCTTCGGACGCGTCGAACTTCGTGAACGGACAGGTGCTCTACGTGGACGGCGGTATCCTCGCCTACATCGGCAAGCAGCCCAAGTGAGCCGTGTGACCGGCTGACGGACGGACGCACCGTCGCCGTCCGCCGGACCAGAAGCATACAGCGGGCATGCCCGGACAACCCTCCGGACATGCCCGCTGCGTGTATCCGCAGGTGCGGCAAGGGCATGAAAAAACCCGGAAGCGATGCTTCCGGGTCAACCTTCTTAACAGTAAACCGTTGGACTACCAGGATTCGAACCTAGACAAACAGAACCAAAACCTGTTGTGCTACCATTACACCATAGTCCAATCATTCTGTGCTTTCTTTTGAAAAGCGATGCAAAGATAGGCGTTTGGGCGATATGCTCCAAATGTTTGCCGGGATTTTTTCGGGAATCTTGTCACATCGGCACCTGTGGGGAAAAGGGAAGCCCCCCGGAGAGCCCCAACGAAAGTCCGCAGTCGTCGCCACATCGGCTCCTCCGGTAACAAAACACGAACCGATTCACAACACGACAACCACCCGTGAAAATTAATTTCGTGATTTACTTGGATGGTATTATATATGTATACTATCTTTGCTATTGATTTAATAACAAAAACAAATTGCGATATGAACACGATGGAAGACACACCGTTGCAGACAGAGATGCGCCAATGCCCCTGCTGCCACCGTCAGCTGCCGCTGACCGAATTCTACGTCAATGCCCGCACGGGCAAACCGGACTCACGTTGCAAGGCCTGCCGCCGTCAGGCGAGCCGGATACAACGGGGCAAGTCTGCGCTCGGACCGCGCACGGAAACGTACCGGAGCTACCTGGTACTGACCGAAGTGGAAGACCGCGAACTGAGGATGACCCTCATCCGCCATGCCTTGCGCGTGGTGGCGGAGAGCGTCCGCCGACGCAGGGAGCGCGAAGCGGCAATGGAGGACAGCGAGTGAGGGCGCACGCCGGTGGGCCGCACACGGAAAGGCACAAGGCATGCCGGACGGGGATTCAATATTTGAAAACCACGTGACGTGCATGGCGCTTGCGCCTTTCTTTTTTACCCCGAACAAACAACAAATTTTACCATGAACAAACAACAAACCTTGAACTATGGCTAGAATCAAGAAACGGGGACTGGACTATTTCCCCCTGGACACAGACTTTATCACACACCGCACGGTGCGCCGCCTGATGAAACGCGAGGGCGACGGGGCGGTGGGCATCCTCGTGTGGCTCTTCTCGTGCATCTACGCGGACAAGGGCTACTACCTGGAGGTGGACGATGTCCTGCTGGAGGACATTGCCGCGGACTTCTACGGCTTCACGGACGAGGATGTACGGCGCGTGGTGGAGGCGGCGGTGGACTGCGGAATCTTCGACGCGGGACTGTACGAGCGACGCCACATCCTGACCTCGGCACACATCCAGCAGCAGTTCGCCTTCGTGAAGAAGAAGGCGCGCGAGTCGCTCATCGACCCCGACCTGTCGCTGCTGACCGACGGGGGCGAAGAGACGGAAGCCCCGAAGGAGGCGTCCGTGAAAACCGAACGAATGGCGGCAGTTTCACCCGCGGAAGGGGACATTTCGCCCGCCACAGCCCCCCATAGCATAGCAAAGAAAAGAACAGCAGAGCAGAGCAAAGAAAACCCCCTCCTGTTCCCCCTCGACGGGGAAACGGAAAGGGGGCCGGAGGAGGGACCTTCTGCTGCGCCTGGACGGACGGGCGGACGGAAGCTGTGGACGCCGGAGGCACTGGAGCGTCTGGTGCCGCCTGCCGACGGGGTGAAGCGCAACTTCCGCGGTCTGCTGGAGAACCTCAGGCAGTTCCGCATCCCGCCCGACGAGCAGTATGCCATCATCTGCCGGAGCAACTACGGTGCCATCGGGCACAGTGTGTGGCGCGGCTTCTGCGTCCTCCGGGAGAGCGGCGGGAAGATACGTCTGCCGGGGCGTTACCTGCTCAGCCTGAAGACCTGAGCCGTCGCCCGGAGCGTGGGCATAAAAAGCGGGGACCCCGTTGCGTCGCGCAACGAGATCCCCTGTCACAAGTCAAATATTGAATCAGATTATTCCACAATCAGAAGGAAGTAGTTCTTCTTCCCGCGCTGTACGATGAGGTACTTGTCAGCCACCAGGTCCTGGGTGGTCACTTCGCGGTCAAACTCCGTCAGCTTCTCCTTGTTCAAGGACACGCCTCCGCCCTGTACGAGCTTGCGCATCTCGCCCTTGGAGGCGAAGACGCCCGAGTGCTCGGCAAAGAGGTCGACTGCCTTCACGCCGCCGGCGAGCAGGTCGCGCGACACCTTGAACTGCGGCACACCCTCGAACACGGCGAGCAGTGTCGACTCGTCCAGCCGGTGCAGCGCCTCCGACGTGGCGTTGCCGAAGAGGATGCCCGATGCCTCCACCGCAGCCTCGTAGTCGGCTTCCGAGTGGACCATCACCGTCACTTCCTTCGCCAGACGCTTCTGCAGCACCCGCAGGTGGGGAGCGGCGGCATGCTCTGCCGTCAGTGCGTCGATTTCCTCGCGGCTCAGCGAGGTGAATATCTTGATGTAGCGGGCAGCGTCCTCGTCGCTCACGTTCAGCCAGAACTGGTAGAACTTGTAGGGCGACGTGTAGCGCGGGTCGAGCCAGATGTTGCCCGACTCCGTCTTGCCGAACTTGCCCCCGTCCGCCTTCGTGATGAGGGGGCAGGTCAGTGCGTATGCCTCACCGCCCGTGGTGCGGCGTATCAGCTCCGTGCCCGTGGTCATGTTGCCCCACTGGTCGGAACCGCCCATCTGGAGCTTGCAGTTCTTGTGGGTGTTGAGGTATAGGAAGTCGTAGCCTTGGATCAGCTGATAGGTGAACTCGGTGAACGAGAGCCCGTCGCGCGCCTCGCCGTTGAGACGTTTCTGCACGGAGTCCTTCGCCATCATGTAGTTCACGGTGATGCGTTTGCCCACCTCGCGTGCGAAGTCGAGGAAGGTGAAGTCTTTCATCCAGTCGTAGTTGTTGACCAGCTCGGCGCGGTTCGGCGCGTCCGACTCGAAGTCGAGGAACTTGGCGAGCTGCTTCTTGATACATTCCTGGTTGTGACGCAAGGTGTCCTCATCGAGCAGGTTACGTTCTGCCGACTTGCCCGAAGGGTCGCCGATCATGCCTGTGGCACCGCCCACCAGCGCCAGCGGCTTGTGTCCGCAACGCTGCAGGTGGCGGAGCATCATCACGCCGCACAGGTGACCGATGTGGAGCGAGTCTGCCGTCGGGTCAATGCCGAGGTAGGCAGTCACTTGTTCCTTTTCGAGCAGTTCTTCCGTGCCGGGCATCATGGTGTGCAACATCCCGCGCCATCTTAGTTCTTCTACAAAATTCATCGAATGATACTTTAGTGTGTTCGTTTATCTGTTAAAGTTTGTAACGTTGTGGGCAAATGTACGACTCTTTATCTAAAGGAGCAACAAAAAGACGTACTCTTTGCTCCGGGGCGTGCAGATTTCCACGTTCAGCGTGGGGCGTGCAGCCTCCGGTAGTTGTTTTCGAGCAGGCGGACGAGGACTTCGGGGTCCGTTCCGCGTGCCGTGGCGACGGCGGCAAGGATGTCCGCCAGCGGCTTCGGGCTCTCGTCGGTCTCCACGAACAGGCGTCCGTCGGGGGTGGCAAGCAGGGCTTCCGCCTGGAAATGTTCGCCGAAGGAGAGTGACAGTCCCTCGTCGAGCAACTGCCGTGCCACGCTGCGGTTTCCACGGAAGCCGTGCACGACCCACGTCTGCCGGGGACGGTGCTTCCGGTGGAGAAGGACCAGCTCGTTGTACGCCCTCACGCAGTGGATGATGAGCGGCTTCCCCGTCGCCTCGCTCAGGCGGATGTGCGCCTCGAAGGCTTCCGTCTGCCGGCGGAAGGCCCCGTCGCGTTCCCCGGCAGGCAGTCTCTTGAGCCACACCTTGTCGAGTCCGCACTCCCCGATGGCGACCACGCGGTCCTCGCCGGCAAGCCGTTCGACCCGGGGCATGCCCGTCCGCTCCCAGTCCCCGTCGGTGTGCCAGGGGTGTATGCCCACCGAGCAGCATTGGTGCTCCGGCAGTCCGCCTTCCGTCGTGGGGTCCACGGTGACGACCGCGCTCCCCGGCTGTTCCGGCAGGCGGTGGGTGTGGATGTCCGTCGGCACGGCTGCTTCAGCGGAAGGGCGTACCGTGCCCGTCGGCAGGGCGTCCGTGTGAAAAAAGGCGGACGGCAAGGGGGAGTCGGAAGGGAGGTGCGGATTCATCAGTCGGGTGCAAGGGGTTCAGCGGACGAATGTTCAGGGCACGGGGTCATAGCCCGAACCGCCCCAGGGATGGCAGCGGAGCAGACGGCGGACGGCAAGGTAGAGTCCCTTGAACGGGCCGTGCTTGCGGATGGCCTCGATGGCATACTGCGAGCACGTCGGGGTGAAACGGCACGTCGGGGGTGTCAGGGGAGAGATGCAGTTGCGGTAGAAGTAGATGGGGAGCAGGAGCAACTGGGTCAGCAGGCGGTTTATCAGGTGCAGTACTTTCCACATAGGCAGACGGTTTCAGGCGTCCAGACGTTCGGACAGGCGCTGGAGCAGGTTGACCACGCGGCGTTCGACCTCCTGCGTGGGACAAAGCTCATTGCCCAGCCAGATGAAGCCCATCACGAGATGGAGCTGCCGGCGCGTGACGGTGTCCAGCAGGATGTGCTTGTTCCGGCGGTATGCCTCGCGCACCTGACGCTTCACCCGGTTGCGCTTCACTGCGCGACGGAAACGCTTCTTCGGTACGCTGACCAGTATCGAGACCGGCACACGGACGTCGGCCTCCTCCACCGGCAGGTACACCAGCCGCAGGGGGAACGACACCAGCGACTTGCTCCCACCGGCGAACAGACGGTCGATGAGCAGCTGGCGGCAGAGGCGTTCAGCCTTGCCGAACGTACGGGGATGTGGGGTCGGTTGTGTAGGTTCCATAGCGTGACAGCGTAAAAAAGACAGTGGCTTCAGACCGCAAAGTTACACTTTCTCCGGTATAAAGCCACTGTCAGTGGTCCGTTATTTGCCGCGGACCGCGGATATTCTTATTTAAGTCCTTTCAGGAAGAGTTCCAGTGCTCCGGTCATGGACGGCGCTTCGGCCGTGGGAGCCTCGACGTCGAGCCGCAGTCCGGCATCGCGTGCCGCCTTCGCCGTCGCCGGTCCGAAGCAGCCGATGGCGATGTCGCCCTGCTGGAAGTCGGGGAAGTTCTTTTTCAGCGCAGCCACTCCGGCGGGAGTGAAGAAGATGAGCATGTCGTAGTCGAACTTCTCCTCCGGGGTGAAATCGTTGCTCACGGTGCGGTACATGACGGTCTCGGTGTGCTGGAGCTTCGCCTTGTCGAGGAGGGTCTTCGTCTCGTCGGTGTGGACGTCGGACATGGGGACGAGGTATTTCTCACCTTTGTGCTTGATCATTGAGGGCAGCAGGTCCTCGATTTTGCCCGTGGTGCCGAAGAACACCTTGCGCTTGCGGTACTGCACGTATTTCTGGATGTAGAGGGCGACCGACTCGGTGACGCAGAAATACTTCATGGTCTCCGGGATGGTGACACGCAACTCGCCGCACAGGTGGAAGAAGTGGTCAATGGCGTGGCGGGAGGTGAACACTACGGCAGTGTGGTCCAGGATGGACACCTTCTGCTGTCTGAACTCTTTAGCAGAAACGCTCTCAACTTTGATGAACGGGCGGAAGACTATCTCTACCCCATACTTGCTCGCAATATCGTAATATGGCGACTTATCGGAGCTGGGCTTCGGCTGCGATACTAGTATCTTTTTTATTTCCAAAGTATGAATCTTTTATTATAGCAAACTACTAATGGTGATTAATGTTCGGCCAAGCAGGAAACTAGGCAGAATTTCTAAGGCGCAAAAGTACACAATTAAATAGAAAGCACGGTAGTATTTTCCAAAAAAGATGCCTGCGCACTTACAAAACAGCAAGATTTTGCCCAAAACAAGTACAAAAGCGATAAAAAGCACCTTCTTCTCCGCGCCCAGGTCAAAGTAGACCACGAGCAGCAACAGCGGGAAAAGCAGCAACCCTTCGCCGACAAAGACCAGGAAATAGGAATCCAGCCACCGGCGGGACTTCTGTTTGTCAAAAAAAGTCCAATTGGCGAAGCTGTAGAGCGCGCACTTCAGCAGGTAGTATGCCAGGCAGGCGACGATGTAGAGCCCGAGCCACCGGATGGGGTGGGCATGCAGCGCCGTGGGCAGGCGTCCGCTGAGGTACTCGAACACGAGCAGTCCGAAGACCAGCCCGGTGTGGAGCAGGAGCAGGACGCGGTAACGGACGTCGGTGTTCGTCTCCTCGGCAAAGAGGCTGGAACGCTCGCGGGTGGAGAAGAAGTCCTTGACCTGCTGCCACAGGAAGTGCCTGCCGCGCGACAGGACGTAGGCGAGCATGCACATGCACAGCAGGATGACCGAGGTGATGCCGTCGTCGGTGCGCAGCTGGTAGGGCAAGGGCACACCGGGTCGGCCCGGAATCTCCGTCCGCTGGACCATCGTCGCCATGAGCGAGTCCTGCGGCTGGCAGTAGTGTACCTGAAGGCTGTCAACGGGGCATCGGGGGGTCATAGGGCAGCGAATTTACGGAGGTTCTTGTCCCAGAGAGGGGTGACGAGCAGCTGTTCGACGGCTTCGGCGGGGGTGGACGCCACGGTCCAGAGTCCGGCGTGCTGGGGGCGCATGAAGCGTTCGTCGACGGCACGGCGGAACATCGCCAGCAGGGGGTCGAAGTAGCCGCGGGTGTTGAGGATGACGACGGGCTTGTCGTAGAGCCCCAGCTGCTTCCAGGTGATGATTTCGAGCAGCTCCTCGAGGGTGCCGACGCCTCCGGGCAGGGCAACGGCGCCGTCGGAGAGTCGTGCCATGACCTCCTTGCGCTCGTGCATGTCCGCCGTCTCGATGAGTTCCGTCAGTCCCTTGTGGCACCAGCCCTGCTCGACCATGAAGCGGGGGATGACTCCGGTCACCTCGCCTCCCGCCTCCAGGGCGGCATCGGCACAGGCGGCCATCAGCCCCATCGAGCCGGCACCGTTCACGAGCCGGATGTGCCGGCGGGCGAGCAGCCTGCCCAGTTCGGCGGCGCACTCGGCATAGGCGGGGTCAATCTGTGTGCTGGATGCGCAGTAGACGCATACGCGGCGTAGGGTGTTCATGAGTCTGTGGGTTTTGTCGTTAGCATGAATGTCCGGACGCGGACGGCTCCGGCGGCTGTGTGCCTCCGTGCCGTCCGCGCCGGTATGAGTACGGGTGTGTCAGAGTCCGAAGGCCTCCTTCACGCGGTCCACGTAGTCGAGCTTCTCCCAGGTGAAGAGCTCCACGGTGATGTCCTTGTTCCCTTCGTAGCGGGAGTCGAAGTGCTTCGTCACCACCTGGGGTTCGCGTCCCATGTGTCCGTAGGCAGCCGTCTCCGAGTAGATGGGGTTGCGGAGCTTGAGGCGTTCCTCGATGGCCTTCGGACGGAGGTCGAAGAGGGCGTCAATCTTGCGGGCAATCTCCCCGTCGGTCAGGTTCACGTGGCTGCGTCCGTAGGTGTTCACGTAGATGTTGATGGGGCGTGCCACACCGATGGCGTAGGACACCTGGACGAGGATTTCGTCGGCGACGCCGGCAGCCACGAGGTTCTTGGCGATGTGCCGTGCGGCATAGGCTGCGCTGCGGTCCACCTTGCTGGGGTCCTTGCCGGAGAAGGCTCCTCCGCCGTGTGCGCCCTTGCCGCCGTAGGTGTCGACGATGATTTTGCGGCCGGTCAGTCCCGTGTCGCCATGAGGTCCGCCGATGACGAACTTGCCGGTGGGGTTCACGTGGTAAGTGATGTGGTCGTTGAAGAGGGCGAGCACGCTCTCGTTACGGATGCCGGCGATGACGCGGGGCATGAGGATGCCGATGACGTCGCGACGTATCTGTGCGAGCATCTCCTCGTCAGCCCGGAGCTGTGCCTCGGGGGAGTCGTCCGCGGGGCGGATGAAGTCGTCGTGCTGGGTCGACACCACGATGGTGTCGATGCGGACGGGGCGGTTGTCGTCGTCGTATTCGATGGTCACCTGGCTCTTGGCGTCGGGGCGCAGGTAGGTCATCTCCTTCCCCTCGCGCCGGATGTCGGCGAGGACCATCAGTATCTTGTGCGCCAGGTCGAGCGAGAGGGGCATGTAGTTCTCGGTCTCGTTGGTGGCATAGCCGAACATCATGCCCTGGTCACCGGCTCCCTGCTCCATGGGGTCCTGACGCTCCACGCCCCGGTTGATGTCGGGGCTTTGCTCGTGGATGGCGGAGAACACTCCGCAGGAATTGCCGTCGAACATGTATTCGCCTTTCGTATAGCCGATACGGTTGATTACTTCACGGGCGATGCGTTGCATGTCAACGTACGCCTTTGTCTTGATTTCACCCGCCAGCACCACCTGTCCGGTAGTCACCAGAGTTTCGCAAGCTACTTTCGAACCAGGGTCATAAGCCAATAGTTTGTCAAGCACAGCGTCGGAGATTTGGTCCGCCACTTTGTCGGGGTGTCCTTCAGACACCGATTCGGATGTAAACAGATATCCCATTTCTTTCGTTTAAAGGTTAGTTGGTTCATTGATTCACGGTGCGGCCCCTGCCGTACGGCAGTACCACATACACGGTCACAAAAGAATGGGGAAAGAGGAGTTGGGAAGGGAACTACGCACGCCGCCTGCCGGGAGGCGGTTTCTTTAGCATTTTTTTCTGTGGTTGCAAGCTGCCCAAATCTTTCCACATTGTTTTGTCGGGCGCAAAGGTAGGCATTTCCCGCCGAACGGCGTGCAGGTGTTCCTCTCTTTTTAAATTCTTTTTAGGGACGTCCCCTACCGCAGGGGGCGGTCGCCGCCTCTGCCCGGCGCAGCAGTTCCGCGATGGTGACGCCCAGCACGGGGTGTGTCACGGCGCCGGCAATCTCTGCCAGCGGACGGAGGACGAACAGACGGTCGGCGATGCCGGGGTGCGGCAGCGTCAGGGTGTCAGTCGTCAGGAGCCGGTCGCCGTAGAGCAGGATGTCGATGTCGATGGGGCGGTCGGAATAGACCCCGCCGACGCTCTTGCTGCGTCTGCCCAGCTCGCGCTCGATGGCCTGCGTGCGGACGAGCACTTCCCCGGGTGCCAGGTCGGTCTGCACAGCCAGAGCGGCGTTGAGGAAAGCATGTTCGGAGCGGAAGCCCCACGGGGCGGTCTCATAAAATGACGAAAGGGAAGTCACCTTCCCTATCCGTCGTGCTATCTCGTCCGTCGCCCGGCGCAGGTTCAGCTCCCGGTCGCCCAGGTTCGTGCCCAGGCCCAAGTAAACCGTCGTCATAGGCTCGTGTCGTCAGTCGAGAATCAACATGGCGTCGCCGTAGGTACCGAAGCGGTAGTCCTCCTGCAGGGCAACGTCGTAGGCGTGCATGATGAGGTCGTATCCGCCGTATGCCGACACGAGCATCAGCAGCGTGGAGTAAGGCATGTGGAAGTTCGACACCATGCTGTTGGCAACAGAGAACTCGTAGGGCGGGAAGATGAACTTGTTGGTCCATCCCTCGTACTCCTTCAGGTGGCCGTCCGTGCCCACGGCGGTCTCGATGGCGCGCATGACGGTCGTGCCCACGGCGCAGACGTTATGCCCTCCGTCCTTGGCGGCGTTGACCCGCTGCACGGCGTCCGCCTCGACGAACATCTGCTCGGAGTCCATCTTGTGCTTGGTGAGGTCCTCGACGTCGATGTCGCGGAAGTTGCCCAGTCCGGCGTGGAGGGTGATGAAGGCGAAGTCGATGCCCTTGATTTCCATGCGCTTCATCAGTTCCCGGCTGAAGTGCAGTCCGGCGGTGGGGGCGGTCACGGCACCCTCGTTGCGTGCGAAGATGGTCTGGAAGTTCTCTTCGTCCTCCGGCTCCACGGGCCGGTTGATGAACGAGGGCAAGGGGGGTTCTCCCAGGGCATAGAGCGCCTTCTTGAACTCGTCGTGCGGCCCGTCGTAGAGGAAGCGCAGGGTGCGTCCGCGCGACGTGGTGTTGTCGATGACCTCCGCCACCATGGAGTCGTCTTCGCCAAAGTAGAGCTTGTTGCCGATGCGTATCTTGCGGGCGGGGTCGACCAGCACGTCCCACAGACGCAGCTCCTCGTTGAGCTCGCGCAGCAGGAAGACCTCGATGCGTGCGCCGGTCTTCTCCTTGTTGCCGTAGAGACGGGCGGGGAAGACTTTCGTGTCGTTGAAGATAAATACGTCCTTATCATCGAAATAGTCCAGGATGTCCTTAAACATGCGATGCTCGATCTCTCCCGACTTCTTGTGGACGACCATCAGGCGCGATTCATCACGATGTTTCGCCGGGTGCAGAGCGATTTTCTCTTCCGGCAGCTTGAATTTAAATTGCGACAGTTTCATAATATCTTCGATGTTATTGTTATTTCTTTGTTCAGGGGGACGTCAGTCGTTCACCGACGGGGTGAGCTCCTGCGCGTCGACCCACGCCTCCACCTGGTCGAGCGCGAGGCAGTCCTCCAGGCGGACGTCGCCGACCCGGGTGCGCTCCAGCGCCGTGAGGTGTGCACCGCTGTGCAGGGCAATGCCGATGTCGCGCGCCAGTGCACGGATGTAGGTCCCCTTGCTGCACACCACCCGGATGCGGATGTCGGGCAGCTCGCAGGCGAGCAGCTCTATCTCGTCGATGACCAGCGTCTTGGGCTTCAGCTCCACCTCACGGCCCTTGCGGGCGAGGTCGTAGGCGCGCTTGCCGTCGACCTTGCAGGCGGAGAAGGCAGGGGGCACCTGCTCGATGCTGCCCACGAACTGTTTGAGGGTCTCCTCCACCAGCTCGCGGGTGATGTGGTCGGTGGGATAGGTGGCGTCAATCTCCTTTTCCAGGTCGAACGACGGGGTGGTCGCCCCCAGGCGGAGGGTAGCCACGTACTCCTTGGTGTGCGCCTGGAACTCCTCGATGCGCTTCGTCGCCCGTCCGGTGCAGAGTATCATCACACCGGTGGCGAGCGGGTCGAGCGTACCGGCATGGCCCACCTTGAGCTTCTTCACGCCCTGTTTGCGGCACACGAAGTAGCGTACCTTGTTGACTACGCCGAACGAGGTCCACCCGTAGGGCTTGTTGACACAGATGATGGCTCCGTCTTTGAAGTTCATAGGCAGGGTTTAAAGGGTGAGCGAATGGCCCGCGAGCAGCAGGATGAGAATCAGCGCGCCCACGATGATGCGGTACCAGCCGAAGGCCTTGAAGCCGTACTTGGTCACGAAGGCGATGAAGAACTTGATGGCGACCAGGGCGACGACGAACGCGACGGCGTTGCCGACCAGCAGGGCGGTCAGGTTCTCACGCAGCACGTCGGCGCCCCCTTCGTCGAGGAAGAGCTTCAGCATCTTGTAGGCGGTCGCGGCGAACATGGTCGGCACGGCGAGGAAGAAGGAGAACTCGGCGGCATCCTTGCGCGAGAGCTTCTGCGCCATGCCCCCGACGATGGTCGCCATGGAGCGCGACACGCCGGGTATCATCGCGATGCACTGGAAGAGCCCGATGCGGAACGCCTTCGCCTCCGTCAGCTCGGTCTTCCGTCCTGCCTCGTCGCGGAAGATGCGGTCGGTGAACAGCATGAAGATGCCGCCCAGGATGAGCATCACCGCCACCACGGTCACGCTCTCCAGCAGCTCGTCTA
This sequence comes from Mediterranea sp. ET5, assembly GCF_023337025.1. Lineage (NCBI taxonomy): Bacteria > Pseudomonadati > Bacteroidota > Bacteroidia > Bacteroidales > Bacteroidaceae > Mediterranea > Mediterranea sp. ET5. The sequence continues at coordinate 64,177 of NZ_JAMBLN010000016.1, read as the reverse complement.
TCTTGTCGCTGAAGAGGAAGCCGAAGATGGCCGCGGGGATGAAGGCGACCAGCAGTTTCCAGTAGAAGTCGAACTTGTGGAGGAACCGTCTCACGGGCGTACTGCCCGCAGGCACGGGCTTGGGGTTCAGGCGGAAGAACCGCTTCCAGTAGAGGCAGACCACCGAGAGGATGGCGCCGAACTGGATGATGACGGTGAACGCCTTGACAAAAGGCGTACTCTCCACGCCCAGCACGCCCTGGGTAATGATCATGTGTCCCGTGGACGAGACGGGAAGGAACTCGGTGAGTCCCTCCACGATGGCTATCACGATGGTTTCAAGGAGGGTCAGGTCGTTCATGCTTCCGGTCGGTTATCTTCAGTGTGTTTGGGACGGCGCACCACGGCGTAAATCATGAACACGAACCCCACGAAGCTCACAATGGGAGCCACCCGGACGCGGCGTACGCTGAAGATGTCGGGGTTGAACTGGGTCTCCGAGGAGCCCGGTCCCGCCATGAGGAGAAAGCCGATGATTACTACCGCCATCCCGATGAGGAGGAGGATGAAGTTTGTCTTGTCGAAAGCGAATGTTTGTCTATCCATGTTTACATATAATATAGGTCACCTGCGCTCAGGCGGAGGTACTTGTTTATCGAAATATAGGCGCACAGACAGGTGATGAGCACGCCGAAGAGGAGCGTCGACAGCATCACCCACAGCAGGATGTCGGTGGTGATGACGGCGAGCAGTCCCGGCTCATAGCTCACCAGGGTGTAGGCGGCAGCCACCAGCACGGCGTCCGCCAGGACGCCCGACGACAGCCCGACCCAGAAGTTGCGCCGCAGGAAGGGCCGTCGGATGAAGCCCCACCCCGCCCCCACGAGCTTCATGGTGTGGATGAGGAAGCGCTTGGAGTAGATGGTCAGGCGGACGGTGTTGTTGATGAGTGCGAACGAGATGAGCGTCAGCAGGGCGGCCACGGCGAGCAGCCCGATGCTGAGCTTGCTGATGTTCCGGTTCACGGAGTCCATGAGCCCCTGCCTGTAGTCGACGTCCGTCACCAGCTTGTCGGCAAGGATGCGCTCCTTGATCCACGCCACGCTGTCGGCATTGGCGTAGGCGGCATGCAGCTTCAGCTCGATGGACGGACTGAAGGGGTTGTAACCGAGGAACTCCACGGGGTCGCTGCCCATGGTCTCCACCTCCTCCTTCAGCGCCTCCTCCTTGGAGATGTAGGCGGACGCCTTGACGAACGCCTCACTGTCCAGCCGCTTCTGCAGGGCAAGGATGGCGGACTCGGGTGCGTCGTTGTTCAGCAGGACGGTGAAGTTCAGGTTCTCGCGCACGTACACGGACAGCCGGTGCGCCGACAACACGAGAAACAGCATCAACCCCAACAGTATCAGTACCATGGTCGTACTGATGCAGGCGGTGATGAACTGCATATCGAAAAGGCGTACCCGGTGTTTCGTGGACATAAAAGCGACTCTTTAGCTAAATTGGTGCAAAGTAACAAATTAATTGCCACACGGGCGCAACCGGTTAATAACATTTAAACAATCGGCAACGCTTCAATTGACAATTGACAATGGACAATGGACAATTAACCCTGCGGCGTGGACATGAACCCATCAGGCGATAATTGTCAATTGGCAATTGTCAATTGTCCATTGAAACGTCGTTTTTAACATCACAATTTCCCAATTTGCCGTTTTCAGCTAACGCGCATTTTCGCAAAATCGTCCCAATTAGAAAAACGCGCGTTAAATATTTTAAGATACGTCCGTCGGAATGCATCAAAATAAACCTATATTCACACAATTATACCCTTTCTAACGCAAAAAAGGCATCCGACGCACCTGTTTCCACGCTCGAAAGCACCTGTGATTGGCTTCGTACGGACGAACGACTACCGTCGTACCGACGTGTCCGCACCGTCGTAGTCGTTCGTCCGTACGAAAACACCCACCTGTCCCCATTTTTTAGAGCCCCAAAGGACACGATTCCCAATGTGTGACTTTGCGCCCATCCGTGTAAAAACACCGACAGAAGGAAACAAACGAGAAGAAAAACAAGACAGAAGGAAAGGAAAACAACCAAAACCACATCAATATGAAAAACACAAACCGCCCGAAAAGGCGCTCCCTGCCCACCAACTCGCAGTCGGATGCAAGGAAGCCCCTTCTCGGGCGATTCGTTTGACACTTTGACAAAACGTCAGCAGCCCCACGCCGCATGGCAATTGTCAATTGTCCATTGTCAATTGTCAATTGTCGGGGAACGTTCCCTCCACCAACCCGTTGAGGTAGACCTCCAGGTTCGTGTACGAAGGAGAGAGACGGTACGCCGCGCCGTCCGTGGCATCGGACGGGTTCAGTCCATGTGCCCTTTCCCAGTCGTCGGGCATGCCGTCGCCGTCGGTGTCCAGGGGTGCGTCCGTCTGACGGTAAGTCTCCCAGCCGCCCACGTCGGAGGGCTGGTCGATCATGCCCAGCGTGCTGCCGTGCGAACCCTCGTAGGTGTACGTCCCGGCGCGGACCTCCCCGACGATGCGCGTGTCCTGCTTGTCACGGTGGAGCGAGGCGCCGGCATGACGGAGCACGGACTCGTAGGCATCCCATGCCGGCTGCAGGGTGGTGTGCTCGGCAATGGTGAAGGGCTGCGACGCCAGCACCTCGGAGGCAGGGGCGAAGTCGTTCTTGATGACGAAGCCGGCGGCGTTGTCCTTGTTGAGCCGCATGATGGCCTTACGCTTCTTCTCGTCGAGTGCGGGGCAGGTCGGGTCCATGTAGTTGCCTGCCAGGTAGAACACGCCGTGCGTGCCCTTGACGTTCTCGTTCTTGCCGTCGTCCGCGTAGGCGGTGAAGAAACGCTTGTAGGACGACTTGGTGGCGGTGTAGGGTCCCGGCTTGTAGTAGTTGTTCAGGAAGTTGTACGAGCCTCCCTCGCCGGCATACGCGCCGTCGCTGCCGAAGTTGTAAATCACGTTGTTGAACAGCTCCACGCGCTCCTCCTCGGGCTTCCCGTTGAAGCGGCTTCCACAGAGGCGCGGGGTGCGGTTGGTGTGGTGCGCCAGCAGGTTGTGGTGGAACGTGGCAGGCGAGCCTCCCCAGATGCCGCCGTAGCCGTGTGCCCCCTTCTCGTGGATGGAGTGCACGAGGCTCTCGCTGATGAGGCACCACTGGAGGGTGAGGTTGCTGTTGTTGTAGAACGTGGCACACTCGTCGGTGCTCCAGCTCATGGAGCAGTGGTCGATGAGGATGCCGCGGTGCCCGTGGAAGCCGTTCATGGCATCGTCGCCCTTCTGGCGGATGTCCGCTCCCATGCGCGAGCGGATGAAGCGGATGATGACGTTGTCCGCGGAGATGCCCAGCGTGTAGTTCTTCAGGCAGATGCCGTCGCCGGGGGCGGTCTGTCCCGCGATGGTGAGGTCGCCGTTGTTGATCTTCAGCGGTTCCGTCAGTTCGATGATTCCGCTGACGGCAAAGACGATGGTGCGCGGTCCCTTCTTACGGACAGCCCAGCGCAGGGTGCCCTCCGAACCGTCGTCCTTGAGCGAGGTGACGGTGTAGACGGCTCCTCCTGCCCCGCCGGTGACATACTTGCCGGCTCCGTCGGCACCCGGGAAGGCGGGCACCGTGGAACGGTCCGGCGTCGGATAATTCGCTTGTTGCTGTGCCTGCACGGGCAGCAGCGTGAAGGCTCCTGCCAGCATCAGGACAGTCATACTCATGGTTCGTAGTCGCATAGTCTTTCTGTTTTTCAATCGTCCGTTCTTCATTGTCAATTGTCAATTGTCAATTGTCAATTGCCGTAGAGGTTCTCCACCAGTCCGTTATAGTAAACCTCCAGGTTGGTGTACTCCTTGCTCAGGTTGTAGGCGGCGCTGTCGTCCCGGTCGGGGTCGAGCCCGTGCGCCCGTTCCCAGGCATCCGGCATGCCGTCGCCGTCGGTGTCCTTCAGCGTCGTTCCGGCATAGGCGGGCCAACCGCCCACGTCCTGCTCGTTGTCGATGATGCCGTAGTTGCTGCCGTTGCTGCCCGGAGCGGTGAAGTCGCCCCGACGGACGTTCTCCACGATGCGGGCATCCACGGCGTCGCGCTTCAGCGAGGCGCCTGCCAGCCGGAGCACCGACTCGTAGGCGTCCGCAGCGGACTGGGTGAAGGCGGCGGCATCGGTTGAAACGGCAAACTCCTTGGCTGCCAGGAGGGCGTCCACGCCTCCCGACGGCAAAGGTACACCATTCCCCGTGTTCGGCTGCAAGCCTTCGCGGTTATTTTTGTTGACAGCCTCGAGCAGTGGCTTCCAGGCGGAAGGGAGGGACGGACAGGAGTCGTCGAAGAAATTCCCCGACAGGTGGAACGTGCCCCACATGCCGCGCGGGTTCTTCTGCTTGCCGTCGTCGCCGTTGGGCGAGAAGATGCGGTTCACGATGCCCTTCTTCGTGGCGGTGGAGGGTCCCGGCTTGTAGTAGTTGTTCACGAAATTAAAACTTCCGCCTTCGCCGGCATAGCCTCCGTTGGTGGGTCCCCAGTTGTAGAACACGTTGTTGCGCAGGTCCGCCTTCTCCTCGCCGGGGTTGCCCAGCGTGCGGCTGCCGTTCAGGCGCGGGGTGCGGCTGCTGTGGTGTGCCATCAGGTTGTGGTGGAAGGTGGCAGGCGCGCCTCCCCAGATGCCGCCGTAGCCGTGCGCCCCCTTGTCATGGAGCGAACGGGCGAGGCTCTCTGCGAGGATGCACCACTGCATGGTGAAGTTGCGGTTGTCGTAGAAGGAGGCACACTCGTCGGTGCTCCAGCTCATGGAGCAGTGGTCGATGAGGATATCCCGGTGTCCCTTGCCCCAGATGGCGTCGGCGCCGTCCGCCTCGGTCCCTTGCAGCCTGTCCGCCCCCATGCGGAAGCGCAGGAAGCGGATGATGACATTGTCGGCGGCAAGCATCACGGGGTGGTAGCGCAGGCAGATGCCGTCGCCCGGGGCGGTCTGTCCGGCAATGGTCAGGTCGCCGTTGCGTATCACCAGTTCGCTCGTGAGGTCGATGGTGCCGCTCACGGCAAAGACGATGGTGCGCGGTCCGCTCTGTGCGATGGCGTGGCGGAGCGTCCCCACGGAGTTATCGTCCTTGAGCGAGGTGACGACGTAGACCTTCCCTTCCGCCCCGCCCTTGACGTAGCGGCCCGCCCCGTGTGCACCGGGGAAGGCGGCTATGTGCGAGCGGTCGGGCTTCGGGTAGGTGGGCAGTCCGGGGGTGTCCGGCGTGTCGGTGCCGCCGGGGTTCTCCGGTTGGGGCTTATCGGACGGCTGGGGGTCGTCGCCCGAGCAGGCGGTGCCCCCCGCAAGGAGGGCGCCGCACAGGAGTGTCAGTATCAGTCGGTTCATGTTCATGGCTTCAGTCGCTCAGGTTTCCATACTTGTTGGCTGCACGGACGGTGTAGGTGCCGTCGGCCGAGGGCACGGTGTAGGTCGTCTCCGTGGTCTGTCCCAGCAGGACGCCGTCGCGGAAGACGAGGTAGCACACCGCCCGGTTCAGCCCGTCCCAGGTGAGGGTCGTCCCGTCGAGGGCGACGTGTGCGGGGGCAGGCAGATGCTTGTCGGTATAGTACGAGCGGGGGTCCCATCCGTCGTCGGCGGTGATGATGGCGTCGTAGGTGTATTTGGCGGCATCGGCTGCATCGAGGACGATGTTGCCCGGGTAGGGCACTTGCTTGCCACCGACGGCAAAGGTCGTCTTGCGCCGGCTGGTGTCAACCGGATTCCCTTCGGCATCGGTCGTACCGTACTCGCCGTAGACCTTGGGCAGGGCGCCCATGTCCATCCAGCCGGCAGGGTCCAGGGAGACCTTGCAGCGGGTGTCAATCCACACGGCGACGGGCTCCTGCTGCCAGGGGCGTCCGAAGAAGGTCGTCCCGTTCGCCGAGGGCAGTCCGTCGACGGTGCATCCGCGCATGATGTGTCCCCACGCCGTGCCGGGGAAGTGGGCTCCGGCGGTCATCACGTTGCCGCTCGTGCCGACGTTGAAGAAGGTGCTCCGTTCCACCAGCAGGTTGCCGTTGCCGTAGAGGTAGTCGGTCTTTCCCTCAATCCAGCAGCTGTCGGCGTAGTTACGGTTGTTCAGCCCCCTCCACTTGTCGCTCTGGTTGTTGCGCACCCACCAGGTGTCCTGATAGGAGACCATGCGGCAGTTGTAGAGCGAGATGCGGTCGGCGCGTGTCATGAGTGCATCCGCCTGTCCGTTGGCCGCGCGTCCGCCATAGACGTCGGCACGTGCGCCGTAGAGGTTGACGAACGAGAGGTTCTCGGCATGGAAGTCGCTCGCCAGCACGAGGCAGACGGCTTCGTTGGCAGAGGTCAGTCCGGTCGTTGCCTGGTAGTCGGGGTTGTATGCCGACCATTCCCAGCCCTCGGGCTTCGGCGTGGCAGGGTCCTTCCACTGCACGCGGTTCAGGAGGAACTGGATGCGTGTGCCCTCGCGCGACTGCCCGATGAGGTGTACGTAGGGCTTGTTCGCCGGGATGGTGATGCACTCGTTGTACGTCCCGTCCGCCACGAAGATGAGGTAGGGCTGCGTGGCGTTCGCGGGAGCCTGGTCGATGGCTGCCTGCACGCTGGTGTAGTCGCCGTGCCCGTTGGCGTCGACGATGGCGTCAAAGGGGTGCGCCTCCACGCGTACGGGGAGGTTCAGGTCCAGTCCGCTGAATGCCTGCGCTCCGTCCATGTCGGTCAGTGCGCCCTCGGGGATGAGCAGGCGGATGTGGTCAGCCAGCGGCAGGCTGTAGTGTGCGCGCACCACGTTGTCGGTGATGATGACGCGCACCGGCGTGCCGTTGAGGGTGATGTCCGTGTTCGGAGCCTGACGGACGGGCTTCGAGAAGGTCAGTTCGATGACGCCCTCCGTGGGGATGTTGTCATCTTCGTGCGGTGTGTATGACAGCAGGGTGAGTGCCGTGCCGTCCACCGCCTTGTCGTCCTTGCACGCCAGCGCCAGCACGCAGAGCAGCACCACGGCAAGGTTCTTTCCGATGGTTATGATTTGGTTCATGGATGAATGAATTGTTCGGTTAATGAGTTTCATTACTTCTCCCACCGCGGGTCGCCGAAGGCGGCATATTCCGTCGGTTTCACACGGAAGTCGCCTGCGCCGGGGTTGGCAAAGAGGTCGGCATCCTTCAGCTCCAGCTTCGTCTCGCCGATGGACGTCTCGAAGGGGCTGTCGGCCGACACGTAGAAGTCCTTGCAGGAGTTCACCGTCGCCGTGGCGATGTTCTGGAAGAACTTGCTTCCGGTGAAGCCACCCATGAGCGTGCGGCTGATGTCGAGCGTGAAGCCTGCCTTGTTGTTGTCGAGGAAGGCGTAGGTGAAGCCGTAGAAGGTGCACTGGTCGATGACCACGCCGACGACGCCTCCGCCCTTGTTCTGCAGGAGGCACTTGCCCGAGCTGTGGGGCACGTAGGTGCACTTCTTCAGGGTCACCGTGCCGAGCGTGAGGCCCGAGCCTTCCTGCGACACGAAGCCGTAGCTGCCGATGTTCCGGATGAGACAGTCTTCCGCCACGATGTTGCGGAGGGTACCGGTGCTGTTGCTGCGCAGGCGGAACACGCCGCGTGCCTCGTCGAGGACGCAGGATGCCAGGCTGACGGTGTTGATGTCCGCCTTCGAGCCGTTGAAGTCAAAGAGGTAGTTGTTCGTGCTGCCGTTGGCGAAGAGGTTGAGGTTGTAGAATTCCACCGCGTCCATGTTGCCCAGGAAGCTCAGCCCCTTGGTGCGGAAGGTGTGTGCCTTCTGAGCCGTCACCACGTCGCCGCCCCACACGAGCAGGGAGGTGATGGAGGCGGGAATCTTCGCCGTGCCGCTGGCTGTCAGGTCGACATCGCCCGTCAGGACCACGGCTACCTTGCCGCTGTGGCTAGCCAGGGCAGCGTCCCACTCGTCGGTGTTGCCGACGTTCACCTTCGTGTAGTCGGCAGGGATGTCCGCCCACGTCTTGAAGGTCTGGAGGGCACGGACGGTGCGTCCGCGCATCACCGCCACGGTGTAGGTGGTGCTGCCCTTCAGCCCCGTGAGGGTCAGTTGGCGTGCCTGTACCTGTGCGTCGGTCAGGGCGGTCTGCGGCTGGTCGGCGGGATAGACGTCACCCTCGAGGAGGACGTAGCCCGTCAGCCTGCCGATGTTCTCGCCCCAGGTGAAGGTCACCCTCCGGGCAGCGGCGTCGACGGTCACCTCCGAGTCCGCCATGACGGCAGCCTTCGTCTGCACCTCAAGGGTGCCGCGCCGGGTGTCGCCGTTGTAAATCATGAAGGTGTAGGTCACCTTCGGGTCGAGCCCGTCGATGAGCACCTCGCCGGCGGCGCGTTCCTCGGCGGTCAGCTCGCGGACGGCGGGTTCCTCTTCGTCACGGACGTACTCGATGCGTGTCGCTTCCATCGCGGCATCCCAGGTGAGGCGGACGGACTCGTCCGTCACGTCGTCGTCGGCGACCTTGTGGAATATCTGTTCGGCATCGGTGGTGAACTTGAACTTCTCCGGGTAGACCCAGCGGGACTCCTTGCCCTCGCTCACTGACTTGATGCGGAGGTAGTAGGTCGTCTCGCCCTTCAGTCCGGTGAGGACGTAGGGCGAACGGGTGATGGAGCCGTCGGTGCCGTAGAGCAGGCTTCCGCCTTCGCCCATGGCGCGGTCGTCGTAGAGCGAGTCGGTACTGACTTCGATGAGGTAGGACTGTGTCTTCGGCGTAGCCTCCCACTCCACGGTGGCGGAGAGGGCTTCGGGCTCAACGGAGAGCGACGCCTGCCGTGTGCCGAAGAGGCGGTCGAAGGACGGGTCTGTCGACCAGTCGTTGACATCGCTGCAGGAGGCGATGCCGGCGGCAAGCAGGAACCCGAAGGTCCCTGTGCCCAGTATGTGGATGAGTTGTTTCTGTTTCATGACGTTCTGCTTGATAGGTTAGAAACCGTATGAGTTCTGTAGTTTGCCGCCCGATGCGGAGAGGGTCGTCGAGGCAATGGGCATCAGGTAGCGGTTCTTCACCTTGACGCCGTCGCCCACCAGACCGGAGGAGATGGACGGGAGGTTGGTCTCCAGCTGCTGTTTTTTCGAAGCGGTACGCTCGCTGCCCCAGAAGCTCACCTCCTTGTCGTAGTCCTCCTTGGTCTTTCCCTCGGGGAGGCCGTGCCACGTGACGGTGCTGAAGTCGATGCGTTTCTTCGTGCCGTCAGTGTAGTTGAAGTAGAGCTTCGCGGGGTAGCCGGCGGTCTCGTCGTTCATCTCGCGCAGGTAGTCCTGCTTGAACTGGAGTATCTTCTCCGCCAGCAGGTTCCAGCGGATGAGGTCGTACTTGCGGAAGCCTTCGCCGGCCAGCTCCCAGGCGTTCTCGTCGACAATCGCGTTGAAGAACGTCTGCTTGTCTGCCGACACGCGGTCGATGTAGCGGTCCGCCTCCGCCTTTGCCTCGGCGTCAGTGAACGCACGCAGGTGCACCAGGCGCAACGCCTCCTTGGCTGTCATGCCTGCGTCCCCGGGATAGGAACCCACGGGACTGCCCGACAGCTCGTTGAGCGTCTCGGCGTACATCAGCAGCACCTGGGGATAGCGCATGCGCACGCAGTTGATGCCGGTCATCCACTTGGAGTAGCCGGCGGCTGCCGAACGGAGGGCACGGTCGGTGATGGCGGGGTTCATCTTGCGGACGTCCCACTTGCCGCAGTAGAGTTCAAAAGGCTTGTTGCCCATCATGGTCTCCACTGCGCCGTTGCTCTCCTGCCGGAGGTCCCACGGGCAACAGGTGATGTCGCGGCGCGTGTCTCCCGGCTGGTAGGACCAGAAGAGCGTGGAGGTCATCTTCTGCTTGCCCGAAGAGTTGCCGCCGAAGTCGGTCGTCTTGTTGGTGCGGACGCCGATGGTGTAGCCCAGCTCACCGGTAGCCTCGCCGAAGGGCACCTCGAAGAGGTTCTCGCGCCAGGTCTCGTCGAGCTTCAGCTGGTTGAGCAGGTACCACTCGTTCTCGAAGGAGGGGTTGAGGTTGTGCGTGGGGTCCTGAATGACCGCGGAGAGATGCGTCAACGCCCGTTCGTAGAGCGCCTTGCGTGCGGCTGCCCCGGGACGTTGCGTCGGGTAGACGGGGTCGGTGTAGGCTGCCGTCTCATAGCCCTCCTTCGCCTGTTCGCGGATGACCCATCCGGCGCGTGTCAGGGCAATCTGTGCCAGCAGGGCGTGGGCATAGCCCCGGGTGATGCGCTCGGTCGTGTAGGTACTGTTCGTGCCTGCCCAGGGCAGCAGCTCGATGGCCTCGTCGAGGTCGTTCATCAGCGTGTCGAGGATGACGTCGCGGTCGGTCTTGCCCAGGTAGGCGTTGGAGAGGTCGGGCTTGGAGGATTCGAGCTTGAGGGGGATGTCGCCGAAGAAGCGCACGAGGTCGAAGTAGACCATGGCGCGTATCGTCAGCGCCTCGCCCTTGTAACGGCGCATGGCAGTGGCGTCGGCGCCCCCGGCATGGAGCAGCGGGCTCTTGTCGATGCCCTCGATGGCGAGGTTGGCGTTCTCGATGATGCCGTACATGGCGTCCCAGAGCCGCGCGATGCGGTTCCAGCCGGCGAAGGAGTTGTAGTTCATCACGCCACGCTCGTTGCTTGCCGTGGCATTGTCGCCCAGTCCGTCGATGAGCTCGCAGTCGGTGTTGGTGCTCCAGACGATGGGGATTGCCTGCGAGTAGGTGTCATCCTGCGCCATGGCGCCGTAGAGCTTGTTGATGGCAAGCCCGGTGTAGTACGCCGAGCCGAAGACGTTCTGTCCGGTCATCTCCGACGGCGAAGTCTGGTCCAGGAAGTCGGAGCACGACGTGGCGCCCAGCAACCCGGCAGCCAGACAAAGAATCTTGGTGATATGTTTCATAAGTCGTATACGTTTGCGGTTAGAATGAGATGTTGATGCCTCCCACGTAGGAGCGGCTCTTCGGGTAGGCGGCGTAGTCGATGCCGGGGTTCAGCGGGTTCTTGCGGCTGCTGGTGTCCACCTCGGGGTCCGCGCCGCTGTAGCCGGTCCAGCAGAAGAGGTTGTAGCCGGTGAAGTAGAGGCGCACGTTCTGCAGGAAGGCCTTCTTGACCCATGCCTTGGGCAGGGTGTATCCCACGGTGAGGTTGTTCAGGCGCAGGAAGGAGGCATCCTCGACGGCGTAGTCGATGAGCTGCATCCGGGTCACGGCGACGGGGCTCCACGTCGAGGCTCCGGCGTTCAGCTCGTTGAGGCGGTTGATGATGCCGCGCTCGCCGCCGTAGGTGTCCAGCACCTGCGAGTTGGGACGCGCCAGGTTCATGCCGTTCGCCGGGTCGATCCAGGTGTAACGCTTGCCCAGGGCGAAGTCGTCGTTCAGGTTGTAGTTGGGCGAGGTGCCTGCGAAGAAGGAGGTGATGAGCTTCGTGCCGTTGATGATGTCCCCGCCGAGCGAGTAGTTGAAGAAGGCGTTGAAGTCGAAGTTGCCCAGTGTGCCGTTCAGTCCGAAGCCGCCGGTCCACGGTGCGACGGTGTTGCCCAGCCGCTGCTTCACGGGATTGCCGTCGGCATCGGTCACGAGCTTGAGTCCGCCCGGATAGAGGACGCCGCCGGTGATGGAGGCGCTGTTGTCCCGTACGCCATCCTTGAGCACCCAGCCCGTGCCGTTCATGATGAGCTCGCCGGTGGGGTTCGTCACGGGGTCATAGGCGGTGAAGAAGCCGTTCGTGCGGTAGCCCCAGACCTCGCCCACGCGTCCGCCTTCCTCGACGGGGAAGTTCTCATACTTCTCGATGTTCGAGCCGGACCACGAGTAGTTCTGCGACCAGGGGTTCTCGGACGCGAGCTTGTCGATGCGGTTGCGATTGTACGCCACGTTGGCGGTGAAGTTCAGCGTCGCCTGCTTCGTGTCGAGAATGACGGCGTTCAACGTCAGCTCGACGCCCTTGTTCGAGGTCTGGCCCATGTTCTGGTACTGGTAGTTGTAGCCGGTGTTGGAGGGAATCTCCGCCTGCATCAGCAGGTCACGGGTGGTGTTCCAGTAGAAGTCGAGCGAGCCGCTGAGCCGGTTGTTCCAGAAGCCCCAGTCGACACCGACGTTACGGGTGATGGTGGTCTCCCACTTCAGGGAGGGATTGTAGAGGTTCCGCCCGAGCTCGATCATGTTGCCCTGCGTCTCGCCGAAGTAGGGGAACTTGTTCGCGCTGCCGGCTGCCGAATAGGTGGTGTAGATGAGGCCGGACTTGATGCGGTTGTTGCCGGCGGTTCCGTAGCTCAGGCGCAGCTTCAGGTTCGAGAGCCAGCCCTTCGTGCCTGCCATGAACTTCTCGTCGGAGAGTCGCCAGGCAAAGGCGGCAGAGGGGAAGACGCCCCAGCGGTTGCCGTCGGCGAACTTGCTCGACCCGTCGGCACGCACTGCCACGGTGAAGAGGTAGTTGTCCGCCAGCGTATAGTTGACACGTCCGAAGAACGAGAGGAGGTTGTCGTCGGCGTCGATGGTGGTGTTGTTCAGGTAGGGCGTGCCCAGTCCGGTGTTGGCGAGGACCTCGTCGATGGTCATCGACACGGGGTAGTTCACGGAGACGATCTCCTTGTCCTTGCCCGCGCTGCTGTTGACCTCATGACCGAGGAGGACGTTGATGCGGTCCCTGCCGCCGAAGAGCTTCTTGTTGTCGTACGTCAGGGTGTTGGCGTTGCGCCAGGTGCGGCCGGTGTCGTGGTTGTAGGAGTGCTGCGGCTGTCCCATGCCGGGCCAGCGTGAGTTGGCGGTGGCGTCGGAGCCCCATGCCTGCTCGGTGTCGTCGTAGTCCCAGCGGTAGCCGAACTCGGAGCGGAAGGTGAAGCCCTTGAACGGCTTCCAGTTCAGCCCTACGTTATAGTTCTGTTGCAGGCGGCGGCGCTTCTTCCAGGTTGCCAGGAGACGTTCGAGCGGACTGCGCCGTGTGCTGACGGCATCCTCGGTGTTGTCCGTGTCCTCGCTGAGCTGCCGGACGGGAGCGAAGCGTGCGGCGTTGAAGACGATGGAGGTGGCGGCGTTGCTCTCGTTGGTGTCGGCACCGCCGCTCAGTCCGTCGAGCACGCTGTAGCTCAGACGGGCGTTGAAGTCGAGCGAGAGCCACTTGTTCAGCTCGGACTTCAGCTTGGCGTTGACGTTGTCCTTGCGGTATCCGGAGGCGAGCATGATGCTGTTCTCGTCGCTGTGCGCGTAGCTGACGTTGTAGGTCAAGTCCTTGTTGCCGCCGCTGACGTTCAGGTTATACTGGAGCTGGTTGCCCGTGCGTCCGAAGATTTCGTCCTGGTAGTCCGTTCCGGGGACCGAACGCCAGATTTCGAGGTCCTCGAAGTTGCCGTACGTCTGGTTGCCCTGCTCCCACTGGTAGTACGCGTAGTCATAGGGGTTGAGCACCGTGGTCATCTTCGTCACCTTCTTCCAGCCGTAGGATGCGCCAAAGTCCACCTGGGTCTTTCCCTCGCGTCCGCTCTTCGTGGTGACAATGATGACACCGTTGGCGCCACGTGCGCCGTAGATGGCGGTCGACGAGGCATCCTTGAGCACGTCGATGCTCTCAATCTCCGAGGGAGCGATGTCGCTGATGCTCGACACCGGGAAGCCGTCGACGATGTAGAGGGGGGAGTTGTCCTGAGAGAGGGAGCCGCCGCCACGTACGCGTATCTTCACGTCGGCGTCGGGCGAGCCTTCCGTGGTGGTGATGTTCACGCCAGCGAGCTTGCCGGACAGTGCCTCGGTGACGTTCGCCACCGGGACGTTGGCGAGGTCTTCCGCCTTCACGGACGAGACGGACCCGGTGAGGTCGCGTTTCTGCACCGTGCCGTAGCCGATGACCACGACCTCGTCGAGCGTCTTGGTATCTTCCTCCAGCGTCACGCTCAGCGGCTGTTTGGCATTCTCCACACGTACTTCGCGCGTGCGGTATCCGATGTAGGAAAAGACAAGGGTTGCTCCCGGCTTCACGCCCGTGAGCTTGAAGTTGCCGTCAAAGTCGGTCACAGCGCCTGCCTTGCCGTCCTTCACCTTCACGCTCACGCCGATCAGCGGTTCGCCCGAAGCGTCCTTGACCGTGCCCGAGAGGCTTTGTCCCTGAGCAAAGGCGGTGAAGCTGCATGTTCCAGCCAGCAGGACAGCCGACATGCGGCCGACCATCATCTTCATGTCAGTCATAAGAATAAAGAGTTTTAGGTTATGGGAACGGCTCTTTGCAACCGTCCGTTCCAGGTTATGTTAGATAGATTACGATTCATCAGGCAAACGGCACAAAAATAAGGGATAGAGCGTACACGCGCACAGGAAACTTGTCAAAAATCCACGCCCCGTGACAGATAGTCCACCCTTTCGAGCAGATAGTCCACCCCGGACAAAAAGACGCACGGGCGTCCGCCCCGGAGTGGGGTGGCAACGCCCGTGCGTCACTGGTTGTTCCGTATGCTCCCGGGGGAGCGCAGGCTCACTTCTTCTTCTTCAACGGAGAGTCGCTGATGACCTTTGCCTCGTAGTCGAACTTGGCGAAGCCCTCCTTCAGCTTGTCTACCGACGTCTTGTCAGCATCGTAGACGATGGTCACGGTGCGTGTCTTCACGTCGGTGTCGAGCTTCTTCAGCCCCTTCTCGAAGCTGATGTTGTCCTTCACCTTCTTCTCGCACATCTCGCAGTGCATCTGCTGCACCTTGAAGATGACCTTACGCATGTCCTTGGCGGACACATTCAGGCTGCCAAGAGCGACAGCCAACAGGAAAAGCAATCCAATCTTTTTCATACGTCTTTAAGTTTTTAAGTGTATATAATAAGGTGTTCACTCGCGGAACCATCCCTTGTCAATCGTCCATGATTCATGAAAGAAGTCTCCAATTGTCAATTGTCAATTATCAATTGTCAATTGTCAATTGCCCCGTGGCAGGTTGAAGCGGACGCCGACGTAGCCGGTCGCCCCGTGCATCGGTCCCCACACCATCGTGGCATCGAACGTGTCGCCCCACGGGTTGTCGGCGCCGATGATGGGGTTGCGCTGCTTGAAGTTCGTCAGGTTCTCGCCACCGACATACACGGACCAACGGCGGAAGAAGCGCGTCACCTGCATGCTGAGCTGCCCGAAGGAGCCGTAACGCTCGCCCCACGACAGCGAGCCGTCGGCCAACGTGTACGGTTTCGGCATCCGTCCGCCACCGTTCTGCTGCCACGTCGCGTCGAACTGCCACTTGCCCAGCGGAGTCTTGTAGGACGCCGTCAGCAGTCCCTTGTAACGCCCCGTGAGCGCCTTCTCGTAGAGCACGCCGCCGATTTCGTGCCGCACGTTCGTCCACCGCCAGGCTGCCGTCAGGTTGAAACCGGCAAAGAACGGATAGCTCGCCTCCACCTGGAACACGTGGGAGTAGGAGCGTCCGTCGAGGTTCGTGAACGCGACCTCATGCGCGTTGCTCTCCATGTCCACCACCACCTGGTTGAGGAAGTCGGTGTAGTAGTACTCGGCATTCAGCGTCAGCGTCTTCTCCGCCACGGGGATGGAGGTCGCCACGCTCACGCCGTAGTTCCATGCCTCCTCCTGCTTCAGGTCGTCCGCCAGACGCACCGCGCGGCTGCTCGCCAGCAGGTAGTTGTTCTCTGCCAGCACGTGGTTCGTGCGGTAGCCCTTGCCGACGGACGCGCGGAAGGTCACGATGTCGTTGGGCGCATAGCGGACGTTGGCACGCGGGGTGAAGAACGAGCCATGGAGGTTGCTGTAGTCCCCGCGCACGCCCGCCATCAGCGTCAGCTTGTCCGACGGCTTGTAGGTGTACTGTGCGTAGAGCCCCGTCACTGCCTCCTTGTCCAGCCGGCGGGAAGGCTCCAGGGCGGCATCGTTCGTCAGGCGGAAGTGCTGCGCGTAGTGGTCGTAGTTGAAGCTCACGCCCGTGGAGAGGGAGTGCTGCGGTGTGAAGTCGGTCTCAAAGATGAGCGAGGCATAGGCGTTCTGCTGGTCGACGTCGTAGAGCTTGCGTCCGTAGGAGGCGTCCATGTCGTGGAGCGTGCCCGAGAGGATGAGCGCCAGGTTGGTGTTGTGCTCCTTGTCGAAGACGAGCGCCTGCTTGACGAACGCCTCGTAGCGGTCGGTGCGGATGCCCACGCGGTAGGGGTCCGCCCAGCTGTGCCCGCCGTGCGACACCTGTCCGCTGGTGCGGTCCTCGCGCAACGCCTTGATGCCTGCCTGGAAGATGTAGCGGTCGCCCATGTACGCCCACCGGTTGAAGAGGTTGTACTGCTCCACCATGGGGAGGTCGGCAAAGCCGTCGTCGTTGGCATCGTGGCTGCGCGTCTCGTTCTCATAGTGCGCCAGGAGCATGGTGCTCCACTTGTCCGTCAGCTTGACCGACGCGTCGGCGTTCGCCTCATAGCGTCCGGTGGTGCTGCCGAAGAGGTTGGCGGACACCCAGTCGGCGTCGGCAGCCTGCGGCTTCTTGAACTCGATGTTGATTTGCCCGGTCAGCGCCTCGTAGCCGTTCTTGACAGACGAGGTGCCCTTGCTCACCTGGATGCTCTGCATCCACGGTCCGGGGACGTAGCCCAGGGCGTAGGGCGCGGAGGCTCCGCGGAAGTTGGGGATGTTCTCGGTGAGCAGCTGGACGTAGGTGCCCGAGAGGCCCAGCAGACGGATTTGCTTGGCTCCCGTGGCGGCGTCGGAGTAGTTGACGTCGACCGACGGGTTGGTGACGAAGCTCTCGCCGAGGTTGCAGCAGGCGGCGCGGAACAGCTCTTCGCGCGACACCATGTCGGTGTTCATCACACTGCCACGCAGCTTGCCGAGGGTTATCTTGCGGGCAGTGACGTTGACCTCGGCCAGCTCCATGCCTTCGCGCAGGACGATGTCGATGTACTCCTGTTCGGGAGCGATGGTCAGCGTGTCGGTGGCGAAGCCGATGCAGCTCACCACGAGCCGGTCGGCCGCGCCCGTACGTTTCAGGGAAAAGGCGCCCTGGAGGTCGGTGCTCGTGCCCGTCTTCGAGCCGAGCCACACGATGTTGGCGCCGGGAATGGTCTCGCCGTTGGCGTCCGCCACGCTCCCGGAGAGCACGCGGTCGGACCCTGCCCGGACGCTCACCGCCCAGGCCAATGCAAAGAGGGGAAGTATAAGGTGTTTCATACGTACTTGGTTCAATTGACAAGGGACAATTGACAGCGGACAATTGCCTCGCGGCGTGAAAACGCCGCCCACGGACAATTGGCAATGAGCAATCGCCTTGCAGTCTGGAAATGAATAATTCGATTCGGAATCGCCTTGCGGCGTGGAAAACGGACGGTGCGGTTGACAACGTCCCCATTGACCGGTCTCCTGCGACACGGGAAGCAGTCACGACAGACTGACATGCCTCCTGCTCAATGGAGACACGCGCATGGTCAATGGGCAATTGCCAACTGTCAATTGACTAAATAATCAGTACGGAATGAAAGGTCAGGATATGCCTGCCCGTCAGTGGGGGCGCATGCGTGGTGACGAAGGTCTCCGTCGCCGTCTCGGGCGTACGCTCGGGCAGCAGGCATACGGGTTGCATCACCTGACAGCACGCCACCATCGGCAGCAGGGTCTGTATGTGGTTTATGAAGAAGTCCGCCTGATAGGAAAGGCTCAGGCAGGTGCACGCCTCGCTCACATGTACCCCGTCGGGGGATGCCGCGGCGGTCCTCTCCGCACAACACGTCGGACGCTTCACGGCGTGGTGTCCGTGCATGGGGCAGGACTCCTCCATCCGGCAGTTGTCCGAGCAGATGTGGAGCTGTGTCATCCCGGTCCCCAGACAGAAGAAGGTCAGGGACAGCACGAGGGCGATTATGTGATACAAGCGTTTCATCGGGTGCAAATTTAAAAACATTCCAAATAACAAAACAAGTCAAACAGGTCCGAAATAATATATTTTCAGAAGAATTAAGAGGGACGGACGCTCCCATCACTTCCTCCCCGCGCACTCCCCGCATGACTTTTCCTTGACAAAAGCCACCGTTCCTCCGTGCCCTTCCGTCCGTCGGCACACGCCCGACAGAGGAAACTCCGGCACGCCCGACGGGGG
Organism: Mediterranea sp. ET5; assembly: GCF_023337025.1. NCBI lineage: Bacteria > Pseudomonadati > Bacteroidota > Bacteroidia > Bacteroidales > Bacteroidaceae > Mediterranea > Mediterranea sp. ET5. The sequence goes on along the minus strand of NZ_JAMBLN010000016.1, from coordinate 46,165 downwards.
CTAAACGAGCATAAAAAGACGCCCGTGTATCTCACTGATTATCAAGGCTCAAATGAGCAGCTTCGTACGGACGTGTCCGTACCGTCGTGCGGACGCGTCGCCACGCTCGTACGAGCGCGTCCGTACGAACGTAGGAACACGTCGGTACGAAACGGGGGATGCGTCCGCACAAAACCGGGGATGGGACAGGTGGCTTCCGCTGGTCCGGAACCGGGGGAAAGGCGGTGCGTCCGTCGGTGAGAAAAAAGTGGACAGACGGGCGGGAAGCAACGGGGGCGGAATGCCGGCAGGCGCCGTCCGTCGGTCTGCCGGGAAAGGGCGGAGGGAACCCGGCGGCACGTGCAGGGCGGACCGCAGAAATGCGCCGGATGCTTCCGCCGACCGTTTTCCTTTCGTACCTTTGCCCTCCTGAAACCAACGAAACACCGACATGAACCACCTGCTGACCCTCCGCCTCACCCTGCTCCTGCTGCTCGTCTGCCTGACGGGTTCCGCCCCTGCGCAACCCCTCGCCCAACGGCTGCAACGCCTGCTGGGAGAGCCTGTCCTGCGACAGTCGGAAGTGGGCATGGCGGTCTATGACCTCGACGCGGACACCCTCGTGTTCGCCCACCAGGCGGAGAAGCTCTACCGCCCGGCGTCGGTGCAGAAGCTCGTGACGACCCTCACGGCACTCACCCGGCTGGGGACGGACTGCGAGGTGCGCACCGACGTGTTCGCCGACGGCGCGGTCGATGCCGACGGGACGTTGCAGGGCGACCTCTACGTGCGCGGCGGCTTCGACTCAGAGTTCGGCGACGCGGACATGGAACGCCTGGCGGACTGCGTGGCACGTGCCGGCATCCGCAGCATCGGCGGACGGCTCGTGGGCGACGTGTCGATGAAGGACTCGCTCTACTACGGCGAGGGATGGTCGTGGGACGACGCCCGGTTTGACTTCCAGCCCTGCCTGACACCGCTCGTCTACCGGCGCGGGTGCGTCCGTGTGACCGTCCGCCCGACGGCACGGGGCGAGGAACCCGTGGTGACGGTCGAGCCGGCGTCCGACTGCTACACGGTGGACAACCGCGCGGTGAGCCATGTGCCCGGGGCGGGACGGCTCGTCGTGACGCGCGACTGGATGTACCAGAGCAACGCCCTGCTCATCCGGGGCAATGCCGCACGGAGGGTGGAACGCGAGGTGCCGCTCTTCGCGCCCGAACAGTATTTCCTCTCGGTCCTTGCCGACCGCCTGCGGGCACGGGGCATCGAGACCGGGGTGACGGACCTGGGCAGGGTACCCGAGGGGGCACGGAGGCTGGGCGGCACCGCCCGTCCGCTGACCGACCTGGTGCGCCGCGCCCTGAAGAAGAGCGACAACCTGGCTGCCGAAGCCGTGTTCTACCGACTGGCGCACAGCCTCCACCCCGAGCGTCCTGCGACGGCAGCGGACGGCGCGGAGGTCATCGGCACTGCCATCCGTGCGCTGGGACACAACCCGGAGGACTACAACGTGGCGGACGGCAGCGGCGTGTCGCTCTACAACTACCTGTCGCCCGACCTGCTGCTCGCCTTCCTCCGGAGCGCGTACCGGGACCCGCAGGTGTTCGCCGCCCTGTGGGACGCCCTGCCCGTAGCCGGGGTCGACGGGACCCTCGCCCACCGCATGAAGGCTTCGCCTGCACACCGCCGCGTGCGTGCCAAGACGGGGACGCTGACGGGTGTCAGCTCGCTCGCCGGCTATGCCCGGACGGAGGACGGACGGATGCTTGCCTTCGTCATCATCAACCAGAACGTGCTGCGGGGTGCCCGTGCACGTGCCTTCCAGGACAAGGTCGCGCGGGAGCTGGTCGTCAAAGATTAAGAAATATGTTAACTAACATACGCAGAAATTTGGCAGTCGGGTGAAAGGGTCGTACCTTTGAGGTCAGACAGACATGTCGCCTGCCTGATAAACGTATGGCTATGCTTGAATCCGGTTTAGGTCTTGATTTAGGAGACCCGCGCGTCATCACCGTGGGTGTCATCCTCGCTGTTGCCGTGGCAGGTGTGATGCTTCGCGCCCTCGTCCGGGTATGGACGGACGAGCTGCTGTCGCGCCGTGTCGCCGCCCTCTGGACCGTGGTCATCGTGTGCATCCCCCTGGTGGGTGCGCTCTCCTGCCTCTCCTGCTATCACCGGGACAACGAGGACGAGGAAGACGGCGAGATCATCGACGAGGACGACTGACCACATGTAGGTATCCGCCCTGCCGAATATACCTATTTCTAGGTATTGTGCATCCCCTTTGTTTCCCCCATCTTTGCACGTCAGACCGACGGGCACGTCCGTCGGCCGGACCCCTCTCAACATACAATACATACTTAAAAACGATAAGCTTATGAAGATTGCTAAGATTACGGGACGTGAGATCCTCGATTCACGTGGAAACCCGACTGTCGAGGTGGAAGTGGTGTTGGAATCGGGCGTCATCGGACGCGCATCGGTGCCCTCCGGCGCTTCGACGGGCGAACACGAGGCTTTGGAACTGCGTGACAAGGACCCCAAGCGCTACGGCGGCAAGGGTGTGCTCAAGGCAGTGGAGAACGTGAACAAGGTCATCGCCCCGGCACTGGTGGGCTGCTGTGTGTATGAGCAGCGTGCCATCGACCGGAAGATGCTCGCCCTCGACGGCACGAAGACGAAGTCGAACCTGGGTGCGAACGCCATCCTGGGTGTTTCGCTCGCCGTGGCAAAGGCGGCTGCCAACAGCCTGAACCTCCCGCTCTACCGCTACATCGGCGGAGTGAACACGTACGTGATGCCCGTCCCCATGATGAACATCATCAACGGTGGCTCGCACAGCGATGCGCCCATCGCCTTCCAGGAGTTCATGATTCGTCCCGTGGGTGCGCCCTCGTTCCGCGAAGGTCTCCGCATGGGAGCAGAGGTGTTCCATGCCCTGAAGAAGGTGCTGCATGACCGCGGCCTGAGCACGGCTGTGGGCGACGAGGGCGGCTTCGCTCCTTCGCTGGCAGGCACCGAGGACGCGCTCGACAGTATCATGGCTGCCATCCGCGCGGCAGGCTACGAGCCGGGCAAGGACGTGATGATCGGCATGGACTGTGCATCCTCGGAGTTCTACAAGGACGGGCTGTATGACTACACCATCTTCGAGGGTGCGAAGGGCAAGAAGCGTACGGCTGACGAGCAGATTGCCTACCTGGAGGAGCTCATCAGCAAGTATCCCATCGACTCCATCGAGGACGGCATGAGCGAGAACGACTGGGCTGGCTGGAAGAAGCTGACGGAACGCATCGGCGACCGTTGCCAGCTGGTGGGCGACGACCTCTTCGTGACGAACGTGGACTTCCTCTCCAAGGGCATCGCCGAGGGTTGTGGCAACTCCATCCTCATCAAGGTGAACCAGATCGGCTCGCTGAGCGAGACGCTCGACGCCATCGAGATGGCACATCGCCACGGCTACACCACGGTGACCTCGCACCGCTCCGGCGAGACCGAGGACGCCACCATCGCAGACATTGCCGTCGCCACGAACAGCGGACAAATCAAGACCGGCTCGCTGAGTCGCTCCGACCGCATGGCGAAGTACAACCAGCTGCTCCGCATCGAGGAGGAACTGGGCGACCTGGCGGTCTACGGCTACAAACGCATCAAGTAACAGTGCAACACTGACTTTTTTCTTTATCCATTTCTTAGGCAGGCGGTGTCTCCCGGATGCGGGGGACGCCGCCTTGTTTTTCAGGGGACGGGTGCAGGCTGCGTACGGGCAAAAAAAGAACCTGCAAAGGGGCGCAGCCCGTGCGCTCTCCTTGCAGGTTCTTCCGCCGACGACCACAGGGGCACGGCGTACCGATTGTCAATGTCTTATTTGTAGGACTTCTGATAGATGCCTAGTACTTCTTCGTCGGTCAGCGGACGCGGGTCGAGGGTGAAGAGTCCGCCCATGGTGTGACGCGCGTTCTGTACCATCTTCGGCAGGTCCTCCTCCTTGAGTCCCCAGTCGCTGAGCTTGATGCCGTAGACCCCGCACTCCTTCTGCATGCGCACCAGCGCGTCGATGAAGTCGCTCGGACGGTTGCTCTTGATGCCGAGCATGACATCGGCCATCTTCATGTAGCGCTTCATGCAATCGTTGCGGAAGGTTTCGAAGTAAGCTTCGCTCAAGGCTATGAGTCCGGCGCCGTGAGGGAGCTGGGGATAGTATGCGCTCATGGCGTGCTCGAGCGAGTGCTCCGAGATACAGCTTGATGTGGATTCGACCATACCGGCGAGGGTGCTTGCCCACGCCACCTTGGCACGAGCCTTGAGGTTACGTCCGTCCTTGACGGCAACGGGGAGGTATTTGTAGAGCAGGCGGATGGCTTCAAGGGCGAAGAGGTCGCTGATGGGTGTCGCACAGTTGGCGATGAAGCCTTCGGAGGCATGGAAGAATGCGTCGAAGCCCTGGTAGGCGGTAAGGTGGGGCGGAATGGAGACCATCAGTTCGGGGTCTATGATTGAGAGCGTCGGGTAGGTAAGGTCGCATCCGTAGCCTATCTTCTCCTGAAGCTCCTCGTTCGTCACCACTGTCCAGGGGTCGGCTTCGGTGCCTGTGCCTGCGGTGGTGGGAATGGCAATGATGGGGAGTGCGCGTGTCACGGGCTTGCCTTTACCGCTGCCCGAGGTGATGTAGTCCCAGTAGTCGCCTTCGTTGCATGCCATCACGGCGATTGCCTTGGCGGAGTCGATGGAGCTTCCGCCTCCGAGGCCGACCACCATGTCGCACTTCTCGTCGCGGCAAAGCTGGGCTGCTTCCATGACGTGCTGTTTGATGGGATTGGGCAGTACCTTGTCGAAGACCACGCTTTCCACGCCGTTCTCCTTCAGGTAGCGTTCCACATTGCCCAGGTAGCCATACTTCCGCATTGACGTACCCGCGGAGATGACGATGAGTGCTTTCTTACCCGGCATCTTTTCAGTTGCCAACTTCTTGATCTCGCCACAGCCGAAGAGTATCCTCGTCGGTATGTGCATACTGAATATTGAATTGCTGGTCATGGTAGTTACCTATTATAGTGATAGCACAAAGCTACTAAATAAATCATAAGTTGTACAGGAAATCACGCTTTTTTTTCATTGGGGCTACATTTTCATTACCACGGCGACACGATGCCGCCTCCCCGGCTCTGCGGAGGGTCAGTCCGGGTCGCCGGCGTAGTCGGTCGGGGAGACGCCGTAGTACTGCTTGAAGCTCTTGCTGAAGTAGTGCGGGTCGCTGAACCCGACGGCGTAGGCTATCTCGGCGATGCTGTTGCGGTGCTCCTTCAGCAGGCGGGCGGCACGGGTCATGCGCGCCTCCTTGATGTAGAGGATGGGCGACTTGCCGGTGAGTGCCTTGAGCTTGCGGAAGAAGACGGTCCTGCCGAAGCTGAAGTGCTCCACGAGCTGCTCCACGGAGAGGTCGGGATTGTCCAGCTCGCGGTCGATGAGGGCGTCGAGCTTCTCCAGGAACTCCCGGTCGCCCGCGGTGAGGGTGTCCGACGGACGGTCCGCCTCCGGCTCGTCGGGCACGGGGGTGCGGTGGGGGTTGCCGTAGTAGGCTTGCAGACGCTTGCGCCGCTCCAGCAGGTTGTCCACCTGGGCACGCAGGTAGGAGATGCCGAAAGGCTTGACAATGTAGGCGTCGGCGCCTGTCTCCAGCCCCCGGAGGCGGTTGTCGGAGTCTGCCTTTGCGGTGAGCAGGACGACGGGGATGTGGCTTGTGCCGATGTCGGCGCGCAGCTCGCGCAGGAGCGACAGGCCGTCACGGCGCGGCATCATGATGTCCGTCAGGATGATGTCGGGCATGAGGGTACGTGCCGACGCCAGGCCTTCTTCGCCGTCACGGGCTTCCACGACGCGGAAGTCGGGGCTGAACACCTCGGCGATGAAGCGGCGCAGCTCGTCGTTGTCCTCCACGATGAGCATGCTGCTGGAGGCGGTCTCCTCGCCGGATTCAGGGGCGGAAGGCTGCGGACACGCCGGCACGGACGTCGGGACGGAGGGCGCCGCCGCGTCCGTCAGCAGAAACTCCGTGTCCGCCGGGAAGTGGTCCCTGCCCGGAGGAAGCGTCACGGTGAAGCAGCTCCCTTCCCCGGGACGGCTCCGCACGCCGATGGTGCCGCCGTGAAGCTCCACCAGCTCCTTGGTGAGCGCCAGCCCGATGCCGGTGCCCGGGATGCCCGTGAAGTCGGGACCGGGCGAGGTCTCGAAGCGTCCGAAGATGGTCCGCAGCTTCTGCGGGCTGATGCCCACCCCCTCGTCGGTGACACGGATGACGGCGGCGCCTCCGTCGGTCGTCAGCTCCACGCGGATGGCACGGTGCTCGGGGGTGTACTTGAAGGCATTGGACAGCAGGTTGCCCACGACCTGTTCCATCTTCTCGGCGTCGCACCACACCCGCACGTCGCCGGAGGGGTGCCCGTAGCTCAGGCAGATGTCGCGCTTCTCGGCGAGCAGGCGGAAGTCGGCGACCGTCCGCTCCAGCAGCGAGGAGAGGTCGAGCAGGCGCACGTAGAGCTTCAGGCGGTTGTCCTGGAGCTTGTTGAAGTCGAGTATCTGGTTGACGAGCCTCAGCAGGCGGTCGCTGTTGTGCTTCACCGTCAGGAGGCGGCCGCGTACGTCGTCGGTCAGGGGCGAACGGGCGAGCATGTACTCCAGCGGACCGGAGATGAGCGTCAGCGGGGTGCGCAGCTCGTGGGACACGTCGGTGAAGAACTTCAGCTTGAACTGTGCCATCAGCTCCTCACGCTCCGCCTTGTCCTTCAGCCGGTAGAAAGCGCGGTAGAGACGGAGCACCAGCACGAACAGCCCGACGACTCCCGCCGTGTAGAGCAGCCATGCCCAGGGTGTCTGCCAGAAGGAAGGCAGCACCTCGACCGCCAGCGTCTTCTCGTTGTCGCGCCACACGCCCTCGCTGTTCGTGGACTTCACGCGGAAGGTGTAGTGCCCCGGCGGAAGGTTGGTGTAGGTCGCCTCGCGGCTCTCCCCGACGTAACGGTACTCGCGGTCGAAGCCGTCGAGCCGGTAGGCGTACTGGATGTCCTCGGTGTTCGACATGTCAAGGGCGGCGTAGCGGATGCCGACGGTGTGGATGCCGTGGGGGATGCACACGAGCGACGTGTGGTTGAGCGTGTGCCGCAGGATGCCCGTGCTGTCGCCGGGGGAGACGGTGCGGTGGTCCGTCACGAGGGCGGACAGGCGGATGGTGGGGGTGAAGGTGTTCTTGAACACTTCCGCGGGGTTGAAGTAGAAGATGCCCTTCGTCGTGCCCAGCTGTATCTGCGTCCCGGCAAAGGTGCCCGCGCCCTCGCTGAACTGGATGTTGAAGGCGGTGAAATCGTTCTCATAGTGTTCGAAGGTCGCGTCGGCAGGACGGTACTTGATGAGTCCCTTCTCGGTGGCGAGCCAGAGGTTGCCCCGGTCGTCCGGACGGATGGCGTAGATGATGTCGGCTATCAGCCCGTCGGCGTGGGTGTAGGCACGGAACGACGCCTTGCCCCCGCCGAAGGAGGTCAGCTCCTGCAGTCCCTGTCCGAAGGTGGCGGCGAAGACTCCGCCTCCGGGCAGGCAGTCCACCATGTGCACGTCGCAGTGGTCGAGGCAGCGGGTCCAGCGGATGTCCGACGGACGGCTGAAACTGCCGTCACAGGCGAGCGCACCGACGGTGGACGACACCCAGATGCGTCCGTGGCTGTCCTCGCTGACGTGGCGCAGCTTGTAGTAGTGGCGCAGGGGGAAGCTCTTCAGCTCGTTGCGGGCATGGAGGAAGCGCAGGCTACCGTCCGCCTGGAAGCGTACGAGATTGAGCCCGCCGCCGTAGGTAGCCACCCAGACGCGCCCGCGGCTGTCCTCGAACAGGTGGTAGACCTCGTCGCAACTCAGGCTGTAGGGGTCGACCGACGAGTGGGTGTAGTGCTCCGTCCGGAAGCGTCCTTCGCCCGACGGACGGAGGCGGTAGATGCCCTGCCCCTTGGTCGACACCCAGATGTCGCCGTCGCGGTCCTGCATCACGGCGTAAACCCTGGCAAAGCGCGTGGCTGCGCTCTCACGGGAGACGATGCGTCCGGCGGACGGGTCCAGCCTGCCCAGCAGATGCTTGTAGGGGTCGAGCACGAGCAGCTCGTTGTTGCGCGTGCCTGCCCAGGTGCGTCCCTGACGGTCGACCAGGAGGGCGCGCACCTCGTTCCCGGGCGACTCGGGGTCGTCGGCATCGAGGGGCAGGAGGTGGAAGAAGGCGTGCTGGAAGGTTATCTTCGTCAGTCCGCCCAGGAGGGTACTCATCCAGAGGTTCCCCTGACGGTCGGTGCAGATGGAGAAACAGCGGTCGTTCGAGCGCCACTCATGCGTCCGCTGGGCGGGGTTGAAGGGCACGAGGGTGTTCGACGGACGGTCATACCATGCCAGCCCGCCGCCCTTGGGGTGGACCCAGAGGATGCCGTTGGCGTCTTCCGTCAGGAGTACGCCCGTCTCGGTGGCAAGCGGACGCCCGTGCTCGTCGCGCATGAGGAAGTGGGTGAAGCGGCGGTGCGATGGGTCGAACAGCCCGATGCCGAGGGAGGCATACTCCAGCCAGGCGAGTCCGTGGCGGTCGGTGTACACCTTATATATATGGTCGTCCGCAGGTCCGCCGGGGGTGCGTGTCGAGAAGTGGAGGGTGTCGGAAGGGGTGGCGAGGAACAGCCCGTCGCCGTCGGTGGAAAAGAGCAGGCTGCCGTCCGCGCACCGGGCGATGTCGGTCACGGCGGCACGGGTGGGCAGGCGGTGGAGGGTGAGCCGGTGGGTCGCCTTGTCGCAGACGACCACGCGGCCGCTGTCGCCGGCAACGAGCAGGCGGCGTCCGTCTTCCATCAGCGTCCGCAGGGCGGTCTCCGGGGCGCCGGGCAACCGGACGGGACGCAGCATCTCCGTCAGCGGGTCAAAGCGGAAGAGTCCCCGGGAGGAGAGTATCCACTCCTGCCCGCGGTCGTCGCGGTGGACGTCCGTCAGCTCGCCACACGACGCGAGGTTGACGGGCGGACGCAGGGCAAGCTGCTGGCTGTCGGCATCGTAAGAGGCACGGACGGCGGTGCCGTTGCCCAGGACCCAGACCACACCGCCGACAAGGGGACGGACGACGGCAGTCTGCGCAGTGCGGCGTCCGCCTGTCAACGGGACAGGGAGGACACGCTCGTCGCGCGGGTCGAAGCGGTAGACGGAGTTGTCGTAGCACACGAGCCAAAGGCAGCCGACGGAGTCCTCGGTGATGGAGAGCACCCGTCCGCTGGTGAAGGGATGTGTGCCATCGGCGCCTGCCTTGAAGTTGCGGAAGGTGTAGCCGTCGAAGCAGCTCAGCCCGTTCCATGTGGCAAACCACATCACGCCCTCGCGGTCCTGGAGGATGTCGTGCATGAAGCCGTGCCCCAGCCCGTCCTTCGGACCGTAGGCTCGGACGGCGTATTGCGGCAACGCCCCCGCCCGGCTGTGCCCGGACAGGGTGAAAAGGGTGAAAAGAATGTACAGACCCAGGTATATGCGGATTCTCATAAGCGTGTATCGTAACAGCTCGTAAAGGTAACAAAATAATTGACAATGGACAACGTCTCAATGGACAATGGACAACGTCTCAATTGACAATTGACAATGGACAATGGACAATTGCCGTGCGGCGTGGGGGATGTGTCTACAAGGCGATAATTGTCCACTGTCAATTATCAATTGTCAATTGTCAATTGAAAGTCCGGTTTTAACATCACATTTTCCCGATTCGGCGTTTTCAGGTAACGCATAAATCCGCAATTTTGTCCCAATTAGAAAATCGTGCGTTAAATATTTTAAGATACGTCCGTCAGAACGCAGATAAATAAACCTATATTCACATAATTACACCGTTTCTAACGCGAAAAAGGCATCCTTCGCACCCATTTTCACCGACGAAAGCACCGGTGATTGGCTTCGTACGGACGAACGACTACCGTCGTACGGACGTGTCCGCACCGTCGTGGTCGTTCGTCCGTACGAAAACAGCCACCTGTCCCCACTTTTTAGCGACCAGAGGGGCACGATTCCGTGAGTGTGAAATTGCGTCCGTCCGTGTGAAAAGACCGACAGAAGGGAATGCAGAACAAGGAACAGCGAGCAGAAGGACAGGAAAACGACGGAAAAGGCATCAGGGTGCATTTGGCAAATCGCCCGAGAAGGGCCTTCCCGGTCACCAACTCGTATTTCGGTGCAAGGAAAGCCCTTCTCGGGCGATTCGTTTGACATTTTGACAAATTGACAATCGCGTCGGAAGGAAGCTGCCGTCCGCCCGGCACAGAGGGGGTCAGACCGCCTTGCCCCGCCATCCGCCGCGGTGGATGTAGATGGAGCAGAAGACGAGCAGTGCCAGTCCGTAGATGTGCTCGGTCGTCCAGCAGACGGCGACGTCCGCGCGCAGCCAGTTGATGATGACCACACAGTAGGCGACATAGACCACCTGGACGATGACCTCCAGCAGGAACGCCATCCGCGTGTTGCCCGTACCGGAGATGGACTGGAAATAGATGATGCCGGGGACGTGGAAGACGTACGCCGTGCACAGGACGAGCAGCGAGGGGACAGTCGCCGCCTGAAGCTCGGGGATGTTGGTGTAGATGCTGATGACCGCGGTGGGAAAGACTGCCACGAGGACACCCAGCCCGAGCACGAAGAGGTAGCACAGGCGGATGTGCTGACGGATGGTGGGCAGGACGGCGTCGGTCTTGCCGGCACCGATGAGGTTGCTCACCAGCGACCCGCACGTGGCGGCGAAGGCGGCGACAATCATGTAGAAGAATCCTGACACGCTGCGCACGACGTTCGACACGGCAAGCGGCTCCTTGCCCAGGTGCTCGACGAAGAGGAAGAAGAGGAACCACGTGGACAGCGTCAGGAAGCTCTGTATCATGGTCCAGAACGAGACGGTGAAGATGCTCCGCAGCGTACGCATCCGGAAACGCACGCGGTGGGCAAGCCCGTACTTGGCACAGTCGATGCGCCGCGTGGTGTAGACAATGAAGAAGACCAGCGACACCAGCTCGCAGAGCGACGAGCCGATGGCGGCTCCGGCAATGCCCAGGGCGGGGAAGCCCAGCTTGCCGAAGACGAGGATGTAGTTGAACACCACGTTCGACAGGACCATGACGACGGAGTTCAGCGTCAGGGTCTTCGTCTGGGTGGTGCCGATGTAGAATGCGCGGAACATCGCCGCGGCGAAGGAGAAGAAGAAGCCGAAGATACGCCAGTCGATGTAGCTCTCGGCTGCCGCACAGATGTCGGGGTCGTCGATGATGCGCTCCAGCAGCAGGGGCGAAAGCGCCTTGGTCAGCCCGAAGGCGAGCACGGCAAAGGCGAGGAGGAAGTAGAGTCCGTGGTAAAAGATGGCACCGACCTCCCGGTAGTTCTGTTCGCCGTTACGGCGTGCCATGATGATTTGTGCGCCCGCACTGAAGCCGAAGCCCATCATGAAGATGACGAGGTAATAGACGCTGGCAATCGCCGATGCACCCAGTTCGACTTCGCCGACCCGACCCAGGAACGCGGTGTCGGTCATTCCGATGAGCTGCTCCATGACCAGGCTGATCAGGCAGGGATAGGCTATCTTCAGAATCTCTTTGTTGGTGTAAGCTGTCTTCATTGGTGTTATCTCTTGGAAATGCGGTGCAAAGATAATTGACAATGGACAATGGACAATGGACAATGGACAATTGCCCTTCGGTGTGGGGGATGTGTCCACAAGACGGATTCATGCCCACGCCGAAGGGACATTGTCAATTGTCCATTGTCAATTGTCAATTGAGACGTGGTCAATAGACCTCCAGCGTGACCCGTTCGGGGCTTTCCTCCGGTTGTTCGGGCAGCGGGGTGCCGTTGACCGACGACGAGGTGAAGCGGACGCCCTCAGTGTTCTTCAGGTAGTGGGCGTGCGGTGCCTCGCCGACGTGGAAGTCGTGGATGCGGACGTTGCGTATCGGGTACACCTCGTTGCCGTCCATGAACACGGCGTAGTGGTCCGCCTTCCCAGCCTGGACGTGGCTGATGTGGAAGTCCTCATAGAGTGCCTGGTAGTTCCCCCCGCGGAAGCCGAAGTAGTTGGTCTCAAAGCGGAGTATGGCGCCCTTGGCGCGCTCCACCGTGATGCTGTCGACGAAGACGCGGCGGATGTAGCCGCCCCGGTCGCGGTTGGACTTGAAGTAGAGGGCGTTCTTGACCGTGCCTATCTCGATGTTGCTCATATAGACATCGGAGGCACCGCCGGACATCTCGCTGCCGATGCACAGCCCGTTGCACTCGGAGTGGAAGATGCAGTCGCGGATGACGATGTTCCGCGAGGGGCGTCCGATGGAGCGGCCGTCGGTGTCGCGTCCTGACTTGATGGCGATGGCGTCGTCGCCGGTGCGGAAGGTGCAACGCTCGATGAGCACGTTCGACGTTCCCTCCGGGTCGCAGCCGTCGTTGTTGGGGAAGTGGCTGTCGATGGTCACCCCGCGGACGATGACATTGTCACAGAGCACCGGGTGGATGGTCCAGAAGGGGGAGTCCTTGATGGTCACGCCCTCGATGAGCACGCGCGAGCAGCCCAGGGGCTGGATGCACGACGGACGCAGGACGGTGCCCTTGCCGAAGACGCGTTCCTGGACGGGCACAAGCTTGTCGCCCATCTCCCGCAGGCGGTCGCGGTCCGGTGCCTCAATCCGGCTCCATGCGGCGAACTCCTTGCCACCCTGGGCGTCGATGGTACCGCTGCCCGTGATGGCAATGTTGTTGGCATGGTAGGCATAAATCATGGGGGAGTGTCCGTACATCTCCGTGCCTTCCCAGCGGGTCAGCACCACGGGGAGGAAGTCGTCCGCCCGTCCGCTGAACTGCAGGTAGGCGCCCTCGTCGAGGTGGAGGTTGACGTCGCTCTTCAGGCGCAGCGGCCCGTTGAGAGGGTAGTGTCCGGCTGTGACACGGACGGTCCCTCCGCCGAGCCACGAGCAGGAGTCAATGGCCTGCTGGATGACCCGGAGGCTCTCGTCAGCCTTTTCAGGCAGGCGGACGGTGAAGGTGCGGTCGGGGAAGGAGGTGGTGGCGATGCGGCTGACGATGGCCTCCTGCGGTGTCATCGGCTGACGGCGTGCCGGTCCGTCGTGACGGTAGGTAAAGTCGTCAAAGGAGGCACTGCCCGCTGCCTGCCGCACGTTGTAGCAGTACAACCCCACGCGCACCCCTTTCCAGTTGCCGAACTCCATCGTGAAGGCGTCGCCCGCGGCGGTGAAGTTGCGGTTGTCGATACTGTACAGCAGGGTGTAGCGGTTCGCCCGTGCGTCCGCCTGCAGACGGAGGTAGACGGTCGTCCCGCTGACGGAGAAGGAGGCAGCCTCCGTGCCCCCGTGCTCAAGGTAGAGGCGGGTGTCCGCTCCGTCGCGGCGGATGCCCAGCAGGCTGTTCGCCTTGCCGATGCAGGCGATGCCGCAGCGCTGTCCGTCCGCCAGGTCGTCAAAGTCCATGCGTACGGTCGCCGTGCCGCGGTAGCCCATGGTCTTCTGGGTGAGCGTATTGCGTGCCCGGCGGAAGTCGTCTGCCTGCAGGGCGTGGAGGGTGAGCGTGCCGGGACGTTCGGTCAGCGACCAGGCATCGTCCACGGGGTTGTGGTTGAACTGCCACTGCAATCCGAGCGACGGTCCGCTAAAGTCGTCATCGGTGCGGGGCACTTCGACGGGCACGTCACGGGTTCCCCGCGGCTTGGTCCACGATGCGACCGGTTCGCCGACACCGTTGCGGTCGATGTCCACGCCGACCACGGGCCAGTCATCCTCCCAGTGCATGGGTTGCAGGTGGACGACGCGTCCCAGCGGGTTGTACTGCTGGAAGTGGAAGAAGTACCATTCGCCCTCCGGCGTGTCGACCATCGCTCCCTGGTGCGGTCCGTTTATGTCGGTCGTGCCGCGTTCGAGCACCACGCGCTTCTCATAGGGGCCGTAGATGCTCTTCGAGCGCAGGACGGTCTGCCACCCCTTGGAGACGCCCCCTTCGGGGATGCTGAGGTAGTAGTACCCGTTGCGCTTGTGAATCTTCGTGCCCTCCGCCACCGGTCCGCGGTAGACGGTCCGTCCCTCGTCGAGCAGGCGGGTGCCGTCGGGGCTCATGCGGTGGATGATGATGGGGCCTGCGCCGTGGATGCTGCGTCCGAGGTACGCCTGTCCGTCATCGTCCCAGAAGGGGCACGGGTCTTCCCACTTGGGCACGTGGCAGACGTTCGTCAGGGGGCTCCACGGTCCGGCGGGGTCGGTGGCGTTGGTCATGAAGAGTCCCTCGTCGGGTGTGCAGAAGAAAATCCAGAACTTCCCGTCGTGGTAGCGGATGGCAGGTGCCCACGAGCCGCCGGCATAGCGTTCGTTCGTGTCCCAGCCCGGGAAGTCGAAGCGGCTGTAGACCTGGGAGAGGAGGCGCCAGTTGACCATGTCGTCCGAGACGAGCACCTGCATGCCCAGGAAGTGGAAGTCGGAGGCGACCATGTAGTACTTCTCGCCCACACGGATGACGTCGGGGTCGGAGTAGTCGGCGTTGAGGATGGGGTTGATGTATGTGCCATTGCCCTGGTCGCCCCAAGTGTCAGGCGACGTCTGTTGGGCGGCAAGGGGGACGGACAGCGCCGTCATGCCCAGAAAGAGAGAGAGGAGTTGTTTCAGCATAAAAGTCGGGAATAAGGAGTAATGGGATCGCAGAGACGGCAGAAGCCTCCCCCACTCTCCCCGAGGAGAATGGAGGAGGCAGGAGAGAGCTTGTCTACTGCATGTTCAGTCTGCCAGGCGGGAGGCTTAATAGCCGGGGTTCTGCTCCACGTGAGCCTGGTTGAGGTCGATGGCGGCCTGCGGGATGGGGCGCAGAATCTTGTACTTGCCGTCGGGTCCCGTCAGCGCACTGAGCTCGACACCGTCCTCGTTGTACTCGGTGACGTACTCGATGAGCTTGTGCGTGCGCTTCAGGTCGGTCCAGCGGACGTACTCGCCTGCCAGCTCGCGGGCGCGCTCGTCGAGGATGAAGTCGATGGTAATGTCGGCAGCGTCGACGTGCATGGCTGTCTCGTAGCCGCTCTTGATGGTTCCGGGACGCTGACGCAGGTTGTTGATCATCTCCGCAGCCTGCCGCATGTCGCCCTTCTTGTAATAAGCCTCAGCGGCGATCAGGTACGCTTCGCCCAGGCGTGCCAGGACAACGTCGTGCATGCTGCACGTGGTGCTCCGGTTGGCAATGGAGGTCTCGGTGTAGTCGTCAAACTTCTTGATGGCGGCGTTGCCGAAGTCCTGCGTCCGCCGGTCCTTGTAGGAAGCCGGCTGACCGTTGGACGGTGCGATGCCGCCCTCGGCGACGGTCTTGCTGACTATGGTCTCGGTCTTGATGCCGTTCGGGTCGTCGGCACGCCAGGCGGCGATGTCCTCGTCGGTCGCCCAGGCGGGAGCATAGTAGTAGAGTATCTTCGACGTCGGGTTGGTGTACCAGTCGAAGTATGCCTCATGGAACTCCAGCATGAAGGTCTGCTCCAGTCGGCCGTCTCCGCGCGTGTACATCTGCTGGAGACGGAGGGAAGGTGCGAAGTTGCCGTCAATCGCCTTGTTGCGTGGCTTCTCGGAGCCACCCTGGTAGGCTCCGAACTGTGACTGCTGGTAGGATCCGTCGTCAACGGGGTTCTCCACGGCGGAGCTGCTGTACTGCACGCTCCAGAACAGTTCGTCGTTCTCTTCGTTATTGACGTCGAACGCCTCCTCGATGGAGAGCGCGGGAAGCTCCCCGTTGATGGCCTGCCGGGCATAGGTCACGGCGTTGTCGAAGTCCGACGCCTGGGCGATGGATGCCTCCTGTGCCTCGTAGTCGGTGCCGTCGAGCCAGCCACGTGTCAGGTATGCCTTGGCGGCATAGAAGGCGGCTGCCCGCTTATTGGCACGACCGACGCCGGAAGAGGCGCGCTCCAGCAGATGCGAGTCTGCGGATGCCAGGTAGGTAAACTCGTCAATGATGAACTGGTAGACCGTGGCGAGGTCGGTGCGCTCGTGGCTCATCACGGCGGACTCGAACATCTCGGTGTTCAGCGCCACCGGACCGAACTGCTGCACGAGCTGGAAGTACCACCATGCCCGTAGGTAACGCGCCTCGTCGATGTATTGCAGGCGCTGGGCGTTGTCCTCGGTCGTCTCGCCGTACGCGATGACGCTGTTGGCGAGCTGGATGCCCTTGTAGCAACGGTCGTAGAAGTCCTTGATGATGCCTTCATCGGTCGTGAAGGTATACTGTCCCATGACCACGCCCTGGCTCTTGCCGTCGGCATAGAGGTCCGTGCCCGCCACGAAGAGCTGGGGCTGTGCGCTGTAGATGGTGCGGAGCGAGGAGTAGGCGCTGTTCGTGAGGCTGGCGAAGCCGTTCGCCGTGTTGTAGAACTCCTCGGTGGGGACGTTCGATTTGTTGTCTTGCTCCAGAAAGTCCGAGCAGGCGGTAAACGCCAGGGAGGCCGCAAGTGCGAAAATGTATAGGTGTTTCATGATTGCATTAGAATTTTAAGTTAATACCAAACTGCCAGCTCGTGGCGCTCACACCGCCGGTACCGTCGCCGACCTGTGCGTCCGCCCACTCAGGGTCGAAGCCCTTGTAGTCCGTCCACACTACGGGATTGACCACGTTGGCATACAGACGCAGGTGGGAGATGTGCAGCTTCTTGAGCCACGACGTCGGGAAGGTGTAGCCCAGGGTGATGTTCTTTATCTTCACGTACGAGTTGTCCACGAAGTACTGCGAGCGGTCTTCATTGGCACCGGACAGCCAGTAGGAGCCGCCGCCCTTGCCGTTGCCGCCGTTCGTCGGGAAGGGCCAGCTGCCGTAGTGCGTCGAGGTCGTGGTCGATATCGAGCCGTCCTCGGCAAGCGTCGGTACGCCTTCGGGGATATAGTAGTCGATGTTCAGGCGCTGCATGCCGCGCTGCGAGTAGTCGGTGAACTCGCCCATGAACGGAGAGTAGACCGTGCCTCCCTGGCTCGTGTAGATGTTCAGGCTGAGGTCCCAGTTCCTGTAGGTCAGGTTCGAGACGAAGCTTCCCGTCCACGTCGGTGCGCAATGGCCGAGAATCATCTTGTCGTTCGCGTCGATGACGCCGTCGCCGGTCTTGTCGTAAATCTTCATCTCGCCCTCATGGAACTTGGTCTTTATGTTCGGGTCCTGCGCCATGGCCTGTGCCTCTTCACGCGTACAGACGCCCGTGTACTTGTAGCCGTAGACCACGTCGATGGGGCTGCCGATGAACCACTTGTTGCCTACGAGGTCCTCTTTGCCTCCATTCAGCTCCCGGATGCTGTTGATGTTGCGGGCAAAGGAGAACGAGGTCGTCCAGTTCCAGTCCTTCGTGCGGACGTTGTTCGTGTTCAGCTGAACCTCGATACCCTTGTTGTTCACCTTGCCGACGTTGCTCACCACGGCGCCCGAGTAGGAGCCCAGTTCGAGCGGCGTCTGCATCTCCATCAGCAGGTCGCTGGAGTTCTTGTTGTACAGGTCCACCGAACCGTTGATGCGGTTGTCCAGGAAGCCGAAGTCCACGCCGACGTTGAACTCCGTCGTCCGTTCCCACGTGAGGTCGGGGTTGATCATCGTGTAGCCGAAGCCGTTGGCTACCGTGCTGCCGAAGTTGTAGTAGTACTTCACGTTGGCGAGCGCCTGCGTGTCGTAGGGACCTACGCCCGCGTTGTTACCCGTCACACCGAAGCTGGCACGGAGCTTCAGGTTGCTCAGCCAGCCGCGTACCGGCTCCATGAACTTCTCTTCGGACATACGCCAGGCGACGGCTGCCGAGGGGAACATACCCCAGCGGTTCCCTTCGCTGAACTTCGAGCTGCCATCCCAGCGCGAGGATACGGTCACCATGTACTTGCCCTTGTAGTCGTAGTTGACGCGCGCCACGTAAGACAACATCGTGATGCGCTCATAGTAGCTCGACTGGCTCTGCACCGTTCCCGAGCCGAGGTTGTGCCAGTCGACGTCGAACGGCATATCGACCACGCCCATGTAGTCGCCTTCCATCCGCTGGTCGTAGACACTGAACAGGCCCAGCACGTTCACGTTGTGGTCGCCGAACGACTTGATGAAGTTCGCCTGCGTGTCCCATGTGTAGGAGAACACCTGGTCGTTGTACTTCTCCGCCATGTTCGTCTTACCCGAGCGGTACTGCGTGTTGCCGTTGTAGAACGTGCCCCGCTCGCTCTTCGTGTACATGGGCGAGAAGGTCGTCTTCAGGATGACCTCCTTGATGGGGCTGTACTGCAGGTAGAGGTTCGCCATGATGTCATAGGAGCGTGTGTTGTCCTTGGAGTTCTCGCGGTCGACCAGCGGGTTGATGTTCGAGGTCGGTCCGCCGCCGTTGGGATAGATGGCGGCATCCTTGCCCGGCTGGACGATGAGCTCGCCGGCATTCTCCCCCTCCCAGTAGTACGCCGGCATCGTCGGCGTCATGCGGAAGCCCGAGAGGACGGCGTAGTTGCTGCCGCTCTCCTTGAGCGACGTTGCCATGTTGGTGGAGAATCCTGCCGACACCTTGTCGGAGATTTTATGGTCGACGGCTCCCTTCAGGTTCCAGCGGCTGTAGCCGTCATAGAGCACGCCCTCCTCGTCCTGGTAGCCGAGGCCGACGCGATAGCTGATGTCGCGCGCGTTGCCGGTGATGTTGACGAAGTGGTTCTGTTGCGAGCCGGTGCGTGTCACCAGGTCCACCCAGTCGGTGTAACGCTTGTTGCGGTACATGTCCTTGACGACCTCGCTGCCCCCGCCCCAGAAGTTCTGGTAGTTGGCGTCCGTCATGTTCCATGTCGTCAGACCCGTGCTGCTGTCCATCGACGACTCGAAGTAGCGGTAGAAACGCCAGTTGAGGAACTGGTCACCGTCCATGAAGTCCGGCATGTTCGTCGTGTGCTTCACGCCGTAGTATCCGTCATAGCTGACGGTCGCGCGAGACTCCTCGGGTGCGCCCTTCTTGGTCGTAATCATCAGCACGCCGTTCGTGGCGCGTGAACCGTAGATAGCCGTCGAGGAGGCATCCTTGAGGACGTCTACCTTCTCGATGTCCATCGGGTTGAGGAAGTCCATGTTGTCGCATACCACCCCGTCGATGACGTAGAGCGGCTCCGCCTCGTTGAGCGAGCTCTTACCACGAATCTGGATGCTGAACCCGTCGCCCGCGCGGCTCGAAGACTGGGTGATGTTCACACCGGCGACCTGTCCCTGGAGACTCTCCATGACCGACGTCGAGCCGCGTGCCGAAATCACGTCCGACTTCACGCTCCCGACGGAGCCTGTCAGGTCGGACTTCTTCACCACGCCATAGCCCACCACGACCACCTCGTCGAGCAGCTGGTCATCGGGGACCATGCTGACCTGGCAGTCGGAGCGCCCTTTCAGTTCGATTTCCTGCGTACGGAAGCCTACGTAGGAGATGACAAGTGTGGCGTCCGCAGGTGCGTTGAGTTTGAAATTACCGTCGAAGTCGGTCACCGTTCCCAGCTTCGTACCCTTCACCTGGATGGATACGCCGATGAGCGGTTCCCCCTTCTCGTCGACCACCCGTCCGGTGACCGACCTGTTCTGTTGAGTGACGGCAGCCTGGACATCGGTTGCGGCATTCACGTCCGCCGCCAGGAGCAGCTGCGGCGCCATCATCATGCCCAACGAGAGGCTACAGGCAAACAGTGTGTTTTTCGAAAGACATCCACCCGTGTGACGGGAGACGCTCGTGTGTGTGTTTCCTCGGTAGTTCATATTTTTCATGTTTAGATTGCTCGCAAAGAAAGCCCGAACCTCCGTTCCGACGGTGTAAAAACTGACACAAATGATGGAAAAACTGGTATTCCCTGCTGTAAAACATGTTTTGGAGCCTCGTTCCTCCCCTTCTGTTAACAATTGATAGTTGACAAGTGACAACATCCGTCCGATGTGAGAACCCTTTCCGCAAAGTCCGTTTGTCACAATGACAACGTTCCTCCGGTTTTAACATCACATTTTCCCGATTCGGCGTTTTCAGCTGACGCGTACTTTCGCAAATTTCTCCCTTCCAGAAAATCACGCGTTAAATATTTTAAGACACGGACGCCGGAATGAGCCGAAAGTAACGTCCGTTCACACAAATACACCTTTTCTAACGCGAAAAAAGCATCCGCCGAACCCATTTTCACCATCGAAAGCACCTGTGACTCGCTTCGTACGGACGAACGACTACCGTCGTACGGACGTGTCCGCACCGTCGTGGTCGTTCGTCCGTACGAAAACAACCACCTGTTTCCACTTTTCAGAGCCCGAAGGGGCACGATTCCCGATGTGTGATTTTGCGTCCGTCCGTGTGAAAAGACCGACGGAAGGGAACGAAGGGAGAGACAAACCGTGCAGGAGGAAAGGGAATCTGCGAAAAAGCTGTCAACCTGTATTTCGCGAATCGCGCGAGAAGGGCCTTCCCGGTCACCAATCCGTATTTGGGCGCAACGAAGCCCCTTCTCGGGCGATTCGTTTGACATTTTGACAAAACGACACAACCGCACCTCCCGTCCGCAACACAACGGTTCAACCGAAAATCGTTACCTTTGCACCCGGTAACCAAATTGAGACCCAACATCATGACAACCTATTCCATAAACGACTTCGAGATTATGGCACCGGTGGGCTCGCGCGAGTCCCTTGCCGCCGCCATACAGGCAAAAGCCGATTCCATCTACTTCGGCATCGAGAACCTTAACATGCGGGCACACTCCGCCAACACCTTCACCGTGGACGACCTGAAGGAGATTGCCGCCACCTGCGACGCGCACGGCATGAAGAGCTACCTTACCGTCAATACCATCATCTACGACGAGGACCTGGAACTCATGCGACGCATCTGCGACGCGGCTCACGAGGCAGGTATCTCCGCCGTCATCGCTGCCGACGTGGCGGTGATGGACTACTGCAACCGCATCGGTCAGGAGGTGCACCTGTCGACGCAGCTCAACATCTCCAACATCGAGGCGCTGCGCTTCTACGCTCGTTTTGCCGACGTCGTGGTCCTCGCCCGGGAGCTGAACCTGGAGCAGGTGCGGGAGATTCACCGCCACATCGTCGAGGAGAACATCTGCGGACCCGGCGGACAGCAGGTGCGCATCGAGATGTTCTGCCACGGCGCGCTCTGCATGGCAGTCTCCGGCAAGTGCTACCTCAGCCTGCACGAGCTGAACTCGTCCGCGAACCGCGGTGCGTGCACGCAGATATGCCGACGCGCCTACACCGTGCGCGACCGGGACAGCAACATCGAGCTGGATGTGGAGAACAAGTACATCATGTCGCCCAAGGACCTGAAGACCATCCACTTCATGGACCGCATGATCGAGGCGGGCGTCCGTGTGTTCAAAATCGAGGGACGGGCACGCGGCCCCGAATACGTCCGCATCGTCGCCGAGTGCTACAAGCAGGCCATCGCCGCCTGCCTCGACGGGACGTTCACGCCCGAGAAGGTGGCTGCGTGGGAGGAACGCCTCAAGACGGTCTTCAACCGCGGCTTCTGGGACGGCTACTACCTGGGGCAACGCCTGGGCGAGTGGAGCCGCCGCTACGGTTCGGAGGCAACGCAGAAGAAGGTCTACGTGGGCCGTGGCATGAAGTACTTCTCGCAGCTCGGCGTGGCGGAGTTCCTGACGGAGGCGTCGGACCTTCACGTCGGGGACGACCTGCTCATCACGGGCCCCACCACGGGAGCGCTCTTCCTGAAGCTGGAGGACCCGCGCGTAGACCTCCGCTCGGTGGACCATGTGGAGAAGGGGGTACACGTCTCCTTCAAGGTGCCTGAGAAGATACGCCCCAGCGACAAGCTCTACAAGCTAGTCTCTACAATTGACAATTGACAATGGACAATTGACAATGTGGGGACGGGGGCACACACCGGAGGGACATTGTCAATTGTCAATTATCCATTGTCAATTGCCCCGGAAAGTTTGTCAATTGTCAATTTAAGTCTATCTTTGTAGCTACTCAACTAAACACAACCATCTATGGAACAAAAACTGTACATCTACAATACATTGTCCCGCAAGAAGGAGGAGTTCATTCCCCTGCATGCTCCTCATGTGGGCATGTACGTCTGTGGTCCCACCGTCTACGGTGACGCCCACCTGGGGCATGCACGCCCTGCCATCACGTTCGACCTCGTCTTCCGCTACCTGCAACACCTGGGGTACAAGGTGCGCTACGTCCGCAACATCACCGACGTGGGACACCTGGAGCACGACGCCGACGAGGGAGAGGACAAGATTGCCAAGAAGGCACGGCTGGAGCAGCTCGAGCCGATGGAAGTGGCACAGTTCTATGCCAACCGCTACCACAAGGCCATGGAGGAGCTGAACGTCCTCCCGCCGAGCATCGAACCCCTCGCGTCGGGACACATCATCGAGCAGATACAGCTCGTCAAGGAAATCCTTGCCAACGGCTATGCCTACGAGAGCCAGGGCTCGGTCTACTTCGACGTGGCAAAGTATAACAAGGACCACCACTACGGCAAGCTCTCGGGGCGCAACCTCGACGACGTGCTCAACACCACCCGCGAGCTGGACGGCCAGCAGGAGAAGCACAATCCCGCCGACTTCGCCCTGTGGAAGAGCGCGCAGCCGGAGCACATCATGCGCTGGCCCAGCCCCTGGAGCGACGGCTTCCCGGGATGGCACTGCGAGTGCACCGCCATGGGACGGAAGTACCTCGGCGCCCACTTCGACATCCACGGCGGCGGCATGGACCTCGTCTTCCCCCACCATGAGTGCGAGATTGCACAGAGCGTGGCATCGCAGGGCGACGACATGGTGCACTACTGGATGCACAACAACATGATTACCATCAACGGGACGAAGATGGGCAAGAGCCTCGGCAACTTCATCACCCTCGACCAGTTCTTCAACGGGACACACCCGCTGCTCTCGCAGTCGTACAGCCCGATGACCATCCGCTTCTTCATCCTCCAGGCACACTACCGCAGCACGGTGGACTTCAGCAACGAGGCTCTCCAGGCTGCCGAGAAGGGGATGCAGCGGCTCATGGAGGCGTATGACAACCTCTGCCACATCCAGCCGTCCGCCACGTCGAGCGTGGACGTGTCCGGCCTCCGGCAGAAGTGCTACGACGCCATGAACGACGACTTCAACTCTCCCATCGTTATCGCACACCTCTTCGACGCCTGCAAGGCCATCAATACCGCTTATGACAAAAAGGCAACCCTCTCTGCCACCGACCTGGAAGAGCTGAAGGGGGTCTTCGACCTCTTCCTGTTCGACCTCCTCGGCATGAAGCGCGAACAGGGCACGGGAGCAGCCCGCGAGGAAGCTTTCGGCAAGGCGGTCGACATGCTGCTCCAGCAGCGCATGACCGCCAAGGCGAACAAGGACTGGGCGACGAGCGACCGCATCCGCAACGAGCTGACCGCCCTGGGCTTCGAGGTGAAGGACACGAAGGACGGCTTCGCCTGGCGCCTGCTGAAGTGACAATTTGTCAGCGCGGCCCTGTCCGGTACGCTTTTTGCCGCCCCGGACGTGTACAAACGTATTATTCACCAACTAAATATATTACAGCTATGATTAGTGAGAAAATGCAAAAAGCCATCAATGAGCAAGTAACGGCAGAGATGTGGTCTGCCAATCTCTACATGTCAATGTCCTTCTACCTCAAGATGGAGGGCTTCGACGGCTTTGCACACTGGATGAAGAAACAGTCTGATGAGGAATTGGCACACGCCTACAGCATGGCTGACTATGTCATCAAGCGCGGTGGCAAGGTGACGGTAGACAAGGTCGACGTGGTCCCCACCGGATGGGGAAGCCCGCTGGAAGTGTTCGAGCATGTGTACGAACATGAGTGCCACGTGTCGGAGCAAATCAACTCGCTGCTCGACATCGCCAAGGCGGAAAATGACAAACCGACGGAGGACTTCCTCTGGAGCTTCGTCCGCGAACAAGTGGAAGAGGAGGCTACCGTGCAGAACATCGTCGACCGTATCCGCAAGATGGGCGACACGGCCCTCTGCTACCTCGACGGGCAATATGGCGCACGCCAGTAAGCCCCGCCGTGCCGTCGCAGACGTGCACACCCTCATTTCATGAACAGGCTGAAAGGAGCCGGACAAACTATCTTGCCCGGCTCCTTTCTCTTTTTATATCATCCTGACGGGGAGGCGCCGGCGGACGTCCCGCACCCCGCTCCCTCCCGTCGCTTCAAACTAGACTGACTTATGCTGATAACACTCCTCATCCTGCTCCTCTCCGCCGTGTTCTTCGTCAACGGCAAGGTCCGCTCGGACATCGTCGCGCTCTGTGCGCTGGTGGCACTGCTGCTGTTCCACATCCTCACGCCCGACGAGGCGCTCTCGGGCTTTTCCAACAACGTGGTCATCATGATGGTGGGGCTGTTCGTCGTGGGCGGCGCCATCCTCCAGACCGGACTGGCGAAGATGATAAGCGCGCGCATCCTGAAGCTTGCCGGCGAGAGCGAGCTGCGCCTCTTCGTGCTCATCATGCTCGTGACGGCAGCCATCGGCGCCTTCGTCAGCAACACGGGTACGGTCGCCCTGATGCTGCCCATCGTGGTGAGCATGGCGGCGGGCGCGGGCGTCAACTCCAGCCGTCTGCTGATGCCCCTGGCTTTCGCCAGCAGCATGGGCGGCATGATGACGCTCATCGGTACGCCGCCCAACCTCGTCATCCAGAACACCCTGACGGCGGCAGGCTATGAGCCGCTGTCGTTCTTCTCCTTTCTCCCCGTCGGCCTGGTCTGCCTCGCCGTGGGTCTGCTGGTGCTCCTCCCGCTGAGCAAGTGGGTGCTCGCCAAGCGCGGACAGAAGCGCGGCGACCGTCACCGCTCGGGCAAGTCGCTCTCCCAGCTCGTGCGCGAATACGGGCTGTCGAGCAACCTCTTCCGTCTGCAGGTGCCGGGAGGCTCTGAGGCGGAAGGGCGCACCATCGTCGACCTGGACATCCGCCGGCGCTACGGGCTGGACATCCTCGAGGTGCGGCGCGGCGACATCTCGCAGCACCGCTTCCTGAAGACCATCACGCAGAAGCTCGCCGACCCGGAGACGGCGTTGCAGGGAGGCGACATCCTCTATGTGAAGGGGGACTTCGACCAGGTGAAGCTGCTGGCTGACGACTACCGCCTCGCCCTCATCGACGGGCACACGACGGAGGAGGCGGCAAGCACGTCGAACGTGCTCGACTTCTACGACATCGGCATCGCCGAGATTCTGGTCATGCCGACGGCGCACATCGTGAACCGTCAGGTCAAGGAGGCAGGCTTCCGCGACAAGTTCAACGTGAACGTGCTGGGCATCCGCCGCAAGAAGGAGTACCTGCTCAACGACCTGGGACGCGAGGCCATCCACGGGGGCGACGTGCTGCTCGTGCAGGGTACGTGGGAGAACATCGCCCGCCTGGAACGCGAGGATGCCGACTGGGTGGTGCTGGGTCAGCCGCTTGCCGAGGCGGCCCGTGTGACGCTCGACTACAAGGCGCCCGTGGCGGCTGCCATCATGGTACTCATGGTCGCCATGATGGTGTTCGACTTCATCCCCGTGGAGCCGGTGACGGCGGTGATGATTGCCGCCCTCCTGATGGTGCTCACGGGGTGTTTCCGCAACGTGGAGGCTGCCTACAAGACCATCAACTGGGAGAGCATCGTGCTCATTGCCGCCATGCTGCCCATGTCGCTGGCACTGGAGAAGACCGGGGCGAGCGACTACATCTCCAGCACGCTGGTGAGCGGACTGGGCAGCTACGGTCCCATGGCGCTCATGGCGGGCATCTACTTCACGACCTCGCTGATGACGATGTTCATCAGCAACACCGCCACGGCCGTCCTGCTGGCACCCATCGCGCTCCACAGTGCGGAGGCTCTCGGCGTGAGTCCCGTGCCCTACCTCTTCGCAGTGACCCTGGGCGCCAGCATGTGCTTTGCCTCTCCGTTCTCCACGCCGCCCAACGCGTTGGTGATGCCTGCCGGACAGTATACCTTCATGGACTACATCAAGGTGGGCCTTCCGCTACAAGTCATCATGGGCATCGTGATGATATTCGTGCTCCCGCTGCTGTTCCCGTTCTAACAATTGACAATTGACAGTTGACAATTGACAAGCAGTGATTCCTTCCCAAGCAGACCGTCCGGACAGACTGTCCGGCGCATCGTCGTCCCCCGGCAGGAAGACAAGCACGCCGAACGGTCATTGTCAATTATCCATTGTCAATTGTCAATTACCCATTGTATCGCTTCTTGTCGACAAACATCATCGCCTTCTGTTCGTCCGCCACGACACGGATGTAGCGTTCGTACTCACGGAGGACGTCGGCGATGATTTCCTCCTTATTCAAATACTGGATGTCGTATCCCATCCTGCCGTCCGTGTAGTAGGTCACCGGAAGATACTGCTTGTTGGAGTCCACGTCGGGGGTGTTGTCCTCGCCGATGATGTAGTCGGAGATGCTCTGCACCTCGGTGGTCACGCCGTAACGGAAGTTCCACACCTTCTCGAAGGGGATTTGCAGCTCGATGGAGAGCTTGCCGTTCTGCCCCGTGAGGATGTGTGCGTCGATGCCCTTGCGGCTCAGCTCGTCGCGCAGCTCCTCGAAGGCGGGCTGCACCTTCTCGGCGAAAAAGCGCTTGATGTCCCGCTTCTGCGAGAAGGTAAGAATCTGGTCGAGCCTTTCGTGCCAGTGGCTGCCGTCCCAGGTCGCGCTGCCATAGGGCCGCTTGGAGCTGTGGTAGAGCCTGTCGGTGCGCAGGGCACGCAGCAGGCACAGGCAGAGGAGCACCATGATGACGCCGAACGGGAGGGCGGAGATGAGCGTCATCGTCTGGAGCGACTGCAGGCCGCCGGCATAGAGGAGCGCCATCGTGATGGTGGCGAGCAGGATGCCCCAGAAGGCGTTCTGCCACTTGGGCGCATTGGGACGGTTGCTCGACGAGATGCTGTTCATCACCAGGATGCCCGAGTCGGCGGAGGTGACGAAGAAGACGGCAATCATCATCAGCGTGAGCACGCACAGGGGTGTGGCGAGGGGGAACTGTTCGAGGAACTTGAAGAGCAGCACGTCGGGGTTGCCGGCGAGCGCCGAGAGGGCGCCGTGCACCACGTTGCGGTCAATGTAGATGGCACTGTTGCCGAAGACCGTCATCCACAGGAAGATGAAGAACGAGGGGACGAGCAGCACCGCCAGGATGTACTCGCGGATGGTGCGCCCCTTGGAGATGCGGGCAATGAACAGCCCGACGAACGGTGCCCAGCTGATCCACCACGCCCAGTACATGACGGTCCATCCGGTGAACCACCCGACGCCGTCCTTCTCGAAGGCGAAGGTCTTGAAGGTGAGGTTGGCGAACTGGTTGATGTAGTAGCCGATGCCCTCGCTGAAGGCATTCATCAGGAAGGCGGTCGGCCCGAGCAGGAGGACGAAGAGCATCAGTACGATTGCCATCGTCAGGTTGATTTCGCTCAGCCGCTTGACGCCCTTGTTGACCCCGGCGACAGCCGACGCAATCGCCATGGAGCTGACCACCACGATGATGAGCGCCTGGAAGAGGAAGCTGGACTCGCGGAGGATGCCCAGGTGCACCAGTCCGGCGTTGAGCTGTACGACACCGAAGCCGAGCGAGGTCGCGATGCCGAAGAAGGTGCTGACCAGAGCGAAGATGTCGACCACATCGCCCACCCGTCCATTGATGCGGTTGCGCAGGAGGGGGTAGAGTCCGCTGCGGATGGCAAGCGGAAGTTTGTAGCGGAAGGAGAAGTAGGCGAGAATCAGCCCCATGAGTCCGAAGATGGACCAGGCATGGATGCCCCAGTGGAAGAACGTGGCGAGCTGCGCCTCCTTGGCAGGATTGAGCGTGTCGGGCAAGGCAGGGTTGACGTAGTGGGACATGGGCTCCGCCACACCGAAGTACATCAGTCCGATACCCATCCCGGCGGCAAAGAGCATGGCTATCCACGAGAAGAAGCTGTACTGCGGACGGGAGCTGTCCGCTCCCAGACGGATGGCGCCGATCTTGCTGAACGCCAGCACGCAGAGGAAGATGAAGAAGAACGATATCATCAGGGTGTAAGCCCAGCTCAGCTTGTCGTAGATGAGCGTCTGGATGGATGCAAGGCAGGCATTGGTCTGCCTGGGGAACAGTGCGCAGATGACGGACAGCCCGACGAGGACTGCTAGCCCCGGATAGGCGACACGTCGCGTGAAGGTTGGTTGCAGGTTAGGAAAAAACTTCATAAGTGTACGAGTGTTTAGGTTTATGGTTTCGGCTCCCATGAGCCGGAGACTTGAAGGCTTCCGCAGAAGCACGGTTGACAAATATAAGCAAAATCAGCCGTTATGACGACACGGCTACTCATTTATTAACAATTGGGCTGTCAGTGTGGCAGGGATAAAAGAAGAAGCGCGGATGCACCGGATGCCCTGAGCACCCCGGCGCTGTCCGCGCTTCCGAGAACTATTAAAGAATGTTTGCTTGTACAGCCTTACACTTTGTTGGCACGCTTGCGCTCGGTCTCGTCGAGGATGACCTTGCGCATGCGCATGCTCTTGGGCGTCACCTCCACGTACTCGTCCTCCTTGATGTATTCGAGGGCCTCCTCGAGCGAGAAGATGACGGGCGGGATGATGCGCGCCTTGTCGTCAGAGCCCGACGCACGCATGTTGGTGAGCTTCTTCGACTTGGTGACGTTGATGACGAGGTCGTTCTCATGCACGTGCTCGCCCACGACCTGTCCGGCATAGACCTCCTCCTGCGGATAGATGAAGAAGCGTCCGCGGTCCTGAAGCTTGTCGATGGCGTAGGCGAAGGCGGTACCCGTCTCCATGGCAATCATGGAACCGTTGGTGCGGCGTTCGATGTCGCCCTTGTAGGGTTGGTACTCCTTGAAGCGGTGCGCCATGATGGCTTCGCCGGCAGATGCCGTGAGGACGTTCGTACGCAGTCCGATGATGCCGCGCGAGGGGATGTCGAATTCGATGTCGACCCGGTCGCCGATGGTCTGCATCGACGTCAGCTCGCCCTTGCGTCGGGTGACCATATCAATCATCTTGCTGGAGTATTCCTCGGGGACGTTGATGGTCAGCTCCTCGATGGGCTCACACTTCTTGCCGTCAATCTCCTTGTAGATGACCTGCGGCTGTCCCACCTGAAGCTCATAGCCTTCGCGGCGCATGGTCTCGATGAGGACGGAGAGGTGCAGCACGCCTCGGCCGGAGACAATCCACTTGCCGTCCTCGTTCTCGGTCTTGCGGACGCGGAGGGCAAGGTTCTTGTCGAGCTCGCGGGTGAGGCGGTCCTGGATGTGGCGTGAAGTGACGAACTTCCCTTCCCGTCCGAAGAAAGGCGAGTCGTTGATGGTGAAGAGCATGCTCATGGTCGGCTCGTCGATGGCAATGGGCGGCAGCGGTTCCGGGTTGTCGAAGTCGCAGATGGTGTCGCCGATTTCGAATCCTTCCAGACCGACGACGGCGCAGATGTCACCCGAAGAGACGGACTGGACTTTCTTGCGTCCGAGTCCCTCGAAGGTATGCAGTTCCTTGATTTTCGACTTCACGAGCGTCCCGTCACGGCGTGCCAGGGTGATGTTCATGCCCTCGGTGAGCGTCCCGCGGTGCACGCGGCCCACGGCGATACGTCCGGTATAGGATGAGAAGTCGAGTGAAGTGATGAGCATCTGGGGAGTGCCCTCCAGCTGTTTGGGGGCAGGGATGTACTTGATGATGGCGTCGAGCAGCGGGGTGATGCTGTCGGTAGGCTTGCGCCAGTCCTCGCCCATCCAGTTGTTCTTTGCCGAACCGTAGAGGACGGGGAAGTCGAGCTGGTCCTCGGTGGCATTGAGTGAGAACATGAGGTCGAACACCATCTCGTAGACCTCCTCGGGGCGGCAGTTGGGCTTGTCGACCTTGTTCACCACAACGATGGGCTTCAGCCCGATTTGCAGTGCCTTCTGGAGGACGAACCGGGTCTGCGGCATGGGTCCCTCGAAGGCGTCGACGAGCAGGATGCAGCCGTCCGCCATGTTGAGCACACGCTCCACCTCTCCGCCGAAGTCGGCGTGTCCCGGAGTGTCGATGATGTTGATTTTGGTATCTTTGTAGTTGATTGATACATTCTTCGAAAGAATCGTTATCCCTCGTTCGCGTTCCAAGTCGTTGTTATCCAATACAAGCACGCCGTTTGTCTGATCATTGCGGAAGAGGTGTCCCGCCAACATCATCTTGTCGACGAGCGTCGTCTTCCCGTGGTCGACGTGCGCAATGATTGCGATGTTTCTTATATTCTGCATACTATTACCTTAAATTTTCGGGCGCAAAGTTACAAGAAAATCTTTGAA
Organism: Mediterranea sp. ET5; assembly: GCF_023337025.1. Classification (NCBI taxonomy): domain Bacteria; kingdom Pseudomonadati; phylum Bacteroidota; class Bacteroidia; order Bacteroidales; family Bacteroidaceae; genus Mediterranea; species Mediterranea sp. ET5. Next base: position 15,804 of record NZ_JAMBLN010000016.1, on the reverse strand, counting down.
TAGGCATTGCGCATTGAGGAATATTGTCTATCTTTGCGCCCGCAAATCAATTTTAAACTAACTCATTATGTACTTAGACGCTGCAAAGAAACAAGAGATCTTTGGACAATACGGAAAGTCTAACACTGATACTGGCTCACCTGAAGCGCAGATAGCATTGTTCTCATACCGTATTTCCCACTTGACGGAGCACATGAAGCGCAACCGTAAAGATCATAGCACAGAAAGAGCTTTGACTACTCTCGTCGGCAAACGCCGCGCATTGTTGAACTACCTCAAGGATCGCGACATCGAGCGTTACCGCGCCATCCTGAAAGCTCTGAACTTGCGTAAGTAATCCCGCATTGCTTACGGCGCAAACGAACTTCAAGCCCCTGCCTCTCTCCACGAGACGCAGGGGCTTGCCGATTTTTGGCACTCCCCCCTTCCTCACATTCCCCCGTTTTTTCCTATCTTTACGCCCACAAACCACTCCCGCCTATGATATTCACCGCAGAAAACATCCTGCTGCTCGGCTCCGTGCTTATCTTCTGCAGCATACTCATCAGCAAGACGGGCTATCGCTTCGGCATACCCACGCTGCTCCTCTTCCTGCTCGTCGGCATGCTCTTCGGGAGCGACGGGCTCGGGCTCCAGTTCCACAGCGCCACAGACGCACAGTTCATCGGCATGATGGCGCTCAGCATCATCCTCTTCACCGGAGGAATGGATACCAAGTTCACCGAGATACGCCCCGTGCTCACCCAGGGCATTCTGCTCTCCACCGTCGGCGTGCTCGTCACCACCCTCCTCACCGGGCTTTTCATCTGCTACATCTCCGGGTGGGACAGCACCAACATCTCCCTTCCGCTGACCACCTCCCTCCTGCTTGCCGCCACCATGTCGTCGACCGACTCCGCGTCGGTGTTCAACCTCCTGCGCTCGCAGCGCATGAACCTCAAGCACAACCTGCGCCCCATGCTCGAGCTGGAAAGCGGAAGCAACGACCCCATGGCATACATGCTCACCATCGTCCTCATCCAGGTCATCACCTCCGACGGCATGAGCTGGGCGGTCATCCTCAAGGACCTTGCCATCCAGTTCTTCTTCGGCGCCATCATCGGCTTTGCACTCGGACGCTTCGCCGTGTGGATCATCAACCGCATCAGCCTCTCCAACGGGTCCCTCTACCCCATCCTCCTGCTCAGCCTCGTCTTCTTCACCTTCACCATCACCGACCTGCTCCACGGCAACGGCTACCTCGCCGTCTACATCACCGGCGTGACCGTCGGCAACGCACGCCTGGCAAACCGTAAGGAAATCAACACCTTCATGAACGGACTGACGTGGCTCTTCCAGATTATCATGTTCCTCGCCCTCGGACTGCTCGTCAACCCGCTGGAGATGGTCGACGTGGCTGCCGTGGCACTGCTCATCGGCGTGTTCATGATTGTCGTGGCACGTCCCGTCAGTGTCTTCCTCTGCCTCCTGCCCTTCCGCCGGCTACCCGCGCGCGCCAAGTGGTTCGTCTCCTGGGTAGGGCTGCGCGGGGCCGTCCCCATCATCTTCGCCACCTACCCCGTCATCGCCCGCGTCGAAGGCTCGCAACAGCTCTTCAACATCGTCTTCTTCATCACCCTCGTCTCCCTCGTCGTGCAGGGCATGACCATTGCACGCGCCGCCCGCCTGCTCCACCTCGACCTCCCCGAAGAGAAGGAGGGCAACGAGTTCGGCGTCGAGCTGCCCGAGGAGATTGACACCCAGCTGCGCGACCTCACGCTCACCCCCGACATGCTCGCCCGGGGAAACCGCCTGGCGGACATGAACATCCCCCGCGGTACCCTCGTCATGCTCGTCAAGCGCGGCGACGAGTTCCTCATCCCCAACGGACAGATGGAGCTGCACGTCGGCGACAAGCTGTTGTTCATCTCTGAAAACAGGAAACCATGAAGTTCATCCCCCAGCCGCCCTTCGTCCTTCCGTGTACAGACCGACGGAGTGACACCGCCGTGCTCTTCCTCCACGGCATCACGGAGGGTCCCGACCAGTTCCGCCGTCCGGCAGCCTGGGCAAACGACCTGGGCTTCGATGCCGCGGCAGCCGTCCTTCCGGGGCATGGCGGCAGTGCCGGGACGTTCGCCCGCTCGAGGCGGGAAGAGTGGGAAGCCTTCGTCCATTCACTGACGGACGAGTACCGCCTCCGCTACCCCCGCCTCATCCTCGTGGGGCACTCCATGGGCGGGCTGCTTGCCCTGCGGACGTGGACGCGCCGTCCCGACGGCATCGCAGGCATTGTCTGCGTCGGCTGTCCGCTCCACGTGTGGGTGTCGCCACGCGCTGTCCGCGACCTCCTCGGTGTGCGTTACGGACGGGCGGACGCCAGCAACGAGCGGCTTGCCATCCTTCATGCCCTCAATGTCGCCCCGGGTCCCACCCCCGGCTACGTCCGCTGGCTGCCCCGCCTGCGCGACCTCTTCACCCTGATGGCAGACGTACGCCGGGAGCTGCCTTCCGTCCGTGTCCCCCTCCTTGCCGTTCAGGGAGCACGCGACGAGCTGGTCGATGCCCGCCGCAGCCTCCGCTGTTTCCGCCGCCGTGTCGCCCCTGAGTTCCTGCGGACGCTCGTCCTCCCCCAGACCACCCATTTCCTCTATCCACCCACCGATGCCGCAGCACTCCGGGAAGCCTTCCGCGCGTTCTGCCGGAGCCTGCAGGAGGAACACCCCGCCCCTCATGACGACCACGTATCTCCCTGTTGCTGAAAACCTAGAATCAAAAACACCATTTTGCGTTCACACATGAACGCAAGTAGTTGCCTGTTTTTCAAGGTCCTGATTTTCTAACTTTAGTTAAACATTTTACACCCGATTTTTCAATCCGGAAAACACCTATCTTCGTGCATCCCTTCCGGGAAACGGAAGAGACAAATCCCTGTTCGAGCTTCCGCAAGCCCCGGTCACCGCAGACCGGTGGCAAGCCGACAGGCAACCCCGGGTCCCTGCAACGCGCCGCCCCGTCACAACATCCACCGCAGACAGGACCCCGGACCTGCCCGCCGACAAGCCGGGCACAACGGAAGCCGGACGCATGTCTAACTATCAAAACGTAACGCATTATGAGTATTCTAGTAAGAGCTATTCAACGAGTGAATCCCAAGGACGTCAAGGGAACACGGAAGTGGTATCCCATACAGTCCACCACCAAGATGGTGACCGAAGATGAGGTGGCACAGCTGATTGCCGACGAGGTCACCCTCAACCCGATGGAAGCCGCCATGGCACTCCGTCAGCTGCGCAAGGTAATGCTGCGCCTGCTCCTCGACGGGAAGAGCGTCCGCCTGGGCGATTGGGGCACCTTCAACATCACGTTGTCGACCGCCGGTTCCGGTGAAAAGAAAGAGCTGACCGCGCGCAACATCAAGCGCGTGAATATCAAGTTCCAACCCGGGAACGAGCTGAAAATCGCCCTCCAGAAAGCCGATTTCGTCTGGCTCGACAAGGTGCTGCAAGGCAACAACATTGCCGAGGAGGGAGAGAAAGAGACGCCGGAAGAGTCCGGCAAAGAAGGTGATACGGATGAAGGTATTTAACCCTCCCGCCTGACGGGAAACGCCCGATGCTGACTGACAGCATCGGGCGTTTTTTTTTGTGCGCATGCGCTTGACGGCACCACCCTTTTGCGCATCTCCCCGCCTGCCTTTTGCGTAACGTGCTGTCCCTCTTCGCGCAAGCCCCGTTTTCACCTTGCGCATCTCCCTGTTCCGTCATGCGCAAGACGGTACCGGTGAGATGAGCTTCCCGGCAGAACGAGAAGCGCAAGACGCCGGTAGGGAGATGCGCAAGACGTCAGCAAGGCGATGCGCAGGGAACAACAGGGAGCAATTGCATCCCGATTCTCCTTTTTTCTCAGCCGGAATTAGGAAAACTTAAATGAATACGTTAGCTTTGTCAGCACGAAACAGTACGAAATCCTAAACCGGAGAGAAAATCATGAAAGCACCAAGAGTCTGCATACTGGCAAGCCTCCTCCTCTTCCTCTGCGGAGGGAGCCTGTTTGCACAGCACAAGGAGATGAAGTACGGGAAGGTGGGAAAGAAGGAGTTCTCCCTCTATCATCCGACCGACAGCACCACCGACGCCGTGTTCCTGAACAAGGAGGGGTACACCTACTACCGTCAGGAAAACGACGGGAGAATCCGTGTGGAGTCCGAGTTCAAGTTCCGCCTTCAGGTACTGCGCCCCGAAGGGACCAGGTATGCCGACGTAGACATACTCTACTACCGCGGCGAACGCATGGGCGCCACCCAGGAACAGATATCCGCCATCGGCGCGTCGGCATACAACCTCGTCGACGGGAAGGTAGTCGAGACACCCCTTGACCGGAAGTACATCTTCGAGGAACAGGTCACCGGGAACTACCGCCGCTACCGCTTCTCCATCCCGGACGTCAAGCCCGGCACCCTCATCGAGTACAAGTACCGGCGCACGTCGAACAACCCCATCCACCTGGAAGACTGGCAGGTGCAGGAGGACATCCCCGTCTGCTTCGCACGTTACCAGGTCGACATCCCCGAGGTCTTCCAGTTCAACATCACCGGCAAGGGCAGCATCCCCATGCAGCGCGACCACAAGAGAATCAACAGCGAATTCATCATGCAGGCGTATGACGGCCACCTGAGCCAGATGCAGAACAACCGCTACACGTTCACCAGCACCGACGTCCCGCCCCTGAAGGACGAGCCCCTGGTCTGGTGTGCCGAGAACTACCGCGGCACCGTCTCCTTCGAAATCCGGGGACTGGACCCGCGGCTGGGCCTATCGGCCTTCCAGGGTTCCAACTGGGAGGGTGTCTGCGCCGAGCTGAAGGACTTCTCCGGCTTCGGGAACTACGTGAACATGCGCAACCCCCTGCGCGACGAGCAGGAGGCACTTGCCCTGCCTGCCGACATGCCTGCCACAGAGAAGGCACTCCGCCTGCACCGGCTGCTCCATGAGCACATCCACTGGGACGGGCACTACAGCATCGCCACCGACGACAGCCCGCGCAAGTGCCTCGACAGGCAGCAGGGCAACAACGCCGCCCTCAACTTCATCTACCTCGCCATGCTCCGCGACGCCGGCATCCGCTGCACCCCCATCCTCGTGAGGGACAAGCGTGCGGGCGACCTCACCGGAAGCGAACCTTCCCTCTCCCGGCTGACGACCTTCGTCGTGGGGCTGCTCGACGAGCAGGGAGCGGTTTACTGCACCGACTGCTCCCTGGAGTGGCCCATGCTGAACCTCCTCCCGGGACACCTGATGGTGAACCTGGGCATCTGCTACACACCCCTCGACGGTCAGCGGCTCATCAGCCTGGCGAACATCGGCACACACACCACCTCCCTCATGTTCGAGGGAAGCATCACCGACGACGGTTCGCTGACGGGCAAGCTCTCGACCTCCTACACCGGACTGGAGACGCTCGACGCCCTGCGCCGCCGCACCGCCGAGCCGGACTCCGTGGAGCACGTGAAGAAGGAGGCGGAACGCTACGGACTGACGTTCCACACCTACAAGGAGTCCGTCACGGACGCCTACCGCGAGCAGATGGACGTCAGCAAGGACCTTCGGGCAGGCGGCAGCATCATCTACCTGTACCCCTTCCTGCTCGACCAGCTGCCTGCGAACCCCTTCCTGGCAGAGAAGCGCACCTTCCCCGTGGAGTTCCCCGCGAAGTTCACCCGCCGCTTCTTCGGCTTCTACCGGTTGCCGGAAGGCTACGAACCCGAGAGCCTCCCCAAGCCGATGCGGATGCACACCCATGACCGCATGGCGTCGGTGAGCTGTCTCCTCGACCGCCGCCCCGACGGACTGCAGGTGATGCTCGAACTGAAAGTGAACCAATCCATCATCCCCGCCCGCTACTACGGAGAGCTGCGCGAGCTGTGGGATGTTTTCATCGAGTCGGCACAGACACTGCTGACGCTGAAACGGACGGGCGGAAAGGACGGCGCCCCGGTTTCCGTCAGCGGCACTGCCGCCAGGGGGGACAGCTAGCATGGCACGCCCCTCCTGCCGGAAGCACCGGCTACACACCCCGCAAGCCCCGTCCGCCCGTCCCCTTGCCTGCCCGGTGCTCCGCCTCGCCCTCCTGCTGCTCCTGCTGCCGTGCGTCCTTCCGCTCTCAGCCGACGCCCCCGGCGGACCACTCTCCGGCTTCTGCCCGGACGGGAAGGTCCCCCGCACGGATACACCTATATATAATGGTCCGAGTCCCGCCTCCGTCGTACACGACTACCGCGTGGAGTTCCGTCAGCTGGACGCCCACCGGGGAGAAGCCCACTTCGTGCGGAGCGTCACCGTGCACTCCCCCTACGGGGCAGACGCCGCACGGTTTGCCGTCGTCAGCAGCCGTTTCATCCACCTGAAGGACTTCAAGGGCACCGTCCACGGCGCCGGCGGGAAGCAGCTCGCACGCCTGCGACGTTCCGACCTGCGCGAGGCGACGCTCAACGACGGACTTGCCTCCGACGACCGCCTCCACTACTACGAAGGTCCGCGCGGCTCCTTCCCCTTCACCGTCCGCTATGAGTGGACGTGCACCTACGACAACGGACTGCTGCGCTACCCCGATTTCCGTCCGCAGGACGACATACGTCAGGCAGTGGAGCACGCCTCATACACCCTGACACTGCCAGCCTCCGTCCGCCTCCTGTACCGCAGCCGGGGCCTTGCCGCCCATCCCGAAGAGACCGCGGACGCAGGTGCCGGCACACGCACCTACCGCTGGCAGGCGGACGACCTGCCTGCTGCCGTCCCCCGGGAAGACACCGTATGGGAACTCCCGACGGTGCAGGCGCAACCCGCCGACTTCGTCTGCGAAGGCTACGAGGGACAGCAGGACACCTGGGAGCACTTCGGCCAGTGGCTCTACCGCCTCACCGAGGGACGCGACCGCCTGACCACCGACGAAGCTGCCACGGTGCACCGTCTCACCGACGAACTCTCCACCCCGGAAGCGAAGGCGCATGCCCTCTATGACTACCTGGCGGAGCACACCCGCTATGTGAGCATCCAGCTCGGCATCGGCGGATGGCAGCCCATGACCGCAGAGCAGGTCTGCCGCACCAAGTTCGGCGACTGCAAGGCGCTGACCAACTACCTGAAGGCACTGCTTGCCGAGGCAGGCGTCCCGTCGGTCTACACCGTCATCAGCACCCGGAAGGCACGCATCGACGACTATCCCGGCATCGGGCAGATGGACCACGTGGTCCTGGGTGTGCCCTGCCCCACCGACACCCTGTGGCTGGAGTGCACCGCCGCACGCCTGCCCTTCGGCTACCGCCACCGCCTCATCGCAGGGCACGACGCCCTGCTGGTCACACCGGAAGGCGGACGGATGGTGCGTCTGCCCGACTACGACGCGGAGCAACAGGAGCAGTCGGTCCGTGCCCGCCTCCATGTCGGCAGCGACGGGATGGCATCGGGACGGGTCAGCCTGCACAACCGCCTGCGCTTCTACGAGGAGGCCCTTCCGCTGAAGGACCTGAAGCCCACCGAGCTGGCACACCGCCTGACGGAGGGACTCGCCTGCACGCTGGTGCGCATCGACAGCGTCAGCCGGACGGAAGACGACGGGCCGTTGCCCTCGCTCACCATCGGCTACCGCCTCTCGGCACGCTATGCACGCCCGGTACGGCCCCGGCTCTTCCTGACGCTGAACCCCTTCCGCCGTGCCGACCGCCTGTCCCGGACACGGACCTTGCCCGACGGGAGTTGGGAGCTGACGGAGAGCGCATCCTACAGCGACACGCTGGACGTGGTGCTGCCTGCCGGAAGCCGCTGCGATGCACTGCCACCCGAGGTCTCCGGGTCGCACGCGTTCGGCTCGCTCTCGTCAGTGGTAAGCCTCTCGGACGGACGCCTCCGCATCCGCCAACGCCTGCTGCTGCGCAAGGGGGTCTATCCTGCCTCCGAACGGGCGGCATGGGAGGCCTTCGTCCGCCGCATCAAGGAGGCGTATGCCGGACGCATCGCAATCCTTATTGAAAACCAATCAACCACCGGGCCTCAGCCTGCCCATTCCGGGAAGACGGACCCGCCGGACCGTGCAGAACGGCAACCGGCTCCGTGACTCCTTCCCTATCGGGAAAAGGCAGCACGAGGCTCCATAGAAACCTGTGAAACATATGAGAAAATACCTGATTATCGGTACCGGCGGCGTGGGAGGAAGCATCGCCGGATTCCTCGCCTTGGGCGGCAAGGACGTGACCTGCATCGCCCGGGGCGAACACCTGGAAACCATCCGCCGCGAGGGACTCCACCTGCGCTCGGGACTGAAGGGCGACCGTGTCATCCCCGTGAAGGCATGCACCGCCGACGAGTATCGGGAGGTGCCCGACGTGGTCTTCGTCTGCGTGAAAGGCTACTCCATGGACTCCATCAGAGACCTGCTGAAGCGCGTCGCCACGCCCCGCACGGTGGTCATCCCCATCCTCAACGTCTACGGGACAGGCGCACGCATCGCCTCGCTTGCCCCCAAGGGGAGCTGTGTGCTCGACGGCTGCATCTACATCGTGGGCTATGTCGAACGTCCGGGTGTAGTGGTACAGACGGGCAGGACGTTCCGCATCGTCTACGGCGTACGTCCGGGACAGACGGCCGACACCGCCCTGCTGGACGACATTGCCGACGAGCTGCGCAGCTGCGGCATCAAGGTCGACGTGTCCGACAACATCGACCGCGACACGTTCATCAAGTGGACCTTCATCTCCGCCATGGCTTGCACGGGCGCCTGCTTCGGCGTACCCATGGGTGCGTTACAGCATCCGGGAGAACCGCGCCTGGTCTTCGCCCAACTGACGGGAGAGAGTGCCGAGACGGGACGCCGCCTGGGCATCGACCTGCCCGACAACCTGCCGGCTGCCAACCTGCACATCATCGACAAGCTCGACCCGAACACCACGGCATCCATGCAGAAGGACCTCGCACGCGGCCATGAGTCGGAAATCGAAGGGCTGCTCTTCCAGATGCTCGACCTCGGCGAGAAGATGGGTGTCTACATGAAGACCTACCGGCACGTGGCGGATAGGCTGATAAACCGTCTGTCGACAGACAGCCGGAAAGCACGTGAAGCAAGGAGCATCGTTTGTTCGTTGGAATGGATATGACAAGATATTTCTTAAGAGACGAGGACGCCCGCAGGCGTCGGGAAAACGACGGATGCACCGAGGTAACCGTCAGAAAAGCAAAGAGCAGGAAACTTCACAGTTTCCTGCTCCTTTAATCTTTAACCTAAACCTTAACTATGAAAAAATCTAATGTTTTTTCACTCCCCAAAGGTGCGAAATAGTCATCAATTCATCAAATATTCTACACGAATTTCGCTCCTTTTTAATGTTAATTAATAATTGAGTAGTGTCAAATAACTTCTTTGAAGCTTCTGCAGCTGACAATTCCTTCTTTTCCGCCTCCGTCCGGCAGCCGAACCGTAAGCAAACGAGGATATTTCCACCGGAAACCCGGCACATCGGAAGGCAGATTGGCACAGAGTCACTATCTTTGCGGCGGAATGGCTGCCCGGCGCAACAGCCGGGACGGACCGTCCGTAACATTTTAATCCAACCATCTTATGACACAAGAACAAGGGGCGGACTTAAAATCCGCTGCTGCGAACAAGAACCTGTTCATCGAGACCTACGGCTGCCAAATGAACGTGGCAGACAGCGAAGTGGTGGCATCCGTCATGCAAATGGCAGGCTACCAGGTGTGCGACCGGCTGGAAGATGCCGACGCCGTATTCCTCAACACATGCTCCGTGCGCGACAATGCGGAGCAGAAAATCATCAACCGGCTGGAGGCGCTGCACGCGCTGCGCAGCAAGAAGAAGCACGGACTCATCATCGGCGTCCTGGGCTGCATGGCGGAAAGGGTGAAGGACAACCTCATCGAGAACCACCACGTGGACCTCGTGGCAGGTCCGGATGCCTACCTGACGCTGCCTGACCTCGTGGCGTCCGCCGAAGCTGGCGAGAAGGCCATCAACGTGGAGCTCTCGACCACGGAGACCTACCGCGAGGTGATTCCCTCGCGCATCTGCGGCACGCACATCTCGGGCTTCGTCAGCATCATGCGCGGCTGCAACAACTTCTGCCACTACTGCATCGTGCCCTATACCCGCGGACGGGAACGCAGCCGCGACGTGGAGAGCATCCTCGCCGAGGTGGCGGACCTCACGGCGAAAGGCTACAAGGAAATCACGCTGCTGGGACAGAACGTCAACTCCTACCGCTTCGAGCGCGAAGGGGAGACGGTGACCTTCCCCATGCTGCTCCGCCGGGTGGCAGAGTCGGCACCGGGCGTGCGCATCCGCTTCACCACGTCGCACCCCAAGGACATGAGCGACGAGACACTGCACGTCATCGCCGAGGTGCCCAACGTCTGCAAGCACATCCACCTGCCCGTACAGAGCGGCAGCAACCGCATCCTGAAGCTGATGAACCGCAAGTATACCCGTGAGTGGTACCTCGACCGCGTGGCTGCCATCCGCCGCATCATCCCCGACTGCGGACTGAGCACCGATATCTTCTGCGGCTACCACTCGGAGACCGAGGAGGACCACCGCGAATCGCTCTCGCTCATGGAGGAGTGTGCCTATGACTCCGCCTTCATGTTCAAGTATTCCGAGCGTCCGGGAACCTATGCCGCCAAGCACTTGCCCGACGACGTGCCCGAGGATGTGAAGATACGCCGCCTCAACGAAATCATCGCCCTGCAGACCCGCCTGTCCGCCGAGAGCAACCGACGCTGCATCGGGCAGACCTATGAGGTGCTGGTCGAGGGCGTGTCGAAGCGTTCGAAAGAGCAGCTCTTCGGCCGTACCGAGCAGAACAAGGTCGTGGTCTTCGACCGCGGCAACCACCGCATCGGCGACTTCGTGCAGGTGCGCATCACCGAGAGTACATCGGCAACGCTGAAGGGCGAGGCAGTGGAATGACCGCCCGACTCTCACTGAGATAATCACCAGGTTGCAACGCAATGCCACAGGCTGGTCCCACTGGCATTCCGTTGCAACTTGTTTTTATATCCGGACGGGAGTTGCCCGCCGACGCACGGTCAGAAGGTATAGCCCACGAAGAGCGTCAGGTTGCCGTTATGCATCTCGCTATAGTAGCATGTAATCACCCTCACCCCATAGTCATAGGCGGCACCGAGGCGGAAGTGGTCGAGCACCTCGACCCCCAGGCGCACACCCAGTCCCCAGTCGAAGCGGTCCGTCTCGTCGAAAGAGCTCCATTGTATCCGGGTATGCTCCGCCGGGGCACGGTAGACGCTCTCACCGAACAGCCCGTATGCGAAGTAGGGACCGAAGTCGGCGAAGATGGCACACACCCGCTCGATGTCCCCATGGTAGCCGATGTGCAGGGGCAGATGGAGGTAATAGTTGCGGGAAGTGACGCGGCGGGGTTCCCCACCCGGTTCATCGAACTTCCATGCGAGGTCCGACAGTCCCAGCTCGGCATCGAGGTACATCCGGCTTGGTGCGTCGGTAAAGGAGAGTTCGACACGTCCCGCAAAGTTGAAAGAGTGGAGACCGCGTCCGCGGGAGAGCTCGAGGATGCCGGCATCAAATCCGTTGATACCTGCCGTAATGCCCCAGCGTAAGGCCGCTCGATGATTGCCCTGTGCCACGGCGGACAGGGACCAGGCTGCCAAGAGGCAGCACACTCCGAAGAGACTGACTGTTCGTTTCATAGACTTGAAGACTTAAACCGCTGATAAAGGTAGGGATTGTTTCCGGACGGACGGCAGGAAAAGCGGGAAAAAATTATTTTTCTATCAACATTTAAACTTTAATATTATAAGTAACAAATGAGACCTCTTTGGGATAACAATGCAGCCAAATCTTCCGGGCTGTTATACGGTTTAGGGAAATTGATAGACATAAAGATATAAAAATAAAACGACCCCCGATTTGAGCATTGTTAAGAGGCTTGGGGGTTCTCGTGCTGCAAACATAAGCAAAGAAAGGTGAACCACCAAATTATTGTTCCATTTTATGTCGTATTTCGCCAATTCATTCCCTGTCAGCTGAAGCCGGACGCATGCCGGACCTGCCCACGGACGCCACACCCAGGTATTCGTCGAGCGAGCCTTCCAGCTCCATCTTCTGACGCAGACGCTGCTTGCGTTGCGACACACTGCCCTTGCCGATGCCGAAGATGAGAGCCGTCAGGTCGAGCGGCATCTCCATCTTCACGAGGCAGCAGAGGCGGATGTCGTCCTCCTTCAGGAAGGGGAATGTCGTGCGCAGCTGTCCGGTGAAGCCCGGGAAGCAGGCGTCGGTGTTCGCATAGATGGTCTGCCACTCCTTCTCCCCCATGCGCACCTTTCCTTCGCGCAGTCTGTCGTATGCCATGGGCAGCGTCAGCTGGTTCAGCTGACGGTAGTAATCCATCCGGAGCTGTTCGCGGTCCATCCGTTCCTGCTCGCGCCGGGTCTGCTCGGCGAGCAGGCGGTTTTCTGCCACCAGACGGCGACGGCGGTCGTAGAAGTAAATCGTCAGGAGTACCGCCATCACTGCCAGCATCACTGCCAGGGTGCGGTAGAGCGCACGTCCGCGCAACACCACTTTGTACTCGGCACGGTCGGCGTCCTTGCGCCAGCGTCGGTAGTCGGAGAGGAGCTGCAGCTGTCCTGCCAGTTGCTCCTGCCGGTTGGCGCAGGCAGAGTCTTTCGCTTCCGTCAGCTGACGGACGGACGGCTGCACGGTGCGGACATTGCCTTCGAGACATGCCAGACGCCGGAGTCCGTCGGCAACATAGTCCCCCTTGCCCAACCGCCGGGCGTAGATGAGTGCCTCGCGGAGGCAGTCCCGTTCCCGGTCGGGCAGTCCGTTCTCGCGGTAGAGGAATGCGAGGCGTTCGTGTACCCGGTAGGCGAACTCGTCATCGTCGGGCATGGATGTCCCGTATGCCTTGGCATCCAGGAGAGCGTCCACCGCTCCGAGCCAGTTGCCGCGGGCACGCTCGATGCGTCCGCTGAGCAGATAGAGATGAGCGATGCGCACGGAGTCGCGTGTGAAGAAGTCAAAGTAGCGGAGGGATTGCCGGCAGAGGGAGTCGGCGAGGTCATTCTCTCCCCGTTCGAGGAGGTTCCCGGAAGCAATCTTGTTGCGCAGTGCCTTCCCTTTGCCCGAAAGGAACGACCGTTCGAAAGCTTGCAGCTGCAACCGGCACGAGTCTGTCGTCAGGTCGGACTGCCGTCTTTCCAGCTCCGCCAACCGTCCGTAGTTCCGTTGCTGCACGAGGGCACACACCGCCCACACTGCCGCCACGAGGAGCAGCACACTCCCCACGTATGTGTATACACACCTGCGTAACTTCATAAGATATACGTCCTTTCGGGCAAAGGAAGGCAGAAAAGGGGAGATATGCAAGAAACGGAAGGGGGAATCTTGGGGCAACGGACAATTGTCCGGCAGTGTGGGAGACGGAGGTGCGCCGCGGTCAGAACATGTAGCCCACGGAGACGGTGAAGTTGTTGTTGCCGCTTCCCATGCCCCCTCGCATGTTGTTCATCAAGCCGAAGTCGTAGGCGGCACCGATGCGGAGGTGGTTGGCAATCTCTGCTCCCAGCCGCACGCCCAATCCCCAGTCGAAGCGGCGCATCACGTGGAAGACATTCTCAGACAGCTTCGTTCCGGTGACGGGGTCCGTGTATCTCAGCTTGCCGGAGAGTCCGAATGAAACGTATGGTCCGGCGTCGGCATAAATGGCAAGTCCCCTGGCGACTGCCCAACGGTAGCCGATGTGGATGGGCAGGTGGAGGGAATAGACATCCCAGTAGGGATGGGAATAGGCGGAAGGGGCCATCGTGCCGTGTCCGGGGAAGCGCAAGGCGTCGATGGCATAGCCTGCCTGCCCGTCCTTCCAACCGAGTTTCAGCAGCCCCAATTCGGCATCGAGGTACATCCGGCTCGGTGCGTCGGTGAAGGAGAGCTCGGCACGTGCGGCGAGGTTGAAGCCGTAGCGTCCGCGGTCATCGGAGAGGTTCAGCGTATGGGCGTTGTAGCCGTTGAGTCCGGCCATGATGCCCCAACGGAGGTACATGTTCCTGTTGTCTTGTGCCTTGAGCGGCAGGGAGCAGATTGCCAGCAGGCAACACAGCCCGAAGAGTAGTCTGGTTCGTTTCATAAGTCTGGTAGGTTTATTGATTCTTTATAAGAACATACGAATATATTTCTTACAAAGAATCATTGTTACTTTATTTTAAGATAGTACGTGTCACTGTTTTTATAGTGAACAGGCATATATTTCAAGCTTTGTTGCTATCGATTAGGCACATTTGTGAATGTGGCTGCTGATGTTATATCTCCTGTACAGCTACTTCGAAAGTTTGTGAGTGAGATATTCAACGTTGATGGAAATTCGGTCTTATAGCGACCCATTGGGACTCTGACGGATTGAATGCCACGAGATGCCATGTTCCATCCATAAGGACCTGAAAGTTTAGTATTTCCACCCCTCATCTCAATATCAACATTATAAGTTGCAGGATGTCTTCTTGTCCACAATCGCTTTTTCTTAAAGGCTCTAAAGAATAAATTTAATTCTCCAGTTGGTCCTGAGTAACCGACCTCTACAATACTGTAATATTTTCCTTGTGCAACTGTCAATTCAACTCCTTTAAAACCTATAAAACCGTAGCGAGCTGGTTTGCCAATGCCTAGAAAGCCTCTTGTTGCAACATTATCTGCATACCGTAATTGTTACCAATGATCACTGCTCCGTTTATATTTCCCAGTAATTCAGCTTTTTCATCATCAAAGCTATAATATGGAGACAGATCATACTGATTTTCTGAATTCTAGACGAACACACCATCATATTCTTTCTTAAAATCTGCATAAGCTGTCAAAAATTCGTTCTCGTCTTCAATGTCAAATATTTTATCCAGCTTCATGTCAGCCTTATAGAGAGTGGTAAAAGCTCCTTCAAAGTTCAAAGACTTAAAAAAAAACTAAGCGTTGCTCATACGTCATATCTGAAACTTTAGTAAGAGTTTGCTCATAGACTTGTTCATTTTTGAATTTTAATACTGGCATTGATTCTCCTGTCCGTGTTCCAGAAACATAAATCCCCATATCGACTACTTCAATGTCGGGTACTTGTCTTTTCTCAATATTCGACGAAGATGTTTCCAAGACTTCATCTTGGCAAGACGATACCATCACTATAGAAGCCAAAAATAGGCAAGCTCCTATTGTTTTCAATAACTTGTTCATCATACTAATTTTTAGAATTGTTAGATTTGAATTTTAGAATGGTGCTTAATTCTTTGGTAGCTACTTCAAATGATTAAGGACAGCAGCAAAGGTAGGGTATAGCATCTTTAGTCTCATAAATCTCAGATATACATCTTATCGCCAAGAATGTATACCTAATATCTATATGTATATCAGTTTATTAAGTTTGGTTTGTATATCTATCTATAGCTCTTATTAGATATACATTTATTGAAGATAATCTTTTGGAATGTTGTGTATGTATGTCATAAGTGAAAAAAGAGGTCTTATTTTCGATGACAAGGAACGTGTATGCCGATACATTCGCAATATAGGTTACTACAGATTAAATCTGCATCATCAAGTGGTTTATTGACATCATATCACCCAACAACGACATGAAGCAGCATTTCCAAGCATTACTGGAACAATATCCGAATGTCGATTATAAAGCAATCGGCATTCCGCAAGATTGGCTAGAAGAACCGTTGTGGCGCTAATCCAAATCCATGAAGCGGTTTAAAAGCGAAAGCAAAAGCCAATCACCCTCTCTCGACAATC
>NZ_JAMBLN010000015.1:0-106851 GCF_023337025.1 Mediterranea sp. ET5 | reverse complement strand
AATAAAGAACCGCCACGTGCGGAACCGCATGCGTGGTGGTGGGAGAGGTCGGAAAACGAAAGTAGGAAGAAAATCACTTCGTTTTCCTCCTACTCGATTTCTTCCGGTATTTCTGCTCAACGGCGTGACATCCAAGCGAAGAGTGAGCGCATCGAGGGATTGGGGTGGCTTTCTGCCAGTTTTTCCAGTTGGCTCTTGACATGCTTCCATTCGGTTTCGAGCCGCACTTTGCCTGTCGTGTTGCCCGATTTCTCATCGGCGTTCAGGGCGTTTTTCCATGCCTCCATGCAGGAGAGCATCAGGTCGAGCTGCTCGTAGGTGAAGTCCCGGTCGGGCTCGAAGTTGCCGAAGAGCGAGGTATAAAGCGATTGGAAGAAACGTTGGGCTGTGAGTCCCTTGTCCTTCTTTCCGGCATACCACTCGGCGCGTTGCAGCGTCGCGACAGTCTCTTGTGAGAGCAGGTGGGTGAATACGTCCGTCGCAGGCGATGACAGGAGAGTGTGCCTGTTTTCTGTCGTATGCGCCCTGATGTAGGGGTTGTCGAACCGTGTGCTGCCTTCGAAGAAGTACTCCGTCAGCAGGTTCATGGCCTCTTGTTGCATGGTTTCGGGCTGGTCGCTTCCGACGTACCGGGCTATTTCGTTCACATAGCGTCCGTAGAGTTGCATTCCGTTTTTGTAGAGTGTTCTGTAGTCGGCAGGCTGTGTCTTGTCAAGTTTGCGGAATTGCTTTTGCAGGTGTTGCAGTTTTCCGGCGTACAGGTTGAGGAGGTTGGCTTTGGAATCCGTTTTCGGGCGGTTTTCCTTTCTCCATTGGCGTAGCTGGTCTCTGTCTTCATAGCAGTTTTTGGCGTCGGGGAATACGCGATAGCCTGTGGCTGCATCCCAAGCAGAGGATTCGTCCAGCGTGCAGGAAGATTTCAGAAACAGGGGGTCAGGTGATGAAGGGCGCATTCCCAGCATGTCGCCGATGGCACAGAGCAGTTCGCCTTTCAGCAATTCGACCGCCGTTGACGAATCGTTGCGGGCGACGTCTTCCTGCCACCAATAGTCATCCAGCAGGGCGGCTGTGCAGCCGTGTCCCACATTGATGCGGCAGGATAGGATTTCTCCGGTACGCGGATGGCAGATGTAGGAACGTTCCACGTCCGATGTCCCCAGATCATAGGAAAGCAAGGCTTGGCAGGTTGCCGGGTTGTCGTTTTCGGCCAGTTCTTTGAGTTGCAGCGCGTCGCGGAAACCAGCTCGGAGGAATGCGTTGTTCCAAGCCGCAACAGCCTCCCGGACTGCCGGACGGAATCGCTTGGGGAAATGGCGGTCGACACACAAGGTCAGCGGTCGGAGCGGGCGCACGTTCTCCCCTTTGGCATATTTCTGTTTGTCGGCCGGGGACACTTCCATCCGCCAGCGAATCATGAGGGAGTCGGTCACCTTCATGTAGGGGTCTTGCATGTGGTCGCCAAAGGTGAGGCTCTGGAATCCATAGTCTTTCTCCATCAGGCGGACGGACATGTCGTCAGCCGGCAACACACTCACCGTGCAGGAGAGCCACAAGGGCATGGAACCTTCAGGCAACATGGTGATGGCACTGGACACATTGGCACGTTCCGGAGAGTAGCCGTGCCGACGCTGGATGTGGAAGCAGACGCCGTCGGCAAAGGCTGACGCTCCGGTCACGGAAGCATGTTGTGCGTCCAGCCCGCGGATGGGAGTGTAGCTGTAAGAGAACCATTCGCTGCCGGTCGACAGGAGCTTGGTCACGTCGATGACGATGCCTCCTTTCGGAGAGACAGCTTCTGCCGGATAGGTTTGTTCGTTCGCTTCGATGACGGCTTCCTTGAAAGCCTCCGGCATACGGTCGGCGTAGGACGGTTGTGCCAGTGTCACCTGCTTGTTGTCGTCGACTTTCACCCGCACCACGCCCAAGCTCTTCGCCGGACGGTTCACCAAGTCGAAACCGCGGTCGATTTGTGCCGAGATGAGCACTTCGCGTCCCCACACGGAGCGGGGAAATTCCAGATAGACTTTTCCTTTGTGTTGATAGACTGGCAAGATGCCGTCCACCTTTTTCATTCCTTCCTGATGAAAGAAGTCTTTTGTTTGTCCGCTGGGGGTAGCCTGCGGAGTTTGTGCGCAGAGGAACAGAGGACATAGGCATAGGTAGTATAACAACCAATGTTTGAGCATAATGTGTCAGTGTGTTAGTTTGCGATAGCTTGTAGTTTTTCGATGAGTTCCAGGGCTTGTCCCCGGTCTTTGCCCGGAGGTGTTTGGCCGGCGTAGGCTTCAGCCTCCTGTAGCAGGCGTGCACATTCCGCAGTGACTAGGGCAAGCACGTGGCTCGAATGGTTCGAACTGCGTTGCAGGTAGTTTGCCAACTGGTCAATATAAGCCCGCTGGGCTTCAAATTTCAGATCGCTGACGGGGGTGGCAGGTTGTTGCCACTCGGAGAAAAGAGCGGCATGCAGGGAACTGACATATTCTTCGAGCGTGAGAAGGCCTTCCGTGCCGGCGCATTGTGCGCGGCTTATGTCGGCAAAACGGTCGGTGACCCACGGCATCATCTTGTCATAAAAGTTGCGGGCCAGTGTCGTCCGGTCGAGTTCCAACCGGTTGACCAGCTGGGCATCAAAGAGCCATTCCGGCGGAGTGAGCACATAGGATTGCAGATAGTCGATGACCTTCCGGTTGTAGTCTGCCTTTTCCCACACGATGCCCTTTCCGGCTTCGTCCTGTGTGTATCCGCCCAGGTGCATGAGCACTTGTTTGGTCCATTCTGTCAGCATCGTAATCATGTATTGATAACGTCTCTGGCGGACGTGCAGTGACTGTATGTCGGGGCTATCCCAGGCCGCAGGCTGGGAGCACAAGTATTTCAGGTTCTCCACGCCCTGTGTGTTGAAGGCCACGTGGTCGTCACCCAAGTCCTCCGACTGGGCGCGTACGTCGTTGCTCCCGAGAAACCGGTGTTGCAGTTCGCCGGCTGTCTGTTTGAGCCATGCCTGGCGGTTGCGTTCCTGCTCTTCTTCCGTCTTTCCGGGGAAAATGCGGTAGCCGTATTCGATGGCCCAACGGTCGTATTCGCCGATGCGGGCGATGCGGTTGCGCAGGTCGGTCCGGTCGCCGGGGCGCAGCGCATAGTTGCAGCGCATGTAGTCCATGATGGACGACCCCATGCCGTGTCGGGAGAGGAAATCGTTGTCACGCAATTCATCCAGCGAATGGAGGCTGCTGCCGAAGAAGTTGTGTTCCAGTCCCAGTGAATGGCCGATTTCGTGCGTGAAGACCAGCTTCATCAGTTCGTCCATGACGGATTGGGGCAGCTCCACGTCCCAAGCCTGCGGGTCTGCCGCGCCGCATTGGGTGAAATACCAGAGCTGCAACAGGTCGGGAACGGAACTGAAGATGCCTATGTGACAGGCTTTCACTTCGCCCGTGCTGGCCAGGCAAGGAGTAGGGCCGTAGGCATTGGATTGCCCTGACGGTTTCCAGGAGATGTAGGCGTGGCTGTTGTCATAGTTGTAGAAGTTCGGGTCGTCCGTCGGCTCTTTCACCGCGCGGATGGCGTTCTTGAAGCCTGCTTGTTCGAATGCTTCCTGCCAGGCGTCTATCGAGGCCATGATGCACGGTAGCCAGCGGGCTGGAGTGTGGCGGTCGACATAGACCACTATGGGATGTATGGGTTCGACGAGTTCGCCTTGGAAGTAGCGGACACTGTCTTCCGGGGTCAGTTCCAAGCGCCAGCGCTTCATCAGACTGCGTGATGAGGCCCGTAGGGGATTCGTTTGGTACTCCTGCTGCGTGATGCCGAAGTAGGGCATCCCCGACGGACGCACGGGCATAGGATGCTTGGGGAGCAACGACAGGCAGATGCCGACTTCCCATTCGCTTTCACTCGTGCTGGCTTTGCGTCCGGGAGTCATGAACGGGAGCGGGCGATAGGTCAGCCTTTTGCGTATGAGCATACAGTGAGGGAGGGCTTTGACGTCCTTGAGCTGTGTGCGTGAGGCGTCTTCCGTGCCCAGTTCCAGTTCGAAGGCTACGGGTTTCAGTCCCAAGAGTTGGTTGCTTTTCAGCCAGCGGCTCACGTCGATGGTCGTCTGTCCGTCGGATTCGGAGACGATGGGCAGGGTGTCATACAGGCGTTCGTCGCCGCGCAGGCGTGCGATGTTCACGATGGGATCGTCGCTCGTGGCCGGCAGATGGCGGTCGTAGAGCGGGTCGGTCACCCACATTTCACCGTCCACCTTGCGGAAACGCAATATGATAGGCCCGAAGAGGTCGCCCGGGTGGCCATATTTCTTTGTATAGTCCGGCGTCGTGCGGGCCGGGGCTTTCAGCACGGTGGTCGTGAGCATCAAGTCGCGTCCCAGCAGGGAGTCGGGGATGGACCAATGGATGGTCTCGCCTTTGCGTTCCATGCCGAAGAGACCTTCTTGTGCCGGGAGAACCCAGGCGTATCCGACGGCCAGCAAGGTAAATAGTAGTTTTTTCATAATGAGTTTTTGAATGAAGCTTGAAGTAGTCGCGTTGTATGCATTGCCTGTTGCAAAGTCTTGCACTGCCTATTGCAATATGTTGTATTACCTATTGCAAGGTCTTGTATTACCAGTTGCAATGTTTTGCATGACTGATTACATATCTTATGCGACAGAATGCCTTGTGCGTGAGTGCTTATCTCAAGGAAAGAAAGCGTGTGCAGGCTTTTCCGCACGGGCTGTGCCGGGAAGGAACCTGCTCACGCATGTTTCCGGAGGAATGTCACATGCCGTCACTCGGCATGGTTGAATGCAAGATCGACGATGGTGCCGAAGCCGGTGTATTCGAACGTGCTGCCTTCTTCGCGGTTTACGTCGCCAGCTTGCGTCAGCCGCAGCTCGACCACTGTGCCTGTGCCGTCAGCGCGGTTGAAGGCCACGCCGAGGTCGTGGAAATAAGTGCTGTTGTCCATATCCTTGAACTTGAGAGCCACAGCCGTGGCAGCTGCGTCGTCCGTGTATTCGTAGATGAGGCTTACGGCCGGATTGTTGCGGTTGAGGTCTATTTTGTAGACTTTGTTGCCGGTGGCCATGAACAGGATATGTCCGAAGCCCCAAGATGCGGCAAAGTGGCAGTCTGCTGCTTGTGCGCCGTTAGGCAAGCTCAGTTCGTAGAGTCCGGAACAAGTCGGTTCCGCAGCGGATGATGAAAACTCATAGAGCGTGAGCGGGGACGTTCCACCCGTAGCGATGGCATAGGCCCATGTTCCCGTGCTGACGAAGTCGAGCACTTCGATGGAAGCCAGTTCCGGTCCGTTGGCGTCAAACACGTCGGTCAGGGACGGCTCGCCGGATTGGGGGACGGAAGCCGTCTTGGGGATGGCATCGCTCCAGGCACGGCCGTATGCTCTCATGGGCCGTGTGCTCGTGTAGCTGGTCATCATGCCGTCCGAGGAGTTGTAGACATAAGAGAGGAAGCGATGTTTCTTTTCATCGAAAGTCACCCAGTTGCTTCCATATTCCGCCCACTGCTTGGATTCGAGCTGTTCGCCTTCCGGATTGCGCACCGTATAGTAGACGGCATATCCGTCGATGAGCGAATGCCACGTCTTGCCTTGGGCTACGGCCACTTCGCCGTAGTTGCCATAGGCGTAAGTTTCCAAAGCGAGCGGTTGTCCCGTGTCGGCTCCCAGGAGCATCTGTCTGCCGTTGTATGTGGTCTCGAGCGTGGAGGGACGGACGAGTTGCAGGTCGCTGTCGGTCATGATGTGGAGCACGGCTATGGGCGAGGGTGCCATGATGCCCATCGTGTAGTTCCACGAACCGATGCCGTAGTTGTGCTGGGCGTCGATGGACAGGGGTTTTCCTTCCAAGGGGAAGGTTGTGCCGAATTCGCTGGCATACACGTCGGGGAAGATAGTGGCCAGTTCGCCTTCTCCGTCAGCAGCTCCAAGCACACCTTTCCCATCCTGTTCCTGGAGGACGAACCAAGTGCTGCTGAAGGGCAGGACGAGGTTCACGATGCGCTCGGCATACCATTTCGTCCCTTCGCGTTGGTCGGTCACTTCGAGCAGGAGCTTGATGGACTCGATGTCAGAGGGCGTAATGGTCAGCGTGCAGCTTTTGTCAGTGCTGTAGCGATGGAGTTCCGACTTGTGACGGTCGGGGTCGTTGGCCACTTCCTCGGGTGAGCTTTCGCAGATGCGTGTGGCCGACTGCGGGCCTTTATACCACTGGAAGGTGAGGTTTTCTTCATTGGCACCTATCGTTTGCGACAGTGCCGGGGTGATGACCACGGTGACTTCTCCTTCACGCGGCACTCTCACCGCGGTTTCAGGGATGACGATGCCCACTTCGTTGATGTCGTGATAGGAATAGTTGCCTTCATCGTCATAGCAGGCCGTGAATGCCAATGCAAGCGTGAGCATGCCGCAGAGGCTTTTTATGGTTTTTCTCATAGGACTATGCATTTACGTTGGTTTCGGGAAATGTGATTTCTTCATTGTTATCGTCGTAGATGGGATCTCCGCCTTCGGCCTTGTAGGCTTCGTAGGCATCGACGACAGTGGGCAGTTCGTAGTCCATCATGGAGCTGTAGGTCTTGTCGAGCACGTCCATCATGAACATGTATTTAGCATCGCTGTATGTCCCCCAGGCTTCGTCGCGCCAGGTTGAAGGCTTGATCTTGTAAGTGACGTTGACGGTGAGGGTCGAGATGTCGACACGTCCTTTGATAAACTGGTGAGCGGGGTTCGCATAGTCGAACGTCAGCAGACAGCTCTGTGTCGTCGAAGGTTTTTCCGGGCGTTGTGCGACCAGCGGATAGACTTGGATGATGGTGTCGGTCTCACTGTAGGTGTAGGGATTCTCCAGTTGGAGGACCGGCAACTCCGAGTAGCCTTCGCGGGGCTCTGTCTTGAGGCAGAATGTGCGGTTGGCATCCACCAGTCCGCCTTGCAGCTGGGCGTAGAAGTTCAGTTCGAGCGACGTGGTGCCGTTCAGATAGTGTTCATCCGTAAATGTGTAGTTGAGTGTGGTGGCCGAGCTGAATGTGATGGCCATTTCCTGGCCGTAGAGGGCAATTTCCTCTTCCGAACACCCGGTAAGGAAGGAACCTGCCCAAACGAAGCACAAGAGATATAGTAGCTTTTTCATGATTATTGCTGTTTATTGTTGTTACCAAATATGATTTCGTCTTCAGGCAATACCCATTGGTAGTGCTCTGTTTGCATGCCGTTTTCGAAGAGGCAACCATCGAAGGTGGTGAAGTGATGGGCCTTCAGGTAGAAGAACAGTTGGCCTTCGGCAAAATACTCTTTGCGCAACTCGTGCATGATGAGGTTCACGCGCTTGCTGAGCGACGGGTCTTCGCCTGCGGCATAGGGACGGTCATAGTCGACGGTGTTGATTTCATCTTCGTAAGAGATGCCTCGTGCGAAGCGCACTTCATTGAGGGCGTCGGCACTGGTCTGCGGATCGTCGGCGCATTCTGCGATGATGTAATACATCTCCGGCAAACGGATGAGGGGGATGGCATCGGCTCCGTCGGCATTGGTCGACAGGTTCGCCTGGTTGTACTTGAGGCAATACATGAACATGCCTTCGTAGGTCTCTACACTGTTGAAGGCGAAACCGTGTGAGCGCCAGTCTGTGTCGCCTCCGCTGTTGAGGTCATAGAAGGCCTGGAAGTTGGCCCGTGGCGTGACGTAACGGTATTGGATACTTGGTTCGGATGCCATGCTCATGTTGTTGTTCTCCAGGATGTTATCCAAGTCATACACGCTGATGCCGAACACCTGTTCGCGGTAGCGGATAGAGTTGTAGGTGTTGACGTCTTGTGTGGTGTAGAGCGTGAAGTAGTCGGTCGCATCGATGACTTCCTGGGCGTATTGCACGGCCAGGCGGCGGCTTTCGGCATCGCCTTTGTAGCTATAAACCCGTGCCAGCATGGCTTTCACTGCGTAGAGGTTCATGCGGAACTGGCGGTCGACGAGGAACATGTTTTTGTCGGAAAACTCTTCTGATGTGCGGTCGGTGAAGAAGTCGCACGGGTCGTTGTCGGCCAACAAGTCATGTGCTTCCGTCAGGTCAGCCAGAATCTTTTCCACGACATCCGAGGCGGACAACACGGGCGTGGCCTCGTTGTCGAACGTCGTGCGGTAAGGGATGGCTTCCCCATTGGGGTTCTCGCTGAAGATAGGTCCATAGAGGCGGAGCAGGTCGAAGTGCAGGAAGGCACGCAGGCCAAGCGCTTCGCCCTTCATGGTCTCGTAGTAGAGGGGTGTAGTCAGCACGTTGCGATGTTCCTCCAGGTTGGTCAGCAGATTGTTGACATTGGCAATGGTGTTATACATCTTCACGTAGATGCCGTTGATGCGGCTTTCGGCTTCGTCCGTGTAGTCGTAGATGTCCGTTCGGTCTGCATCGTTTGATAGGGAGTGGTCTTCGTAGATGCCGGCCAGTTCGTCCAGATAGCCGTAAGTCAGATTGCGGGCATAAAGCTCCGTGTCGGTCAATTTCAGGTAAATACCCGTCAGGGCGTCCTTGAAGCCATATTCCGTCTCAAATTCTTTGTCTGCCGGAATGGATGTCTTCGGGTCCACATCCAGCCAGTCGTTGCAGGAAGAGAAGGTCAGCAGACCGGCCAATATGTATAGGTATGTCTTTTTCATAATGTGATTGATAGTGGGGTTGTTAGAAAGTCAGATTCAGAGAGAACGTGAAAGTGCGTGCATAGGGATAGTCCAATCCGCGTTCGCGCTTCACGGTCGACAAGTAGAACAAGTCTTCCATGTTGAAGGAGACTTTAGCCGAACTCAGGCTCAGTTTGCTTATGAACGGAGCGTTTTGAGGGTCCATGCGATAGTAGAGCGAAAGTGAACTCCACTGGAACACGTTCTCGTCCATGATGAAGCGTGAAGAGGCTTTCGTGTCGCTGGCCAGATAGTTCAGCGTCTTGAAGCGTGAACGGTCGCCCGGCTTTTGCCACCTCAGGTCCATCACGCGGCGGTCAACGTTGTAAACCAGCGAAGCATTTTCTACTTTGTCGAGCAACGTCTGGTTGTAGACTTGCCCTCCAAACCTGTATTGGAAGCTGACGTCGGCGCCCCAGCCGCGATAGGTGAAGGATGAGTTGATGAATCCTTGCCAGTCAGGCTCGGTGTTGCCGATGGGGACGATGTCCACAGGGTCGTATTCGCCTGTCATGTCGCCATTGCGTTTCTGGAAGATTTCCAGACCGGTCGACGGGTCTATACCCAGCGAGCGGACCACCCAAATGCGGTTGAGCGATTCGCCTTCGACGTAGCGGGAGAGAGGCGTGTCGTCTTGGTTGGCATTGTTCACTTCGTTCATGTGGCGCATGGCTTCAGAGATTTTCAGCAGTTTATCCTTATTGCGCGAACCATTGACAGTGATGGTCCAATAAGCCTGATTGGCACGGTCTTGGTAAGGGATGGCCGAAAGGCTGAATTCGATGCCTTGGTTTTCGATCTTTCCTAGGTTGGCCGGATAGGTGTTGAATCCGAGCGAGGGGGCTAGGGTGATGGACGTGAGCATGTTGTTGGTAATCTTGCGGTACCATTCGATGCGTCCGGTCAGACGTCCGTCCAGGAATCCCATTTCCAATGCCAGGTTCAGGTTGCGTGTCTCCTGCCATTTCAAGTCTTCGTTGGGCATGGCGTAGATTTCAGCACCGGT
Organism: Mediterranea sp. ET5; assembly: GCF_023337025.1. Classification (NCBI taxonomy): domain Bacteria; kingdom Pseudomonadati; phylum Bacteroidota; class Bacteroidia; order Bacteroidales; family Bacteroidaceae; genus Mediterranea; species Mediterranea sp. ET5. The sequence continues at coordinate 97,175 of NZ_JAMBLN010000015.1, read as the reverse complement.
GACGTCGGATGAGTAGTAAGGCTTCAGCAGGTTGCTGTAGCTGTAATACAAGTGTGCCTGGTAGGGGTCAAATCCCTGTGAACCCGTGATACCGTATGTGCCGCGCAACACGAGGTCGGAGAGGAAGTCGACGTCTTTCAGGAAGTTTTCTTTCTTCAAGTCCCAGCGGAGACCGGCTGACCAGAAGGGCGCCCAGCGGTTGTTTGTACCGAACTGCGACGAGCCGTCCAGACGGATATTGAAGTCGATGGAGTATTTATATTTGTAAGAATAGCCCATGGCTGCCACCCAGCTCAGCAGGCGGCTGGTGCTTTCCAAGCCTTCCATCTTCTCATCATAGCGGCTGCCGAAGAGGATTTCATCCATGTTTTCGTTGGGGAAACCTGTCACATGGGCTGCGTAGCTCTCGCTGGTGGTCTCCTGCATGGTGAAACGTGTGTTTCCTGTGATGTAGTGGATGTTGTTTATCAGTTTGTTGTAGCTCGCAGTCAAGTCCACTTGCCAGTTGAGCGAGGAGCTTTCTGTGCGTGCATAGTCACCCTTCAGTGCCGGGTCTGTGATGTTGGCAAAGGCTGTGTGCTGGGCCGGGCGGAACACGTCGCGGTTGCCTGAACTTTTGGTCAGTGAGAAGTTGCCCACAATGCGCCAGTCTGCATTTGGGTTCCACTCTGCACTGAACAGCTCGGTGAACGACAGGTTCGTGCTCCGGTCTTTGGTCTTGAACGTCGTGTTGTACATCGGGTTGGGGTAGTTGGCCTGGCCGACGTTCAGGTTTGAAAAATCATCCAGATATTGAGGGATTTCTCCGTTTTCATCATAGGCGCGGAGGTAAGGATTGAGCCGGGTGTATTGGCTGAAGCTGCCCCAGGGCGATTCGTCGGCTGTCGAGTTGTCGAGCGTCAGGCGGTTCTTCAGCAGGAATTTCTTGAAACGGTATTGGATGTTGAATTCACCTGTAAACACGTCGCGCTTGCTGTCCTTCATCACGCCCGGCGACATGTTGTAGCCTGCGTAGATGGAGTAGCGCAGGGCTTGGTCGCCACCTTCGAGCGTCAAGGTGTGGCGCTGCTGGAATGCGGTGCGCAGCGGCTTGTCGAGCCAGTAGGTGTTCACGCCGCGTTTCACTTCGTGCAGTTTGCGTTGGTAGAGTTCCAGCTTTTCAGCCGTGATGCCGGAAGCTGTGTACATGCCGGCGGCCCATTCCGTAGCCAGCTTTTCTTCGGCATTCATCAGGTTGTAGTCGGTCAGGTCGGGCGTCTCCACGCGCAACTCTCCGCCGTAGGTCACCCACAGGCGTCCGGCTTTGGGAGTCTTGGTCTCGATGACAATCACGCCGTTGGCTGCTCGCGAACCGTAGATGGCCGTTGCTGCGGCGTCCTTCAGCAGTGTGACGGAGGCCACGCGTTCGGGGTCGAGGTCGACCATCTTCTGCGTGGTCGTCTCGAAGCCGTCGAGGATGATGAGCGGCTGGTTCGGATAAGTCTCGTATTCACCTTGTACGGACAGGAATTCGTTGGATGTCGTGGCGTTGCCCAAGTCCATGTTGGCCTGGCCGCGCAGGCTCATTTCGGGCAATCCGTTGGGGTTTGAACCCAGGTCGATGTTTTCCACGATGCGGAATCCCGGTGCCACGGCTGACAATGCTTTGGCTATGTTTGTCGCGCTGTATTTCTTCAGGTCGTCGCCTTTCAGTGTCACGGCTGATCCCGTGAAGCCTTCTTTCTTACGGTCGAAGATACCGGTCACGACGACTTCTTCCAAGTATTGCGAGTCTGATTCCAAGCGGAAGTTGTAGTTGTCGCCTTTCGCGTTGGCTTTCAGCTCCAGGAGTTTATAACCAAGGAATGAGGCCGTCAGTGATGTCTCGTCGCCCACGGCTGCGACTTGGAAGTTGCCGTCCATGTCAGCACGCGCATAGGTCGACGTGCCGTCTTCGTGCTTGATGGTGATGGTGGCTCCGGCCAGCGGCAGTCCGTCTGTGTCCACCACGGAGCCTTTGATGACCTTTTCTTCGGTTTTTCCCTCTTCTTTCGCAATGGGGCGGATGACGACGATGTCATTCTTGACTGCATACTCGAATCCCAGCGGGCGGAGCACTTTCTGCAACACTTTCTGCCAAGGCTCGTCCTTGGCATTTACGGTCACAGCCGGTGTCTCTTTAAACATTTGTGCGTTGTAAAGGATGTTGATGGAAGTTTGCTCTTTCAGTTCATCCAGAAACTTTTCCATCGACACATTGTTCAGGCGTAGTGTCACGTCGCGGTCCGGCAGGTCGGCCCATACATGCAAGGACATGAAACACATTCCCCAAAGTAGGAATAGTAGTCTTTTTCCTCTCATAAGTTAGAATTTAAATGAATAAATATGTTACGATTCTCTATTTTTAGCTATGCTTTACCCTTATTATACATAAAAGCCCCAAAAGGGTGACAAGTTTAAGCATATTTTTTTCAGTTGGGAGGTCCGGAAGGCGGAATGTCTTCTTTTTTCATTCATGTCGTTCTCTGGAGGCTTCCTTGACGGCTTATTGCCGGAATGGTTTTCCGGATGCCCGGCTATTGGGGACGGAAGGTTTGAATACCAGTTGGTTAGCTTGGAGGGGCTGCTTGCTGGTTTCGGTGGAGGGACGGACTCCTTTCGGCTCTCGGACGGACTCCTATCCGTGGTCGGGCGGATACTTTTCGGTGCTCGGGCGGAATGGAGGCTGCGCGTAGCCGTCTTCTTTCGGAGACAAATGCGGCATTTGGAGACTGGAGGGATGTATGCAATATTTATCATCATCCGCGGTGTGGTTTCATCCTGACTTCAGGATGCTCTGAAAGCTTCTGACGCTTTCAGACGGGACGTATACGGTCGTCGGCGGCTTTTAGTATAGAAAAAAGTACAAAAATACTTTGGACGTATGGAGATGGAAAAAAATAAATGCATATCTTTGGCGAGAAAACATCATTGATTTACGCAATTATGGCCAGCAGAGAGAACGATACAGGAGATGCGTTCATCAGAGGAATCAACCGACAGAACATACAGCATTGGAAAGTGATGTATCGTCATTATTATGCGGCCTTGTGTTCTTATGTGTCCAGGATGCTTGACGACATGAGCGACGAGGTGGAAGACCTCGTGCAGGATGTCTTCTTGGCTATCTGGAACAGCAAACGTCAGTTTGCCAGTCAGGACGAGTTGGTCAATTACCTCTATCGGGCCTGCTATAACAATACGCTGATATACATGCGAAACAATCGTATTCACCATACCATCCTGTCGAACATGGAACAGCCTGAGGCTTGGGACGATTCGGACGAACTCTATGCCTTGGCCTTGCAGGAGGAGCTGATCAGGCAACTTCATTTCTATGTCGACCAGTTGCCCGAGAGCCAGTCGCGCATCATCCGTCTGCGGCTGAAGGGACACACTTGGAACGAGATTGCCGACATCATGCACGTGAGCTTGAACACTGTGAAGACACAGAAGCAGCGGAGTTACAAGTTTCTGAGCGAGCATCTGTCGAAAATCTCCTTCGTGCTGTTTTGCATGCTGATGGGTGGTGGAGACAAAATATAAAGTTATAGCAGGAGTACCAACCACCTTATATATATAGCTTATGCGAAACTTGTTGAATGATGCATCCATATTAAAGAAGTATGTGACAGGAGAGGCCAATAGTGAAGAAGAGGAGAAGGCCTACGGGTTACTGCAAGAACCTGAGGTGAGGAAGCGCTTTGAGGAATTGGGACAACCGGAACGGCTTCAAAAAGTGTTCGGTCGTTCTCCCGTTTCGGGCGAACAGGCTTTCGAACGCTTTGCACAGCAGGTTGGCGTACGGCAGTCCGGCGCGTACCGTCGTGTATTCCGCTATGTGGCGGGGGTGGCAGCGGTCGCTGTGCTGGGTGTTGTTTCGTGGGCTTTGTGGCCCGTGCAGTCAGACGTGGAGGGACTTTCCCTTGCAGGGGCGCTTGACCCCGGCCAGTCGAGGGGAACGCTTGTCTTGGCTGACGGCCGTGAAGTGGAAATCGGAAAAGGCAATCCGGGGGATTTGAGCTTGTCGGACGGCGACGTCACCGTGAGCTACGAGGATGGTTGCTTGTCATATCAAGCCGCTGCGCAGTCGGCCCTTGGCCGCCTTGACCGCCAGCAAGTCGAGTCCTACAACCAGTTTGTCATTCCCAGCGGGGCAGAAAACACATTGCTCCTTTCCGACGGCACACGCGTGAGGCTGAATGCCGAGTCGAAGCTCATTTATCCGGAAGTGTTCGTCGGCACGCAACGTGTGGTCTTCCTGGAAGGTGAAGCCTTCTTCGATGTGGTGTCGGACGAGTCGCATCCATTTATCGTGCAGACGCGAATGGGCGACATCGAAGTGCTTGGGACACGTTTCAATGTCAATGTCTATCCTGAGGACACCGTGTGCTACACCACGCTTGTGGAGGGCCGGGTGGCAGTCAATCTGCCTTCAACGGATGACAGGATGTTTCTTGCTCCGGGCCAACAGGCCGTATTCTCGGGGACGCATGCGGAAAAGCGTGAGGTCAATCTGGAAGAATATGTAGGTTGGGTCGATGGAGTCTATACATTCCGAGACAAGAAGCTTCGTGACATCATGCAGACGTTCGAGCGTTGGTACAACATCGACGTGGTGTACGAAGATGCGTCGCTGGCAGACATACCCTATACGGGAAGTGTGAAACGCTATGAGAGTATACTTCCATTCTTGGAAGCCTTGCAGCTGACCACGGATTTGCACTGCCGCATAGAGGGACGGAACGTTTATTTATCGAAAGCTCAATAATACAATAGTTCGTTAATAAATAGCCGGAGCTAAGCGGTTCTGGCAGTAAATAAAACCAGTTCTTTGAAAAGTTTGTCAATAATATGCGGGTCTGGTTTCATACCGGACACGCAAATAAATCGCTCAAGCATATAGGCGTTGTGAATCATGGACTTGCAGGAGGACACCGAGAATGGCCTTCCCAGTTCCTTGCAGGCCACCTTCGCAAGGTTGATTGCGGAGAAAGATGCGTTGAAGTGGAACTCCAATCGCCGGAGGTCTCTCGCCTGACAATTGGTCAGCCCTGCAAAGGACTTCGCATCGCGGAAGCAGAACTCCAGCTGGAAACGTACTCTATAGCAGTTGATTACATCTTTAGTACTCATGGAGACATCCGTACTGAAGTATATTTGCCACCTGTCGGTCCTGCCCTCAAGAGGATACCATACTGCTATTTTTACGTAGCCTTTGAGGCTCTTGGAGTAGGCTCTAAGGCCGAAGAGTCTTCCGTTGTCTACGGGGATTTCCTCGCACCGCGAGGTGTCAAGGTTGGCAAAATCCACCTTCCCGTCATACAGTTTCGGGCGACCCCGTTTTCCTGTCGGAGACTCTGTTGTAGGGTAGAACAGCACGGCGTCGTTCTTCAAACGGCTGACGACATTGAACTCCTCCTTTACCAAAGGCTGGACAAATGTTTCCTTGGAGAAGAACGCATCTGCAACAATGGTTTTGGTGATGGGAAGCAGCCTGTCTTTCCTTGAAATCAGTTGCTCCCGATACCAATCAATCAGGTTGTAGTCCATATCCTCAAGTGTTATGGAGTCCGGTGTCTGGAAGGAGCCAAGAGTCATACACTCGTGGTTGTCGACATCCATCAGGCCTATGCCCGTCAGCTCCAGACCCTTCTTGGTCTCTCCTGCAGCCCCTGACCAGAACTTCCTAAACTACGGGGTCTTCTTCCCCGACTTCGGAATGTAGCTCGGGTCAACGGCAAGTGCCAGAAATGAGCCCGTACAGACCTTCTTGGCAAGATGCTGATTGAAGTCAAACCAGTCAAAGTTGCCTTTCGTGAATGTGTTTCGGTATGTTTGTTCGGAGAACTGTCCGTACCGTCCCATCTGAAGGAAATTAATCTTGCCAAAATGTATTCGTAAATCAAAAGCAACTTGATGCTTTGACTCTGACAGCTGATCGTTTCGAAGTCCCTTTTGAAGGGGGAAATGTGGATGTAGAGGTTAAGTCCAATATTGATTATGAAGTATTGATTGATGAAAAGTCTCAAAGCTGGATTCATCTGGACAATACTCCTTCCAGCCGTGCTTTGACTTCTACTCATCTTAAGTTTCAGATTGATGCCAGTCAAGACTATGAGAAACGTGAAGGAACCATAACCATCAAAAGTGGTGAAAAACGTGAGACAGTCACAATTTATCAGGCAGGTGAAGGAATATTGACTCTGACAGCGAGAGAGTTCCAATTGGATAATTCCGAGCAGGATATTAAGATTGAAGTCAGCAGTAACTTTGAGTATTCCATAGATATGCCGAATGTTGACTGGATTTCGGAGGTCAAGGCTCAAACCCGTGGTCTTTCTACTCATACCATAAACTTGCATGTAGCAGAAAATAAGAGCTATGATGACCGTTCTGCTACATTACGTTTGTTTGATGCGAATAGTGAATTGTCTGAGGAAGTTCGTATTGTTCAAAGTCAGAAGAACGCACTTGTTGTGGAGACGAAAGAGTTTGAATTTGATGAGTCAGGTGGAACCTTTACAGTGAATCTGCGTTCGAATGTGAATTATAAGGTTCAAATCAGCGATTATTGGATTACCGAAGCACCTGCTACACGCGCATTGGTTGACGGCAGCCATACATTCATTGTTGCCCTTCAATATGAAGGTTATGACAGGCAAACGGAAATAGTGTTTTCCGATGCTTCCACAGAAGTATCAGAGGTTGTTACGGTGAAGCAGCATTGCAGTATGCTTTTTGATTCTTCTACTCTTCAGTTGATAATAGATAACAGCCACCAATTGACATTGACTAACCGGACGGACCAGGACATACGTTGGGAGAGTTCTGATCCATCAGTGGCAAGTGTAGATGCTTCCGGAAGGATCACAGCTCTTTCCCGGGGAACGGCGAATATTACAGCTACTACATTGGATGGCAAGCATACTTGTCAGTGTACGGTCTCTGTCAAGGATATCACCGATTTTATATTGGCTCGTTATACTGGTGGAAGCACTATAAACAATGGTGGGTGGATTCTTCAAGGTAGTCAGTTTAATTGGGATTTTGTGAACAAAAGTTCTGAAACTGTCATTTTGAAGAGTCTGCAATTGATTGATGGACATGGAGGTTTCGGAGCTTTGCATCCTTTTCAGGACGTTGTAGGACCTTATCAAACAGTTAGCTATACTTCTACTATCGGTTACGTCGGTATTTACGCTCCTGTGACTTGTCGTTTTACCTATGAATATAAGGGAAAGGAATATACTGTGGATGTAAACGAGAATGATAAGATTGATTGGACTGATTGGCTCAGCTAGCTCTCTCTTGGAACTCTGTCTGCATGACATGAAATGAAAAAGACAAGTGTTTGATGAAGGGAACATAAGCCTTTGATTCATCAAACGCTTGTCTTTGGTCTATCCAACGCTTATGTTTACTGCACCAAACTGAAGTGTTGGCGGAGGCTAACATGGAAGTTGCCACGTTGGAAGCGCCGATGTGGCATAATCAGAGTATCTTATTTGTTAGAGCGGCGGCTCTATTCTCAGAATCCGTAAAACCGTTACAATCTTCCGTGAAATTGTTATATTCTTTTACATCCTATGCCGTTATTTTTGTACCAACAAAAGAAGCGTTATGAATACGGATAATCAAATGAACAGAAGGGACTTTATCAAGACTTCCGTTGTGACGGGAGGAGCATTGCTTGCTTCCACGGCAATACCGGGACGGGCGATGAATCTGTTGCAAGACCAGAAGAATGGAAACAGGTTTACCAATGATGATTTATTGGAAGGCGTGTGCGACATCCATTTGCATTGCCACCCTGACTCGCGGGAGCGGTCGGTGGATGAATATGGCTTTATGAAAGATGCGATGGCTGCCGGTTACCGTGCCGTGATGTTCAAGTCCAACGACTTCAGTTGTCACGATCGGGCGTATATCATCCGTCAGGCATTGCCGGGTGCGGAGTGCTTCGGCAGTTTCTGCATGAACCGGGTGCATGGCGACAGGGTGAATGCGTTTGCAGCGCAAAAGGCGGTCGAGACGAGCGGAGGATTGTGCCGCTGCATCTGGATGCCGACATTGGATGCCGCCTACCAATACAGACACGAAGGATTGTATCTTGAAATTGCTATCTGCCGGAGTTTCCCAAAGTGACATAGACTTGCTTGTACGCAGTAATCCGGCATGGCTGATAGGTTTGGATAAATAAAAAGTAAGAATATGGACAGACGTGATTTTATCAAAAGCGGACTTCTTGCCGCAGCCGTAGGAGCGATGAGCGGTCCGAAAGCCATCGCGCAGGAAGCCGAAAAGCAAATGGCGAGGGAACAGTTGTCGAAAGACATCCTCAACTACAATCCGCAGATGCAGTACCGCCCGATGGGGCGCACGGGAGTGAATGTGTCGGCATTGGGATTCGGGATGCTGCGTCTGCCGATGAAGAACGGACACGTGGATTTCGACCAGACTACGCCGATGGTACGCCGTGCCATTGAAGGCGGCGTGAACTACATCGATACGGGGCGCGTCTATCTCGGCGGAGAGAGCGAACAGGCGGTAGGCAAAGCCCTTGCAGGTGGTTGGCGCGACCGGGTGTATGTCACGTCCAAGATGCCGTGGTGGGAGATGCAGTCAGCAGACGACTTCGAGAAGTTCTTCGACCAGTCGCGCCGCACCATCGGCACGGATGTCATCGACTTCTACCACATCCACATGATCATGCACCGCGCGTGGAAGGACTACGTGCTGCCCTACAAGCTCATCGAAAAGATGGAGCGGCTGAAGGCGCAGGACAAGATACGCTTCATGGGCTTCTCCTTCCACGACAGCCTGCAACTCTTCAAGCGGGTGGTGGAATACACGCCTGCCTGGGACTTCTGCCTCATCCAGCACAACTACCTGGACTATGAATACGAGGCTGGCGTGCTCGGTCCGAAGTATGCTGCCGCCAACGGTATGGGACTGGCGGTGATGAAGCCCGTCCGCACGGGATTCCTCGCTAACCTGCCACAGCCGATGCGTGACGCACTTGCCTCCACGGGCATCCACAAGCCTGACACCGAGTGGGCGTTGGATTACCTGTGGGACATTCCTGAAGTCAGTGTGGCGGTGAGCGGCATGGGCAGTATGGCGGATGTGGAAGAGAACCTGAAGTATGCAGCCAAAGCTCGCCCCAACATGCTTACCCCTGCCGAGCGCGAGGCATTGGGTGCGGCTATCTACGCCTACCGTCATGCGCCGGGGCACATCGACTGCACGGGCTGTTACCAGTGCATCCCCTGTCCGCACAATGTCGCCATCGGCTACATCTTCGCCTACGTGTACAACAACTATATCCTGCACAAAAATAAAGAAAGGGCGATGGCGGACTACACCGTCTCGATGTCGCCCGTGCAGCGCGGCGACCCTGCATCTTCGTGCGTCGCCTGTGGCGAGTGTCTGGCGAAGTGTCCGCAGCATTTGGACATTCCTAACCTCCTGGCAAGGGTGAAGGAGACAATGGGGAAATAACAAGGTAATTCTAAATCAATTATTAAGATAGTATGACAATCAATGAATTCAAAGACCATGTAAAGACCGGCCGTGGTCTTGACACCGAAGGGATACATCAGTTTATGGACGAGATGAGCGATGCCGCACGCCAGATTACTTTCCGACTGAATGCAGCTTATCACACCCCGGAGGAAGTGCGTGCGCTTCTTTCGGAACTGTTCGGTTACGAGGTACCTTCATCGTTGCGTGTCTTTCCACCATTCTACACGGATTTCGGTAAGAACATCACTATCGGGGAGAATGTCTTTATCAATGCCTGCTGCCATTTTCAGGATCATGGCGGCGTTGTCATTGGCGACGGATGTCAGATAGGGCACAATGTCGTGTTCGCCACGCTGAACCATGGCTTGTCACCGGAAGACCGGAAGCATACTTATCCGGCTCCGATCGTATTAGGCAAGAATGTATGGGTCGGCTCGAACTCGACGATCCTGCAAGGCGTGACCATCGGCGACAATGCAGTCGTGGCAGCCGGTGCGGTTGTGACTAAAGATGTACCGGCTAATGTGGTGGTCGGTGGTGTCCCGGCAAAGATTATCAAGAAAATAACAGTGGAGGAATGAATGGCAACGTCCTATTTTCAGTGATACGGGTACACACCTCCGAGTTATCGTTACGGGCATTTCATCCGTCCTGTACTACCTTTGCGTCAGAATCAAAAGACATAAAAAGAACAATGAAAACGAATCTTACTTACGACATGTACGTTCCTACCCGCGTGATGTTCGGGGCAGGGATGCTGGACAAACTGAGTGAGCAACCGATGCCGGGCAAACGTGCCCTCATCGTCATCTCCAACGGTAAATCGACTCGTGCCAACGGTTATCTGTCGCTCACGGAAGAACAATTGCACAAGGCAGGCGTGGAGACTTTCTTGTTCGACGGCGTGATGCCCAATCCTACCGTAGGCAATGTCAATGCCGGAGCAAAAGTTGCCCGCGAGAACGGCTGCGACTTCCTCGTGGCGTTGGGTGGCGGAAGCGTAATGGACTGCACAAAAGCCATTGCGGTAATGGCTACCAACGACGGCGAACTGTGGGACTACGTGCCCATCGGCTCTGGCAAAGGACAACCGATTGCCGTGAAGCCGCTGCCCATCATTGCCATCACCACTACCGCCGGAACAGGTTCGGAAACGGATAATTCGGGTGTCATCACCAAAGAAGATACCTTCGAGAAAGCCTTTGTAGGCGACAACTCTCTGTACCCCGTCCTTTCCATCGTGGACCCGGAACTGATGGCAAGCGTGCCGCCGACATTCACCGCCTACCAAGGTTTCGATGCCTTGTTTCACAGTACGGAAGGTTACATTGCCCGTGGTGCGAACCTGATGAGCGACATGTATGCCCTGACCGCTATTGAGAACCTCGCCAAGTATCTACCCCGCGCCGTGAAGAACGGCAAGGATATGGAAGCGCGGACCCATGTGGCTTTCGGCAATACTCTGTCCGGTGTAGTGATGTGCCTCACGCTCATTACCAGCGAACACGCTCTTGAACACGCGCTTTCCGCCTACCATCCGGCACTGCCCCACGGCGCAGGTCTGATTATGGTTAGCAAGGCGTATTACAAATACTTCATCGAGCACCACGCCTGTGATGACCGTTTCATCCGCATGGCACAAGCGATGGGGATGCCTGAAGCCACGAAGCCCGAAGACTTCCTCACCGCCCTCACCCGCTTGCAGGAGGCTTGCGGCGTGGCAGACTTGAAGATGTCCGACTACGGCATCACGCCCGACGAGTTCGAGACGCTGATGCGCAACACCCGCGAGGTGATGGGCGTGATGTTCACCAGCGACCGTGTGCAGATGACGGACGAGGACATTGTGAATGTCTATAAGGAATCCTATAAATAACTTTCGGGACGCAAGACGGAACAGGTGATACAGAATATTGAAAGTCAATAAGTAGGACGATAGAAGAGTTCAATATGATACGATATCTATTAACCGCATTGCTTCTGTTCGGATTGCTGTCATGCGGTGGGGCAGGCAAGGAAACACAACCGGGCATGTGTGCCAAGCAACAGATGGCTGCAACCTTTCCGTAGACTGTGATTCCTCGCCTGCCGACCCGCAGATGGGTGACATCGGCATCCTTGCCTCGCTCGATCCGGTTGTGCTCGACAAGGCCTGCACTGACCTCGTACGTTCATCGGAAGACCACGGCAAAATCCATCTGATAGAACGCATCGACTCTCGTCAGGGAATGCACACGCTTGATTATGCCGAACAGATAGGGCTTGGCAGTCAACAATACGAACTGGTAAGGCTGGACTGACGTTATAAAAGAGGACTTGTTTATGAGGAAGCTGATCATGATGATATGCCTGATGCTGTCGGTCTTTACTCCTGCAGCTCAGGCGCAGTTAAAAACAACGGACAATCAAAATAAGACGAATATGGAAAGCAACACTATTAAACTGACCGTAGAGGGTGGGAAGACATTTACTGCCACATTGGAGGACAATTCTTCCGCACAGGTACTGAAAGAGCATCTTGCCAAAAGAAACATCACCGTGGAAATGAACGACTACGGTGATATGGAAAAGGTGGGTTCGCTCGGCATCAGCCTGCCGAGAAATGACCGGCAGACTACGACAGGACCGGGCGACATCATCCTTTATTTAGGGAACAACCTTGTTATTTACTATGACACCAATTCGTGGAACTTCACGCGCATCGGCAAGATTGACGGAGTTTCGACCCGCAAGGAAATGCGGGACTTGCTCGGCGGTGCCGGAAAAATCTCCGTAACCCTGTCACTGGAATAATCCCTGCCAATTGCTTTATCGGATATGAAAAGGAAGAGGTGTATGGTCGTAGGAGGTATAATCGTGTGCATCTTGGCGGTGGCGGTCATTGGCATATTTGCCTTTCTCCGTCAACCGTCATTCGGTAAATTGCCTTCCGGTGAAAGGCTGGAGCGCATCAGACGCTCTCCCAACTACCAAGGCGGTCAGTTCCGAAATCTCCAGCCTACAGCCATGATGACCGGAAAGAAGAGCCGTTGGCAGGCGTTGTGGGAGTTTGTCGTTTCCGACAGGAGTGGTTTATATCCGGAGAAACCTGTACCATCGGTCAAGACAGACTTGAAACAGTTGCCACGGACGGAAAATCTGATGGTATGGTTTGGGCATTCCTCCTACCTGTTGCTGATGGACGGAAAGCGGTTCCTTGTGGATCCCGTGTTCCATGCGGCATCCCCCGTACCGTTCATCAACAGACCGTTTTCCGGAACTGACATTTACAAGCCCGAAGACATGCCGGATATAGACTATCTCGTCATCACGCACGACCATTGGGATCATTTGGACTACCGGACGGTAAAGGCTCTGAAAGACAGGATTGGCAAAGTGGTCTGCCCGTTGGGTGTGGGCGAGCATTTTGAGCATTGGGGATACAGGAAAGAACAGCTGATAGAACTGGGCTGGGAAGAAAAGGCCGCACCGGAATCGGGAGTTACGATACATTGCCTGCCCACGCGCCATTTTTCCGGACGCGGACTGACAGCAAACCAGACCTTGTGGGCATCGTTCCTGCTTGAGACCTCGTCCTTGTCCGTATTCATCGGAGGAGACGGAGGATATGGGACTCATTTTGCCCGGATAGCCTCACAGCATCCCGACATAGACTGGGCGATACTGGAAAACGGGCAATATAGCGGAGACTGGAAATATATCCATACCATGCCCGATGAATTGGCACGGGTGGCGAGAGATTTGAAAGCCCAGCATATTGTCACTGTTCATCATTCCAAGTTCGCCTTGTCGAAACATACTTGGGATGAGCCACTGCGTAATGAAGAGCAACTCAGGCAAGATTCAGTGGACATAGCGACAATTGTAATCGGAGGACTCATAAATTTGGGAAAACATAACTTGGAACAATAACATAAAAGAAAGGAAAAACAATTATGACTCTTGAAGAATTCAGGGACTTTGTAAAAACCGGCAAGCCGTTGGACACGGAAAACATTCATCGCTTTATGGACGAGATGAGCGATGCCGCACGCCAGATTACTTTCCGGCTGAATGCAGCTTATCATACTCCGGAGGAAGTGCGTGCGCTTCTTTCGGAACTGTTCGGTTACGAGGTACCTCCATCGTTGCGTGTCTTTCCACCATTCTACACGGATTTCGGTAAGAATATCACTGTCGGGGAGAATGTCTTTATCAATGCCTGCTGCCATTTTCAGGATCATGGCGGCGTTGTCATTGGCGACGGATGTCAGATAGGGCACAATGTCGTGTTCGCCACGCTGAACCACGGCTTGTCAGCGGAAGACCGGAAGCACACTTATCCGGCTCCGATCGTATTGGGCAAGAATGTATGGGTCGGCTCGAACTCGACGATCCTGCAAGGCGTTACCATCGGCGACAATGCAGTCGTGGCAGCCGGTGCGGTTGTGACTAAAGATGTGCCGGCGAATGTGGTGGTCGGTGGTGTCCCGTCAAAGATTATCAAGAAAATAACAGTGGAGGAATGATTATGCAAACCATCAAATTACACAACGGAGTGGAAATGCCGATGGAAGGCTTCGGCGTGTTCCAAGTATCAGACCTGAATGTCTGCGAACAGGCAGTATCGGATGCCATTGCCACGGGCTACCGACTGATAGACACGGCATCTTCCTATAAGAACGAAACGACGGTAGGCGCGGCCATCCGCAAATCGGGGCTGCTTCGTGAGGATTTGTTCGTCACCTCCAAAGCGTTTATCAACGAGATGGGGTATGAACAGACAAAGGCTGCTTTCCAACGGACACTCGATAATCTGGGTTTCGATTATCTGGATTTATATCTCATCCACATGCCTTTTGGCGACTATTACGGCGCGTGGCGGGCAATGGAGGAACTGTACAAGGAGAGGCGCATTCGAGCCATCGGCGTGAGCAACTTCCAGAGCGACCGCATTATCGACCTCTGCTATACGGCTGAAGTCAAGCCGATGGTGAACCAACTGGAACTGCATCCGTTCTACCAGCGGGAAGAGGAACTTGCCATTTTGCGCGAGTACGGCATCGTGCCGCAGGCGTGGGCGCCTTTCGCCGAAGGGATGAACGGGATGTTCACCAATCCCGTGCTGAAAGGCATCGCCGAGCGGCACGGCAAAACAGTGGCGCAAGTCATCCTCCGTTGGAACGTGCAGCGGGGTGTGAGCATCATTCCGAAATCCATCCATCGCAACCGAATGGAAGAGAACCTCGCCATTTGGGACTTCGAGCTGTCAGTAGAGGATATCGAACAGCTCGCATCGCTCGACCTTGCCCGTCCGCAGATGCTCGACCCGCGCAAGCCGAGCGAGGTGCATCGGTTGTTCAACTATCTGGAAAATCCCGTGTTGACGAGCCTGTAACGGCGAAGAATAGAAAAGAAACGGCGGGGACAGTGCTTGTCGGCGCTGATAAGGGCTGTCTCCACGCTGTTTTCATCCGGTAACGCTTGCCCCCGCTCTCCATGTTTCCCTACCTTCGCAGAAATATTGAAAATATGGCACCATTTATCCTTTGCCTATGGCAGAAACAGGCATTCCAGCTTTGGTAAATTACTGATTAGGTCACGTCCCCTTTTCTCTTATCTTCAAACTTTCCACAAACTATCGTTCTACTTTTCTATCGGATGCGATAATTTTGTATCGCCCTAATCATTAAGGAGGATTTATTTATGTGGAAATACTACGCCCTGCTTTCGGCATTCTTCGCCGCGCTGACCGCCATCTTCGCCAAGGTGGGAGTCAGGGACATCAATTCGGATTTGGCGACCGCCATACGTACGACGGTGATACTTTTTATTACGTGGGGTATCGTCTTATTCGGCTCGCACGTGGACGAGATAAGGGACATCCCGCGCCATTCGTGGCTGTTCCTCGTGTTGAGTGGAGCGGCAACGGGGCTTTCGTGGCTGTTCTACTTCAAGGCGTTGCAGACGGGCGACGTGTCGCGCGTGGCGCCGATTGACAAACTAAGCGTGGTCATCACCATCTGCCTGTCGTTCTTGTTCCTGAAAGAGGAAGTCAGCCTGCGGGTTGTGGTCGGCGCATTGTTGATAACCTGTGGAAGCATCATTATGTTACTGAAATGAAACTGTTGCTTATCGAAGAGTCCGCTCCATCTGCAAGTACATCCCTAACAATAAGAAAGAAATAATGGGGACCTATGTAAATGGTTAGATAAAAGTAAAACGATAGTCTGTATCAATTTTTCTTTTCCATGTCAAATTTTCTTCCTGCCATTCGCCCATCATCAACCCCTCCTGCACCCTGCCCGGATACGAGCCTACCTCAGGTCGGACTTGAGATACCCTAAGGTCTGACCTTTGCTGAACGGTATTCTGAAGCCATTTGTATTTTCAGTGAAATTGGTATAAAGGCAGAGGATATGTCTATCCTGTTTCGGTTTGTGCCGTCGTATCTTTGCAAAGTAGAATAATAAAAGGAAGAAGGTATGAAAAAGTTATTTTTAATCCCATTGATGCTGTTGACAACACTTGTTTTCTCATCGGCATGCAGTGATGACAATCCGCTCACGGACGAACAGGAACAGACCACTCCCGAAGAAGACGACGGGAAAGAAGGTAATGAAGGAAACAACGAAGAAGGCGGAAATGTGGAGGGAGGCAATGGCAGATACCTTGTACTTTATTGCTCCCGTACAGGAAATACCGAGCGTATGGCGCAGACCATCCAGTCCACATTGGATTGCGATATGATAGTGGTAGAGCCGGAAACTCCATACGAGGAAGACTACAATGCGATGCTCGACCGTGCGCAGGCGGAACTGGATGCCATCGAACAGGGAAACTATCCTGCTATCACCACATCGGTGGAAAGTTTTGATGCGTATGACATCGTGTTCATCGGCTATCCCATCTGGTACAGCCATATTGCCACACCGATGCAGGCATTCCTGCACAACCACGCCGATTTGTTGGCTGGGAAACATATCGCCCTCTTTGCCAGCAGTGGAAGCAGCGGCATAGGCACTTCCGAAAGGGATGCGGCAGTGCTTGTCCCCGATGCCGTGTTTGAGGAATCCTTGTTGCTCACTTCAAGTACGCTGGGCAGTATGGGAACACGTATTCCGCAATGGCTGGAGAGTCTTGGCGCAAGCCGTGAAGAGCCGGATACACCCGATGCCGCATCCTTACACATCAACATTATCGTGGGCGAACAGACTATCACAGCTACGATGGAGGACAACGGTGCAGCGCGCGACTTCCTTTCTCGCCTGCCGTTGGAGGTTACATTAGAGGACTATAATAACGGCACGGAAAAGATATTCTATCCCGACCCGGAACTCAGCCTTGACGATACGCCGCGCGGTTGTACTCCGGCAGTCGGAGACATTACTATCTATGAGCCGTGGGGCAATGTCGCTATCTTTTGCCGTGATTGGTCGGAGAGTAGTTCACTCATCGAAATCGGACATATCGACGATGATGGCATCAGCCTGTTGCAAGGAACGGAGAGTGTAAACGTAAGATTTGAAAGGCAATAATATGATACGATATCTATTAACCACATTGCTTCTGTTCGGATTGCTGTCATGCAGTGGGGAAGATAAGGAAACACAACCGGGCATGTGTGCCAAGCAACGGATGGCTGCCGATGGCATCGTGCGCCTGTCGAAAATCGAAGTCTATCCGCAGTACCTCGATGAATACATAAAATATGTAACCGAGGTGGGCGAAGTTTCCCTGCGTACCGAACCGGGCGTGCTGACCATGTATGCCGTCGGCGAAAAGGAAAATCCCTGCCAGATAACCATCCTTGAAACATACGCAAACAAGGAGGCTTACAACAAGCACATAGCTTCCTCGCATTTTCAGAAATACAAGCAGGGGACGCTGCACATGGTCAAGTCATTGGAACTGACTGACCAGACACCGCTCAATCCTGCCAACCGGATTAACAACTTTATGGAGTAATATTCTCGACACATGAAAAAGATACTGTTTTGGTTATTCGTGGCAACTATGCCTGACATGGGAGGAATTATGGCACAGGAAAAGATTGCGCAGACGGTCGATGTCCACACCCACATCATCATCCCCGAATACGTGGAGGTGCTGAAAGCGCACGGAGCGGAACTGGAAGAAACCTTCCCGTTGCCCGCTTGGGATGCGGAGCGGCACATTGCTTTTATGGACAGCGCGAGCATCCGCACCGCTGTGCTGACCATGCCCGCTCCGCAACCGTATTACGACGACACGGAGGAGAGTGCCAAGTGCATCCGCCGGGTGAACGAGGTTTCGGCAAAAGTGAAACAGCAATACCCCGGCCGTTTCAAGTTCTGCGCCGCCCTGCCTCTGCCCGACGTGGATGCCGCCATCCGCGAAGCCATTTATGCGCTTGACACTTTGGGTGCGGACGGCGTGAAACTGGCGACCAACAGCCGAGGGCAATACTTGGGCGACAAGGAACTGGACCCGCTGATGGAAGTCCTGAACGAGCGGCACGCTGTCATCATCATCCATCCGCACCGCCCTACGCCTTATCCGGAGGAAATCATTGCCACCACGCCGCTAGCGATGTACGAATATCCGGCGGAGACCACCCGTGCCGTGGTGAATATGCTGTCGAGAAACGTGCTGGTGCGCTACCCGAACCTGAAAGTAGTCGTGCCCCATTGCGGCTCGTTCCTGCCGTTGGCGTTGCCGCGAATGAAATCCATCCTCCCGGCAATGGTCGCGCAGGGCTATATGCAACCGATAGACTGGGAAGGCAATCTGTCGCGCCTTTACTTCGACTTGGCGGGCAATCCGACTATCGAAGTCTTACGCTCGCTGCTCACCCTCACCACGCCTGACCATATCCTTTACGGTTCGGATTATCCTTATTTGCCAGATGCCGTACTGAAAGCCAACCTGCAACGGCTGCGGCAGACGCTGGCTTCGGATGAGGAACTTGCCGAATATGCGGACAGGTTTTTGTGGGGAATGCGGGGCGATTGTTTGAGTAGAGTGGAGAATTAGGGAGATTCCTTTGCTTCATTTCCTGATTTTTTTCTATATTCGCAAAGATAAAAGATGTAACGTTATGGATGCCGTATTAAACTTAAATTACAACCAGATACTGAGTCTGGTCAAGCAATTGCCGACACGTATGCAGTTGCGTTTGGGGCGTATTTTGACCAAAGATGCCACTGAAGCTGAGTTGGAACATTTTTTAGAGACGTTTAAGACGGATGAATTGAGTGAAGAGGATATTCTCGCGGAAGTGAAACAAGTAAGAAAGGAACGGTATGCGCGGCGCAAGAAAGAAGCGGGTCATTGTTGACACGAATTGCTGGATTAGCTTTCTGATTGGTCGAAAACTGTCTTCTCTTGTTTCTTTGTTAAGTGACGATCGTATTGACTTGGTATTGTGTGATGAATTGTTGGAAGAAATCAGAGAAGTGACACAACGTCCCAAGTTCGCAAGATACTTTCCTTTGGAGGAAGTAGAATCTCTTTTATCATTCTTACGTCTAAAAGGAATTCTGTTTGAGCCATCTCAAGATATACATATTTGCCGTGACGAAGAAGATGATTATCTGCTTGCGCTGGCAGTGGAAGCTAAAGCTCATTATCTCGTGACAGGTGATAAAGATTTATTGGTTATCAAGAAGATTACCTCTTGCCGGATTGTTGATGTGAAGACATTTGAAGAGGAAATGAAAATCTGAATTATAACCGGAACAATATTTCAAAATAATACGGGGCGAGCTTTGAAACATCTCGACCCGATGAAATATCGGTGTGGCATTGGGATGATTGGTTTGTATGTCAGCCCCTCAACTTCTGGCAGTACTCCGACGGCGTAACGCCCTCCTGTTTCTTGAACATCCGGCTGAAATGCTGGGGATATTCGAAGCCGAGGCTGTCTGATATCTGAGAAACGGTCTCACCGGAAGCCAGCCCGTTCTTGGCAAGCTGGATGACAAACTGACGGATGTGGTTACTTGCCGTGTCTCCGGTGGTCTTCTTGATGACATCGCCGAAGTAATTGGCGGACATGCACAGTTTGTCGGCGCAATACTGTACGGTGGGCAGGCCGAGGGTCAGCTGGAGCTTGTCCTCGAAATAGTCGCGGAGCAGGCGGTCGAAGCGGACGAGGATGTCGGAGTTCTCAATCTTCCGGGTGATGAACTGGCGGTTGTAGAAGCGCTGGCAGAAGTTGAGTGCCAGTTCGATGTAGCCCACGAGGATGGCGTTTTGAAGCTCGTCTGGATTCTTGCCGAGTTCCTCACGCATCTGGCGCATCAGCGAAACGAGGATATCGTGTTCTTCGTCGGTCATGTGCAGGGCTTCATTTACGCGGTAGTCGAAGAAGGAATACTCCTTGATATGTTTTTCTAAGGGGAAACCATGTAGCAAGTCGGGGTGGAACAGGAGTGCCCAGCCTGCAATCGCCACCCGTTCACAATTATCTTCCTTGCCGCCGATTTGTCCGGGAGCCACACAGAGCAGCGTACCCTTGTTATAATCATATTTGCCGCAACCATAATCTAAGTCTACATTGGCATCGTCCCGCAAGAACAGCCCGTACACACTGTAATTATTCAGACTGTGACGTATGGGTGACACTTCGGCATAATCGATAACGCTGACTAACGGGTGCTGCTCTTTGGATCCGAGGTAGCGGCCATAATCATTGACATTTCGTACTTTCAGAATCTTGCTCATCTTGTTTCCTGTTAAACCGATACAAAGATAAAGTATTTCATGACCAAAAGTTTACCTAGGCTGCACTTTCAGTAAAAATGGTATGCT
The DNA here is from genome assembly GCF_023337025.1 of Mediterranea sp. ET5. Classification (NCBI taxonomy): domain Bacteria; kingdom Pseudomonadati; phylum Bacteroidota; class Bacteroidia; order Bacteroidales; family Bacteroidaceae; genus Mediterranea; species Mediterranea sp. ET5. Next base: position 76,856 of record NZ_JAMBLN010000015.1, on the reverse strand, counting down.
TCCCCCACTTATGGTTACGATGTTCCTTCTTGTTCCGGCGTAATTTTGCATCAGATAAACTGTAAGCAAAATGGAACAGAAAGTGGAACTACCTGAAGAATTATGTACGGACGAGGCAGTATGCTTCATTGCAGACCGCCATCACGTCACACCGCAACAGCTTTTGCATTATTTCCTTGATGGGGAGGCATCCATACCCTTGGAGGCTAACGAAGTGGAGATACTGAAAGGATTGTCTGAATTGATTAAAGATGATAAGACTATAAACATAAAAACAAGATAACAATGAAGAAGAACATCGGAAATGTATTGGGATTGTACCCCACGCCCGCAGTGGTCGTGGGTACGGAAGTGAACGGAAAAGTGAACTGGCTGCTGGTTGCCCACGTGGGTATCATCGGGCACGACCTGATTATGCTCAGTATGTTCAAGAAACATTATACCAACGAGGGAGTGAAGCAGACGGGCAAGGTGTCCGTCAATATGGTGAATGAAGCGATGTTGGAACGAGCCGACTATGTGGGCTGTGTTAGTGGAGCGAAGGCGGACAAGTCGGATGTATTTGTGTATCACATGGGCGAAGCCGGAACGCCCGTCATCGACGAAAGTCCGCTGGTGATGGAGTGCGAGGTGGTGGACAACTACGAGACGGATACTTTCGACAATTTCATCTGCAAGATAACGAACACCTGCGTGGACGAGGATTGCCTGAACGAAAAGGGCAAGCCCGATTATGACAAGCTGAAACCCGTGCTGTTCGAGATGCCGAACTACACCTATCTGCGCACAGGTGAGACCATCGGCAAATGCACCAGCTTCGGGAAGGCATACAGAAAGGAGGAAAAGCAATGAAAACAAGATTTTTAGGAAAAGACAAACTGGAAGTGTCCGCCATCGGATTGGGCTGCATGGGATTCACGCAAAGCTATCCCCCGTATCCCGACCGAAAGGATGCGATAAATACCATCCGCAAGGCGGTGGGCTTGGGCGTTACGTTCTTCGACACCGCCGAAGTGTACAGCTACGGTCAAAACGAGGACTTGGTAGGCGAGGCGTTGCAGCCCGTGCGCGACAAGGTGGTCATTGCCACCAAGTTCGGTTACGACTTGTCCGAAACGCCGGACTTGACCACATCGGCACGTCCCGTCTCGCTCTCCAGCCGTCCGGAAACCATCCGCAAGGCGGTGGAAGGCTCGTTGCGCCGTCTGCGTACCGACCATATCGACCTTTACTATCAACACAGAGTTGACCCGAATGTGCCTATTGAAACGGTAGCCGAGACCGTAGGCGAACTGATAAAGGAAGGCAAGGTGCTGCATTGGGGATTATCGGAAGCCGCGCCTGCCACGGTGCGCCGTGCCCACGCCGTCTGTCCGCTGACCGCCGTGCAGAGCGAATACTCCTTGTGGTACAGGAAGCCGGAAGCGGAACTGCTGCCCACGTTGGAAGAACTGGGCATCGGCTTCGTGCCGTTCAGTCCGCTGGGCAAGGCGATGCTGACCGGGCGTTTCAACAAGGACACGAAGTTTGACAAGACCGATTTCCGCTCCGCCATTCCCCGTTTCCAAGGCGAAAACCTGAAGCACAATATGGAACTGGTGGAATATGTGGAGGCTTTGGCAAAGCGGAAAGAAACCACTCCTGCCCGTATTGCCCTTGGCTGGCTGCTGGCGCAGAAGCCGTGGATTGTACCTATTCCGGGAACCAAGCGTATTGAGCGTATCGAGGAGAACATCGGCGGTGCGGACATACAGTTCACGACCGAAGAACTGGCGGATATCCGCCGTCATTTGGACAGCATCGAGATTATAGGCGGACGCTATCCGGAAGACCAGGAGAAGATGACAGGACTTTAATCCCGGACACTTATGGAACGACGCGAATTTCTGAAGAAGTCTGCACTCGCAGCCTTGGGTACGGCGGTGGCTGGAACAGGGATAGTGCAGGCTTTCGACCACATAAACGATAACGAATCAAAGACCGGCAAGATGAAGATAGTAGTATTGACGGGCAGTCCCCGTAAGAACGGCAATTCCGCTTATCTGGCGGAGCAGTTTATCAAAGGCGCGGAAGAAAAGGGGCACGAGGTGTTCCGTTTCGACTGTGCGTTCAAGCAGGTGGAGCCGTGCCGCGCCTGCAACCGCTGTGGCATGGATGGACCTTGTATTTTCAACGATGACTTTCAGGAACTCCGTCCGCACCTGATAGATGCGGATATGGTGGTATTCGCCACGCCGATGTATTACTTCGGCATTTCGGCGCAGATGAAACGGGTGATAGACCGCTTCTATGCCATCAACGGACAAATCAAGGGTGCACGGAAGAAAGCTGCCTTCCTGATGACCTACGCTGATACCGCCAAGAAAGAGGCGGAACCGATGCTGTTGCATTACCATACGCTGATGGATTATCTCGGCTGGACAAGTGTGGGCGAAGTGGTGGCATCGGGCGTATGGACGGCAGGCAGCGTCAGGAATACGGATTATCCGCAGCAAGCCTACAAGTTGGGCAGGAGTTTATAATCCTTTATCAAAAGAAAAATGAAGAATATAATAGCAACAATCGCCCTCGTGCTGACAGGAAGTCTGTCCGCGACGGCACAAACAACAGACACTATGGATAGAATCGAAGTATGCAAGCAGAATTACCACACCCTGTTTGGCGGCGAAGCGCTGACCGGGCAAGGCACAGACCCGGAAATGATGGACATCCTCCAGAAATTCATCTTCGGCGAGGTGTTCCAGACGGGTGAACTGACGTTGAAACAACGTGAAATGATTACCTGCATCACTCTTGCCACGATGCAGACACTCCCGCAACTGAAAGCCCATGCCGGAGCAGCACTCAATGTCGATGTCACGCCCGAAGAACTGCGCGAAGTGATGTATCTCACCGCTCCGTTCATCGGCTTCCCCAAGATGCTGAATGCCGTGGCTACGGTAAACGAAGTGTTCAAGGAGCGTGGTGTTTCCCTGCCGTTGGCTAAACAGGGCACGGTAACGGAAGAAACACGTCACGAGACAGGCAAAGCCATTCAGGACAAGCAATATCCCGGCGGCGTGTCATCCGTCATGTCTGGTATGCCCGGCGATATGGGCATGAATGTAGAACAGTTCCTGACCGACTATTTCTTCGGTGAAATCTACAGTCGTGGGGCACTCGACTTGCAGACACGTGAGTTATTGGGGTACTGCGTACTGACCACCTTGGAAGCCGAGAGTCAGCTCCACTCACACTATCACGGCAACATCAATGTGGGCAACTCGCCCGAGACATTGACTGCTGCCGTTATCCAGTGCCTGCCTTACATCGGTTTTCCTGCCGCTATCAAGGCGCTGCGTATCATCAAGGAGGAATATGGGGATTTTTAGTGTGAGTCCATTCTCCCTCAGAACTCCAGTCCGGCTTCCCGGAAGTGGCGTACGAAGAAAAGAACCTGATAATGGATGGCATTTGCCCAATAAGTACCCGTGTGGCCACCGGGACGTACGTAAAAGTCGTGGGCAATGTTCAGTTCGCGCAGGCGGTGGTGTACATTCTGGTTGACCTGGTAGAAGAAGTCACTGTAACCGCAATCGATGATGAGAGCCGTCTGTCTGCCCAGGAAGGCATCAAGGGAATTGTAGACGGTGTAGTTCTCCCAGTTTTGCAGATATTCGGCGGGTGAACCCAGCTGCGTCTGCATCTCCCAGTTGTTGGGGAAGGGGCGGATGTCCAGACCTCCGCTGGTGCTGCCTGCGGCTCCGAATGTCTCGGGATGACGCAAGGCGTTCCACATGGCTCCGTGGCCGCCCATGCTGAATCCGGTTACGGCACGACCCTCACGACGGGCATAAGTGGGGTAGTGGGCATCGATGTATGCCGGGAGTTCTTTCGAGACGAACGTTTCGAACTGTACTTCGGGATGCAGCGGACTGTCCCAGTACCAGCTGCGGTCGCCGTTGGGACAGACGATGAGCAGGTGATTGTCATCCGCCATCTGCTTCAAGTCGGTGATGCCCGACCAGCTCCGTTCGTCGCCGCCATATCCGTGCAGCAGGTAGAGTGTGGGCACCTTGCCGTCTCCGTCCGGTACGAAGACCAACACGCGGATGTTCCGCTTCATTTTTTCACTAAACACTTTCAACGTGTCTACCTTGGCAGCCTGGACGGCTGTGCCCAGTCCCAGGAATAACAGTAAAATCCAGCTAAGTTGTTTCATTGTCTTTGTTTTTTGTGACAAAAGTACGTATAAATGTCCAGCTTCCATCAGAAACGGGAGGATTTGTATGCCGGAGGGAGGTTCCGTGTAAAAAGAAACCGGCCTCCACTGCACGGGGCAGCGAGAGACCGGTGTTCTTGAAGTTAAACAAATGTTCCTTATTTCACGTCAGGCATCGTATTCGTTGGTCTGGAAACGGCGGGTTGCACGCAGCAGGTGGCGCAACGAGCTGACGAGCTCCTGGGTCTCCTGCAGGATGTTCAGGTAAACATAGGAGACGGCAAGGTTGTTTTTCACATCCTGCATGCGGTTCATCTGCAACTTGCGGGTGCGTGAAAGCGATTCCTTCAGGCGGTCGCATTCGGCACGGATTTCATCCACTTCGTTGTACTTGCCTTCAGAGATGACGGTGTGCGTCCGCTTCAGCAGGTACACAAGGGTGTCGCGCAAGGGGATGAACTCTTTCACCAGTTCCATGGGCATGGGTTTGAAGTTGTTGTCCACGTGCTCTTCACAGGGTTCACAGATACGGCGCAAGCAGTACATGATCTGCTGACAGCTGTTGCTACCCAGGTGGAACCAGGTATTCTTCTCGATGGCGATGTCCTTGTCGATGCGTTGGAGACCCACCATCTCTTTCCGGCGCATCTTCTTCAACGCTCCCTTTTCCGTGCGCAAGGCACTGTCGGCACGACGCAGGGTACGCAGGTCGTCGTTGACAAAACCGTCGGTAATCTGGGTGTAAGTGTCGATGACAAAGGTCAGATAGAGCGACTGGTTGTCGGCGATGTGCTGACAAAGCAGCGACCAAGTCTCCTTCTTGTCTTTCGAGGCTACAATCTGACGGAAGAGGTCATCGGAAGTCTCTGCCTTCATCTTCTTGTTGTATTTCTTGTGGCTGTAGACCAGTCGGGCGATGGCGATGGCAATCATGATGACGATGGCAACTGCCCCACCGAAGTACATGATGAGCGTGATGGTGAAGCAGAGCAGGAAGGCGGCACCTGCCGTGATGAACCATCCGCCGATGACTGACAGCACACCGGTGATGCGGAACACGGCACTCTCACGTCCCCAGGCACGGTCGGCAAGCGACGAACCCATGGCAACCATAAAGGCCACGTAGGTGGTTGACAGCGGGAGCTTCAGCGAGGTTCCCACCGCGATGAGCAGACCGGCAAGCACCAGGTTGACCGAAGCGCGCACCATGTCGAAGGCGGCTCCGTTGGCCAGGATAATCTCATCCTGATTGAAACGCTTGCGCACCCAGTTGCGGACGGGCATCGGTGTGATGCTCATCACACTGTTGAAGGCGTTCATGGTCGTGCGGACGATGGAACGTGCCATGCGTGAAGACCCGAACATCTCGTCGCCGACATCCTGACGTGCCAGGTCAACGGAAGTTTTTACCACGTTGTGTGCTTTCTTGGAGGTCATCAGTGAAATGACCATCACGATGCCGGCGGCTGCCAGGAAGTAGACAGGCGTATGTGCCGACTCGTTGAGTGCCCCCATCATGTGCTGGGTCACGTCTCCTCCGCCGGCAGCCATATAGTCCTGGTAGGAGGAGAATCCTGCCAAAGGCACACCGATGAAGTTCACCAGGTCATTGCCGGCGAACGACATGGCCAGTGCAAAGGTTCCCAGCAGGACCACCACCTTGAAGACATCGACCTTCAGCCAGTGGAGAATCTGCATCAGCACCGTGAAGATAATCAGTCCCCCGACGATGAAGGTCATGCTGTGACCATCGATGTAGGCACGCATGTCATCGGTCATGAAGCTCATGTCGCGGATGCCTTTCACCAGCATGAAGTAGCAGATGGCTGTGGCTGCGACACCTCCGAAGAGGCCGATTTTCCATTTGAGGTGTGATTTATAATTAAAGGTAAAGAGGAGACGGGAGAGGAATTGGACGATTGTCCCGAAGAAGAAGGCGATTGCCACAGAAACGAAGATGGCGATGATGACGGAGAGCGCTTTTTCGGTGTTCATCAGGTCAGCGATGCTGAGTCCTGTCGTGTCATGGGCGAGCTTGATGATGGTCAACCCGGAAGTACCTCCCAACAGGGAGAAGACCATGGATACGGTGGTCGAGGTCGGCAGACCGAGGGAGTTGAAGATATCCAGCAGGATAATGTCGGTCACCATGACGGCGAGGAAGATACACATCAGCTCGTCGAAGAAGAACTGCTCCGGCCTGAAAATGCCGTGTCTCGCGATGTCCATCATGCCGCTGCTCATGGTCGCTCCACAGAAGATTCCGATGGCAGCGATAATCATGATGGTCCTGAACTTGGCGGCTTTGGCACCGATGGCGGAATTGAGGAAGTTGACCGCATCGTTGCTGACTCCCACCCACAGGTCAAAGACAGCCAGCATGAATAGGAAAATGACTAGTCCTAAATAAATTGTTTCCATAAAGATTTTAAGTAGTTATAAGAATCACGCTGCAAAGATATACCATCCCCAGGCAACAAACAATGTTACATATATTACATTCGTGTTACAGTTTTCGTCACATAGGAGGGGGATTTACAATAAGTTCCCGTCAGCAGGAAAGTGGAAAAGGACTGACGTTTCCATTCTTTTCGGGGTTTGCCGCTTCTGATGCGTCAGGCGGACGTCGCTTTTTCTCCGATTGACAAAGTGTCAAACGAAGGTCTCCACAGTATCCATGCTCGCACCAAAATACGAGTTGGTGGATTTCGTGGCATTCTCAGGCGATTCGCAAAATACACTTTGCTGCGGATGGACGATGAATGCTGTCCTTGTGAGCGGACAGGGGTACTCCACTTTTCACAACGGATACCTGACACGCGGTATTCCATACTTTCCGAAACCTTCCGATTTATTGACACGGCACACCTTCTGGAGAGTGAAACTCCGGATTTATTACTTCCATTTTCCAAAGATTTGACTTCCGGGCGTGAAACAATCGTGTTTGGGCGATGAAACTAATGTGTTTGACGCGGCAAACAATATTGTTTGGCTCGCGAAACAATATTGTTCCGGGCACGTTTTGTCTGTTTTCTGAAAATGAAATGTATAGTTTTCTAAAATGGAAGGCTGTTTTCGCCTCGAATGTTAATTGGATTTAGCATTTTCGCTCTGGTTTATCGAAATTGAGTCGGATATGAGTTAGCAGGAAAATGCGAATCGGGGTGTTTTGTCAAGCAAAAAGGGTTGCGGGCTGTCTTTTTGATGGACGGACCCCATCGGGTTCTCTTCCGTCAGAGGAAGCTCATCAGGAGCAGCTGGGCGATGATGACCCGCAGGAACATGCAGAAGGGGTAGACCGTGGCGTAGGACACGGCAGGGTTGTCGCCGGGGATGGTATCGTTGGCATAGTTGAGCGCCATGGGGTTTGCCATGCTTCCGCAGAGCATGCCTGTCACGGAACCGAAGTCCAGTTTCCACAGTTTGAAGGCGGCAAATGCCATGAGCATGACCGGGACAAACGTCAGGATAAAGCCGATACCGACCCACAGGAGTCCTTCCGGGCGGAAGACCGTCTCGAAGAAGTGGGCTCCGGCATCCAGCCCCAGACATGCCAGGTAGATGGCAAGCCCCAGTGCGCGCAGCATCAGGTTGGCACTGTGGGTGGTGTAGGTGACCATGTGTATGCGTGGTCCGAAGGTGCCGATGAGGATGCCCACCACGATGGGGCCGCCTGCCAGCCCCAGCTTGACGGGCAGCTCGATGCCGGGGACACTGATGGGGATGGAACCCAGGAGCAGACCCAGCGTGATACCGATGAAAATGGACACGAGGTTGGGCTCATTCAGGCTTTTCACGGCATTGCCGAGTACCTTCTCGACGTTGTGGACGGCGGGAGCTTCCCCGACGACCGTCAGGCGGTCGCCCAGTTGCAACACCAGTTCCGGGGTGGCAAGCAACTGGATGCCGGAACGGTAAATGCGGGTGATGTTGATGCCGAAGGCATTGCGCAGGCGGAGTGACCCGAGCTTTTTGCCGTTGATTTCAGGGCGGGTCACGATGATGCGTTTCGACACCATCTTGCTGTCGATGGCATCCCAGTCGATGTCCTCCTTGTTCCAGTCGGTGTTCTCTTGTTCACCGAAGAGGATGGTCAGCCCCAGTGCATCCTTGTCGGAAGTGATGACCAGCAGACGGTCGCCTTCCTCCAGCCGGGTGTCGAAGGTCGGGATGCACACGTTGCCGTTGCGCCACAGGCGGGAGATGACAAACTTGTGGTTGGTATGTTGGGCGATTTCTTTCAGGTTCTTGCCGTAGATGCCGGGGTTGTGCACCTGATAAGCGGCGATGTAGGTGTGGTTGTGGTCCTCCTTCTCCTGCACGTTGAGGTCCTGCTGACGGACGAAGAGCTTGCGGAACAGGATGAGGGCGAAGATGACGCCGACCACTCCGAGCGGATAAGTCACGGCACAGCCCAAGGCTGCTCCGCTGCTGTCCATTCCCATCTGTTTGAGTGCCTGCTGGGCGGCACCGAGGGCAGGGGTATTGGTTGTTGCTCCACACAAGAGTCCCACCATGTCGGGCAGGTTGACCGGTGTGCAATAGCAGAGGCCCAGTGCCATCACCGTGCCGACCAGCACGACGCCGGTAGCCATCATGTTCAGCCGCAGTCCGCCGGTACGGAAGGAGCTGAAGAAGCCGGGACCGACCTGCAGCCCCAGTGCATAGACGAACAGCACCAGACCGAAGCTCTCCGCATAGTTGAGCATCTGGGAGTCGATGGATATGCCGAGATGTCCTGCCAGGATACCCATGAAAAATACGAAAGTGACACCGAGTGATACGCCGAGAACACGGATCCGCCCTAGTGCGAGTCCAATGGCAGAGATGAGTGAGATGATGATGACGGCTTGCAGCGCCGAATGTTCCAATATCGTAGTGCTAATCCATTCCATGCTTACAGGAGCAATCTAGTTTACTTTGTTTGGGGCTGCAAAGATAGTATTTATTTCGCATGCATCGGGTATGAAACGGGAGAAAGGTGGCAAGGGAAGTGCCTGTTTCCTTCCTTTTTGACAGATAAAGCCGCCTGGAATCCTGACGTATTGTCAGTATTCTGTCATTTTCCGGGTGGGAGTGGCGGAGGATATCTATTACCTTATTTATATAGAGGTGGGCTGCTCTTTTTTGACCGGCGGACGGGTTTTGGCACGCGGTTTGCTTTATAGTATGCGAAGCGTTGCTTCGAGAGTACTAACACGAATAATAATAAATAAAAAAAGATACAATTATGGGAAAGATTATTGGTATTGACTTAGGAACTACAAACTCATGTGTTGCCGTATTTGAAGGCAACGAACCTGTAGTAATCGCCAACAGCGAAGGCAAGCGTACGACTCCTTCAGTCGTAGGTTTTGTTGACGGTGGCGAACGTAAAATCGGTGACCCTGCCAAACGTCAGGCTATCACCAACCCGACCCGTACGGTTTACTCCATCAAGCGTTTCATGGGTGAGACCTACGATCAGGTAGCTACGGAAATCTCGCGTGTACCCTACAAGGTCGTGAGAGGCGACAACAACACACCGCGTGTCGATATCGACGGCCGTCTGTACACTCCGCAGGAAATCTCCGCAATGATTCTGCAGAAGATGAAGAAGACCGCTGAAGATTACCTGGGTCAGGAAGTGACCGAGGCTGTCATCACGGTTCCGGCATACTTCTCCGATTCACAACGTCAGGCAACCAAGGAAGCCGGTCAGATTGCCGGTCTGGATGTGAAACGTATCGTGAACGAGCCGACAGCAGCCGCTTTGGCATACGGTGTCGACAAGGCAAACAAGGACATGAAGATTGCAGTCTTCGACTTGGGTGGTGGTACGTTTGATATTTCCATCCTCGACTTTGGCGGCGGTGTGTTCGAAGTGAAATCGACCAACGGTAATACTCACTTGGGAGGTGATGACTTCGACCAGGTAATCATTGACTGGCTGGTTCAGGAGTTCAAGAATGACGAAGGTGCCGACCTGACTCAGGACCCGATGGCAATGCAACGTCTGAAGGAGGCTGCCGAGAAAGCGAAGATAGAGTTGTCTTCTTCTACGACGACGGAAATCAACCTGCCGTACATCATGCCGGTAGGTGGTGTGCCCAAGCACTTGGTGAAGACTTTGAGCCGTGCCAAGTTTGAGGCTCTGGCACATAACTTGATCCAGGCTTGTCTGGAACCCTGTAAGAAGGCCATCAGCGATGCTGGTCTGAGCACTTCGGACATCGACGAAGTAATCCTGGTAGGTGGTTCTTCTCGTATCCCCGCCGTACAGAAGTTGGTTGAGGACTTCTTTGGCAAAGTTCCTTCGAAGGGTGTGAACCCGGATGAGGTTGTTGCCATCGGTGCCGCTATCCAGGGTGCCGTGTTGACCAACGAAATCAAGGACGTGGTCTTGCTGGATGTCACTCCGTTGACCTTGGGTATCGAGACCATGGGCGGTGTGATGACCAAGTTGATTGATGCGAACACGACTATCCCGTGCAAGAAGAGTGAAATCTTCTCTACGGCAGCAGATAACCAGACCGAGGTGACCATCCATGTCCTCCAGGGTGAGCGTCCGATGGCTGCACAAAACAAGTCTATCGGTCAGTTTAACCTGACGGGTATTGCTCCGGCACGTCGTGGTGTACCTCAGATTGAGGTGACCTTTGATATCGATGCCAACGGTATCTTGAAGGTATCTGCCAAGGATAAGGCAACGGGTAAGGAGCAGGCAATCCGTATTGAGGCTTCTTCCGGTTTGAGCAAAGATGAAATCGAGCGTATGAAGGCTGAGGCTGAAGCAAACGCTGAGGCTGATAAGAAAGAGCGTGAGAAGGTAGACAAGCTCAATCAGGCTGACAGTATGATTTTCACAACCGAGAATCAGCTGAAGGACTTGGGCGATAAGTTGCCTGCCGACAAGAAGGCTCCGATTGAAGCTGCTCTCCAGAAGCTGAAAGATGCTCACAAGGCTCAGGACGTAGCTGCCTGTGATGCTGCCATGAGCGAGCTGAACACTGCATTCCAGGCTGCCAGCGCTGAGATGTATGCTCAGAGTGGTGCCCAGGGTGGCGCTCAAGGTGCCCAGAACTCCGGTTCTGCCAATGCCGGTCAAGGTGGCAAGAATGACGAGAACGTGCAGGATGCGGACTTTGAGGAAGTCAAATGATTCCGATAAGTAAATACATACTAAACGCAAGCAAAAGCGTGCAGCTCAATGAGTTGCACGCTCTTTGCGTTTATGGGGGTCGTGGTTCCAATATTGATTTGGGCATCCGCCTTAGTCCACAGATGCTGTGGTTTGGTTAGGTTTTCCTATGTTGCGGGGAGCCGTTCGCCTTCTTAAACATGGAAAGAATCTGCATGTATTTCGGGTATTTCGCTGTAAAAGCCTCTTTTAACGTCGTTGTTATCATGGTTCATTGTTTTTGGTCGTTATTGTCTTTGTCTTTTTTCAGTTCGTCAGGAAAGTTAATGTCGCTTTTTTGCGTAAACACTATTATCATTGCGGCGATAATGACAATAATTGCGCCGATAATAGTTGGACGCCATTCTGTCTTGTCTGTGGCAAGGATGAAAAGTACGATCATCCAAAGTACACATCCGATAGGCATAATATTTAAATTTAAAGTTCGTTTGACAAGTGTTTTGATAATCACAAATATAGTAGTTCGGGCTGTCTCTTACATATAACGCGACCTGTTTTTATATTTAGATTAGATTCTTTTTTGGCAAACTGGAATAGGTATAGGATTTGCACAAGCTGAGCCCTGAGCCGCTTCATACAACGAGACGGAGAAGTCTAAACCGTTTTGACCGTGTAGCGTGTAGGGGGGAACCGGATGCGTGTTGGACCGGGCGTTTGTTGGACCGGGCGACCAGACCGGTCGCCCCTACATCGCCGACCACATTGCCCCCGACCAAGTGGAAGCCTGGGCCGCCGCGATGCTGGAGGGCACGGAGAAGGATGCAGGAGTAAAAAAAAGAAAGCCCGACCATAGCCGGGTTGCTGGGATACGCGCTGGGCTGTGTCGGGATGCGGCTGGATGACTTTGAGCGGATGACCCCCGACGAGTTCAGCGCGGTCTGTGAGGCGCATGCCAAGACCCGGGAGGCGGACAGCCGCGAGTCGTGGGAACAGACGCGGGCGTTGGCTTACACGCTGAGCGGTCCGTACATGAAGCACAAGACCACGGTGCAGCGGTTCTGGCCGTTGCCCTGGGACGAGAAGAAGGAAAAGCGGGGTGCTGACCGGGTAGTGATGAGCCGAGAGGAGCAGAAGCGACGCTTCGAGGAGTTGGCTAGACGGGGTTAGTGCTTCGCTTTGCCGTTTTGCTTCTGCAGGCGACGCTGCTCCCGGGCGCGTTTCTTTTCCGCCCAACGTTCCTCAATCTCTTTGACTTCTCAGTCTTCTTTGAGAAACCGGGGATCCATAGTAAAGAGGATGCATCCGGTAAAACCTGCTACCACACACGCGATCCCACATTTAAAAGTAGTATCTGCACTTTGGGCAAACACGGAACAAAGGAGAAACACAAAGCTTATCAAAGATAGTAAGAAACCGAATTCAAGAGTTCTCATGGGGTTAAAGGTTTTGGTTTGTCGCAAACATAAGAAATAAAAATCAGAAATGCAATGTCTAAAGACGTAAAATTTAATATCAAGCTTTCCATCGACGGGAAAGAACACATTGTCGAGGCTACGACGGACGTCAAGCATTTCGCCCAGGAGCTGGGCATTGCCGAGACGAAGGGTAAGCGGCTGCGTGACTCCCTGCTGAAGTTCAACGGGCTGGTGACACTGTTCTGTTTTAAGAGCCTGAAATTTGCAATAGATTTGCACAAGATTTGCACAACAGTACAGAATTTGCACAAAATTTGCACAATAAAAGTATCTAAAAGCCCCAAAAAACACCCCAAAACGGAACATATTTTAATATTACGCAACAAAAAAAGGAGCTATCTTTTTAGATAACTCCTTCATTCTCACCTTGTAGCGCCTACGGGAATCGAACCCGTGTTCCATGCGTGAGAGGCATGTGTCCTAGCCGCTAGACGAAAGCGCCTTATATATGTCGCGGAAGCTGGGGGATTCGAACCCCCGGTACGGGAAATCCGTACGGCAGTTTAGCAAACTGCTGGTTTCAGCCACTCACCCAAACTTCCTTCCCGCGTCGTTCTTGCGAGAGGTTCCTGGCGGACTCGAACCGCCGTGGACGGTTTTGCAGACCGCTACCTAGCCACTCGGTCAAGGAACCATCTTGGTTGCTGCTTTTTGTAAACCTTGTTCCCTTGGTTTTGCGGTTGCAAAGGTAGTACAAATTTTTATATCTCCAACTATTCGCAGCAACTTTTTTTGCTTCCTCCTTGATTTTTTTCGCAAGTACGGCGTTTCTCTTGCAGCTTTTGATGGAGCTCACAGCCTGTCGGGCAATTGGCGCAGGGGTCTCCATTGTCCCCTACGCTTTTGAAACTCCGATAGATACGTACTCCAATCCAAAGAAGGCATCCGATGCCGACCAGGATAACGATGATGTCCTGATAGTCCATAGTGTTCTTTCGTTTTTACATGAATAAAAGTCCTATCCGGTAAACCAGGAAGGCGACAATCCATGCCAATGCCGTGGTATAGATGGTCGTGAATAGCGGCCACTTCCAGCTACCGGTTTCTCCCTTGATGGCTGCAACTACAGCAATACAGGGGAAGTAAAGCAGGGTGAAGAGCATGTAGCAGAAGGCAACCAGCGGGGTGATGGGAATCCGTTTGGCGAGTTCTACGCTCTCGATGTCGCCATTGTCGGCATAAAGTACTCCCAGCGTACTTACCACAAGCTCTTTTGCGCCGGCACCGGTCAATAGGCCTATACCCATCTTCCAGTCAAATCCTAAAGGCTCGATGACAGGCTCTATCGCTTTGCCGATTTGTCCGATGTAGGAGTTCTCCTGCTGGATGGCTTCAGTGGGATAGGCGTCATGGTTGGGGTAATAGCCCAGGAACCAGATGATGATGGAGGCAATCATGATGATTCCTCCCATCTTTTTCAGATACAGGCGTCCTTTCTCCCAAGTGTGCCGCAAAATGGATTTGCTGGTTGGCATACGGTAGGGAGGGAGTTCCATGACAAACGGGGTGTCGTCTCCCTTTACAAGAAAACGGCTGAACAGACGTGCCAGCAGGATGGCAAGCAGAATACCCGTTGCATAGAGCGTCAGCAGTATCAGGCTGCCTTGTTTCGGGAAGAAAGCGCCGATAAGTACCAGGTAGATGGGCAGACGTGCACTGCATGACATCAGCGGCGTGACAAGCATGGTGACAAGGCGCGCCTTGCGGTTCTCAATCGTACGTGAGGCCATGATGGCGGGTACGTTGCATCCGAAGCCCATGATGAGGGGGATGAACGATTTCCCATGCAACCCCATTTTATGCATCAGCTTATCCATGATGAATGCCGCGCGTGCCATGTATCCCGAGTCTTCCATGATGGATATGAACAGGTACAGGATGAGGATGTTGGGCAGGAAGACGATGACACCGCCCACACCGCCGATGATTCCGTCGACAATCATGTCTTTCAGCGGTCCCTCGGGCATGTAATTGCGGACGATCGTACCGATTTGTTCCACCAGCCATTCGATGCCCTGCATGGGGTAGTCACCCAGTACATAAGTTCCTTCAAAGATGACAAAGAGCAGGAGGAAGAAGAAGGGAAAGCCCCAGATGCGATGAGTGACAATCGAGTCGATGACCTTTGTCATTTGCTCTTTCTGCAAATGGTTGTCGGTGAACGTCTCGCGTAAGGCTCCTTCGATGAAGCCATATTTGGCGTCGGCCAATGCCGCCTCGCTGTCCTCGTTGAGTGTCTCCTTGATACGCTTTTCTGCTCTGTCGCGTGTCTGGAGGATTTCCTCACCGTTGGGCAGTTGACGGACGATCCCCTCGACCTGGCTGTCGTTCTCCAGCAGCTTGATGGCGAGGAAGCGGGTCGAGTATTTGTAACGTATGTCTTCGTTCCGGGAGATGGCTTTCTTCACCTCATCGATGTTCATCTCCAGTTCCGGACCATGATTGATGTGTATGTGCCGGTAGGAATGGCGTTCTTTGGGATTGCCGTTTTCATAGTTTTGGGTGAAGTCCGCCATGTGGTCCTCATATCCGGAGGGTACATCCGTCTTGTGCCAGTCCTGCAGCTCCTGGAGGATTTGCGGATTGATTTCCCCGTTCTTGTCGAGGAAGTCACCTCCTTCGTAGATATTGATTACGACATGAAACAGGTGGTCGATGCCTTTGTTGGTACGGCACACGGTGGGGACCATCGGGACGCCGAGCATTTTGCCCAGCATGCGGTAGTCGAGCTTGTTGCCGCTGGCTTCCAGTTCGTCAAACATGTTCAGGGCAATGACCATACGCACGTTCATGTCAATGAGCTGGGTCGTCAGGTAGAGGTTGCGTTCCAGGTTGGATGCATCCACGACGTTGATGATGACATCCGGGGTCTGTTCGATGATGTGCTTCCGTACATACATCTCTTCGGGCGTGTAGGCAGAGAGGGAATAGGTGCCCGGGAGGTCGACGATGCGGAACTTGTAGCCTTGGAACTCGAAGAATCCTTCCTTGGCGTCTACCGTCACACCGCTGTAGTTTCCCACATGCTCGTGTGCTCCGGACGCGATGTTGAACAGGGAGGTCTTCCCGCAATTGGGATTGCCCACCAGCGCAACGTTGATGGTACGCCGTTTGTCCCGTGCGACATCCTTCACCTGTTCGATGGGGATTTCCTCGGTGATGCCTTCCTTGTATTCGGTCTGGATGAGTTGCTTGGCTTCTTCTTCGCTGACGATTTCAATCATGGCTGCCTCCTGGCGTCTTAAGGAAATCTCATAGCCAAGAATGCGATATTTGATGGGGTCCTTCAAGGGAGCATTCAGGATGACTTCCACGGTGTTGCCTTTGATAAAGCCCATTTCCACGATTCGTTTGCGGAAACCTCCGTGTCCAAGCACCTTTACGATGACTCCCTTTCCTCCGGTGTTGAGTTCTGATAGTCGCATATAAGTGTGTTTGTAAGTTTGTGCCTGCAAAGATATTTTATTCTCATCAGACTGCAAACTTATTTAGAATGTTTTTAAATAAGCCGTGCTCGTCCCATCGCTTGGTCCCGGAGACGATGCCATCCTGCCTGGATTTGACTATTTTTGCAGCATGTTTACGAAAAGAATAGCTGACTATATTGCTGCCGGCCGTCTGTTAGCGGCTGATGTGCCGGTAATTGTGGCATTGAGTGGCGGGGCTGATTCGGTGGCGCTGCTCTGTGTGCTCCGGGAGCTGGGGTATGCCTTGCATGCGGTGCATTGCAATTTCCATTTGCGAGGGGCGGAGTCCGACCGGGATGAAGCGTTTGTGCGTGATTTGTGTGAACGCCTTCTTGTGCCGTTGTCTGTTGAACATTTTCAGACTGAAGCGTACGCGCGGGAGCATAAGCTTTCCATCGAAATGGCTGCACGGGAATTGCGTTATGAGGCTTTTGAACGCATTCGCCGGGAGTGTGGAGCCGGGGAGATTGCGGTGGCGCATCATCGGGATGACAGTGTGGAGACTTTGTTGCTTAATCTGATTCGCGGTACGGGCATCAACGGACTGAAGGGGATTCGTCCGCGCAACGGTCATGTCGTGCGTCCGCTGTTGGCAGTCTCCCGTCAGGAGATTGAACGCTATTTGCAGGAGAGGGGACAGGACTATGTGACCGACAGCACCAACCTGCACGACGACTTTACGCGCAACAAGATACGGCACCACCTGCTTCCGCTGATGGAACAGCTCAACCCCTCGGTGCGCGAAGGACTGGCTGCTACCGCGGAACGGCTGGCAGATGTGGCAGCCCTATATAATAAGGTAATGGCGGAGGAGCAGCAACGAGTGGCTGAGCGACTGCCCGATGGGGGCATACGCATCCGGCAGGCAGCCTTATGCGCCAGTGAGGCACCCAAGAGCCTGCTCTATGAATTGCTGTCGCCTTACGGATTCCGCCCGGCACAACTGGAAGCCATTTATGCTTCGGCAGCGTCGGTTCCGGGACGCCGGTTCCGCTCACTCACCCACGAGGTCGTGGTGGATAGGGACTGTTGGTTGCTTTATCCACTGACGGAAGGGGAGTGGGGATGCCTGGAGATAGCTTCGGCTGAAGGGAGTGTCCCGTTGCCTGACGGGATGGGGCGGGTGTCTTGGAGCATGATGCCCGGAGGAGCGGACGTCGACATACCCCGTGGAAGGGAATTCGCCTGCCTGGATGCCGACAAGCTGACGTTCCCGCTGACCCTGCGCCGTGTCGCCCGTGGGGACTGGTTCATACCTTTCGGGATGAAGGGGAAGAAGCTCCTGAGCGACTACATGACGGACCGCAAGTTCCCGCTGAATCGCAAGGAATGTCAGTGGCTCTTATGGGACGGAGACCGTGTCGCCTGGGTCGTGGGGGAACGTATCGACAACCGTTTCCGGGTGGACGAGCATACTCGGAAGATATTAAGGCTGCATTATGAAGGAGTCTGACAAACAGAGACGCCGCAGAGCTGGATGGTTCTGCGGCGTCTTTGTTCAGATGCTTCGCGCTTATCAGAAGCGGTAGCCCAGGGTGAACACGGCACGGTTGTCGGCGTGCGTGACTTTCGTCAGTGGGGCAGCCTGCTCGAATATCATGTTCGAATAGGGATAGAAGTCGGCTTTCTGGTGCGTATAGACGTATGCCATGTCTGCATAGAACCCTCCGAAGCGGA
Source organism: Mediterranea sp. ET5 (assembly GCF_023337025.1). Lineage (NCBI taxonomy): Bacteria > Pseudomonadati > Bacteroidota > Bacteroidia > Bacteroidales > Bacteroidaceae > Mediterranea > Mediterranea sp. ET5. The sequence continues at coordinate 58,916 of NZ_JAMBLN010000015.1, read as the reverse complement.
GTCCCAAACCGAGGCTCAGGCTGTGGGCATCGTAGTTGTTCATATAGTCGATGTCCGTCTCGATGGCTGTCGGATCATCGTACTTGTAGGCAAGCTCTTTGTACAGGGCACTGGTATAACCATAGCCGGCGCGCAGGCTGATGTCGTCAAAGATGCGTCCCTCTACGCCAATGCGGAAGGAGTGGACTCCCTTCAGGTCCTCGGATACCAGCTGGTTGGAGTAGTCCAGGTCATAGCCGTTCGGGTCGGTGAACTTCGCCTTGCTGTAGTCGGCGTATTCATATTCCGCATCAAGCGCGACGTTCTGACCGAAAGTGTAGGCGGCGCTGAGGTTGAACTTCCACGGGGTGCGCAGGCTGTAGTCATACCAGTCGGTGAAACCGGTGCTGCTGTTCCGGTCCTGCCCCTGATAGTCTTGCATGCCCATGGCTGCCGCATAGCACTGGCTCAGGTTATACCAGATGGGGGTATGTACGGCGAGGCCGATGCGCAGGGGCGAATATTCCATCGGACGGAAGATGAGTCCCAACTTGATGTCAAAGCCTGAGCCTTCCAGGCTGTACTGGTTCTCCAGGGTCATCAGCGGACTTTCGTCCGGCAGCTTGTCACTGAACAGCCTTTCGTAGTAGTAGGAGTAGCGGTCGAAGTCGAGGTCGTAGACGCCCAGGGTAACTCCCAGGTATACGCGGTCCTTGATGTTCAGTGCCAGGTTGAAGTCATAGGCATTGATGCCACCCCTGTTTTCACTGTGGAAGCCGATGTAGTCGGCACCCCATGTGTCAAAGTCCTTGTTGTCCAGCCCCGGGGAGACGTAGCCCGTTTCACCTGCCAGGATGCTGAGCCAGCTGTAATTGGTGTCTGCCAACGGATTGTTGCTGTTCAATACGTTGTCGAAGTCCTCCGGCGTGTTCCCTGCTGCCTGCAGGTTGGCTCTGATGTTATGTGAATAGGAGTCGCCGCTGGGCATGGGACCTATCATGTCGAAGTCGGAATTGAAGTTCTTCACCTTCCGGTAGTTGAAGCCGAAATTCAGGAAACGGATGGCAGTGCGGTTTCCCACCTTGCTGGAATAGACGAAGCCTATCTGGTCAAAGGAGAACTTCGAGTGCTTTGTGTCGGTACTTTCTCCGTTGAATTCAGCCTTTGCCGTCGGTTGGAACCAGCCCAATGAGAAGGCGACGTCGTTGCTCCGGTACAGTCCGATACCTGCCGGGTTTGTCGCAAGGGTCGACAGGTCTGCCCCCAGGGCGCTCATGGCACCGCCCATGCCCATGAAGCGGGCAGTACCGTTCAGTTGGTTTTCCATCAGCAGACCGGCGTTGTAGGAGGTCTGCGCCTGTGTCGTCAGCGACAGACCTCCCAGGCAGGCCAGTAGAGAGAGTTTATAGATACTTTTCATAGAGAATACTCCTAGGTTAGTTGATTCATTTAAACAATACATTCACACACACTGTCGTTTTATCGGCGTCCTCTCGAACCGCCTCCGCCACCTACGCTCGGTCGTCTTGCCGGACGGTTGGCAGGGGTGGAGCGGCGCTCGAAGTTGCTGCGTTGGATGGACGGACGCTCCATGCGCGTCGGGCGTTCACGGTCCACGTTGCGTGTGCGGGTGCTGCTCGGACGGTCATAGTCCATGCTCCGCGGACGGTTGATGTTCGGACGCGTGTAGGTGGAGTTGCCGCGCACACCGTCGTTGTTCACATTCGGACGTGTGGGGCGTACCACCCGTCCAGTGGCCGAGGGCCGTCGGTTGATGTTCGGACGCGTATAGTTCCCGTAGCCGTTTCTTGACGGACGCACCGTGTTACGCGGACGGTAAGAGCCGGAGATGTAGTTGGGATTGCGTCGCACGGTCAACGAGGGACGTGCAGGGGCATACGACGGATGGAAGTGCGGACGCGGATGATGCCATCCCCAGTACGGACCGCCCCAATATCTTCCCCATGCATAACGGGGACCGTACCAGTAACTGTATCTCCATGAGGGCCAGGGGTCATAGCGCCAGTTCCACCACAGCGGGTTGGAGAAGGTCGGGAAGACGTAGGCATACAGCCCGTCGTCGTAGACATTCCAGTCCCACGACGGGAAGAGTGCCGTCCCATAGACCACGTCCCAATAGAGCGGGCTGCTCACCGGAATGGCATAGGCCGGATTGCGGAAGCGTATCAGGCGTACCGCGTATTCATAGTCATCCTGCGAGCCCTGGAACTCGCCGACCCATCCGCCCGGCAGGTCACTGTCGGCACGCTCGTCAATGTAGAGGGTGTCGTCCTGGATGGAGAAGTCATTTTTTCCTGTTACATATTCACGTCGGTTGTATTCGTCGATGTCGCGTGTGCGTCCGGTGTAGTCACGGACGACAACCGTACCCACGCCGTTGCCCTTCTTCTGGGTGGCGTTCAGTACGTCACCTGCCGACTTGGCCGTCACCTTTTCGGTCTTCTTGTCATCCTTCTGCTTCTTGGGCACAAAGTAGACGTCGTCGCCGGGGCTTTGCGCCATCGCCAGGCATGGCAGCAGCGCCATTATCCAAATAAGCCATCCAATCTTTTTCATAGCGTCAGTCTCCTTTCTTTATTAATAGTCCTGTTTTTTCTGATGCAAAGATAAAAAGCTTTGGACAATCGGACGGGGGATTTTCCCTAATTGTTCGTAGGGATTTCCCCCTATCGTTCGTATCTTTGCTCCCGTTTAACCCATTAACTATTATTTGACAGCTATGAAATATCTAGAAGTGACCTTCCATACCCATCCTTGCACGGAGACCGTCAACGACGTGCTTTCGGCACTTTGCGGCGAGATAGGATTTGAGAGTTTTGTTGACATTGACGGCGGTGTTCAGGCCTACGTCCAGGCTTCACTCTTCGATGAGGATGCACTGAAGGACGTCTTGTCGTCGTTCCCGGTCGAGGGGGCATCCATCCGTTACGAGGTAAAGGAAATGGAAGACAAGAACTGGAACGAGGAGTGGGAGAAGCATTTCTTCCGTCCCATCGTCATCGGTGACCGCTGTGTCATCCACAGCACCTTCCATCAGGATGTACCGTCGGCAGAATACGACATCGTCATCAATCCGCAGATGGCCTTCGGGACCGGACATCATGAGACGACCAGCCTGATTCTTGAGGAGCTGCTCGACACGGACCTGAAGGGCAAGTCGGTACTGGACATGGGATGCGGCACGTCCATCCTTGCCATCCTTGCTGCCAAGCGGGGGGCCGGTCCGCTGACGGCAATAGACATAGACGACTGGTGCGTGAACAACTCTCGCGACAACATCGCGCTGAATCACGTGGAGGGCATTACGGTCGAACTGGGGGATGCTTCGTTGCTGGAGGGACGCGCCCCGTTCGACGTCATTATCGCCAATATCAACCGCAACATCCTGTTGGCTGACATGGAGCGCTATGCGGCGTGCATGCATCCGGGTTCCCTCATTTTCATGAGCGGATTCTACGTGGAGGACGTCCCCGCTATCCGTGCGGAAGGCGAGCGGTTGGGCATGGAGTTTATCCATTGCAAGGAGAAGCACAACTGGGCTGCCGTGAAGCTGTGCATGAAGTAAGCCGACGGCACGGCGCATACGGGGCATGTGCCCGGGGAGAGTCACCTGAAGGCAGGGGAGGAGTGCGGTACATGCCGGGCTTATACGGACCAAAGTATTATACTTAGGGGGTCTAAGTATAATACTTAGGCAGGCTAAGTATAATACTTTGGTCTGTCTATCCCCGGGTCTTATCGCATACATGCCGGGGAGGTAGCTTGCTCCTGCCGTGGTCTTCTTCCGCTCCAGGTACTTTCCGCAAAAAATAAAAACACAGAGACACGAAGACCGGGAATCTGTTCGGTAATGCTCCGATGCGATTCCTGAATCTTCGTGTCTCTGTGCTTTTATCAGTCCGGGTGGCTGTTAGCCTCCCGGCATTAGGTCAAAATTCATGTGCCGCGGTCTGAACCACTTCTCCCAGGGTGGGGTGGGCGTGGATGATGGCCTTCAGGTCACCGACCGTAGCCCGGCGGTTCATCAGGGCGCAGACTTCCTGCACCAGGTCTGCTGCGTGTGCTCCGAAGAGGTGGCATCCCAGGATGTGCCCTTCGGCATCGGCAAGCAGTTTGCAAAGTCCGTCGGGTTCATTCATGCTGACGGCTTTGCCGTTGGCGCGGAAGAAGGCTTTCTTCGCCGTGAACGCGATGCCTTGCGCCTTGCACTGCTCTTCCGTCAGTCCGACCATGGCGGCTTCGGGGGAAGTGAAGACGGCTGCCGGGACGATGTCGAGACGGATGTCGTCCGCCTCTCCGAGGATGTGGTTCAACGCACGCATCCCCTGGAAGGTGGCTGCATGAGCCAGCATGCAGCGTCCGTTGACATCGCCGATGGCATAGATGTGAGGCACGTTCGTCTGCATGTTCTCATTCACTTCAATCCCCTTGGGCGTGAAAGCGATACCGACGTCCTCCAGGTTGAGTGCACCGACGTTGGCGGCACGTCCTACAGCCAGCAGGACGGTGTCGGCTTCGCAGGTCTTGATGTTCCCTTTCACTTCGTAGTTGACGGCCAGTACGCCCTCTTCCCGTTGCTCCACCGACTTGACGCCAGCCTGGTTGATGATTTCAATCCCCTTCTTGGAGAGGGACTGCTTCAGGCGTTTGGCAATGTCGGTATCGAAGTTGGGGAGAATCTCTTTCATGAATTCCACGACGGTGACCTGGCTTCCGAAGCTGTTGAAGATGGAGGCGAACTCCAGTCCGATGACTCCGGCACCGATGACACACAGGCGTTGCGGGACATGGTCGATGTCAAGTATCTCCTTCGAAGTCAGAACACCGGGGAGGTGGAGCCCTTCGATGGGGAGGTACTTGGTGACGGAGCCTGTCGCGATGATGATGTGTCCGGCCTGATACAGCTCCTCGCCGACCTTGACGGTATGTGCATCCTGGAAGCTTGCCTTTCCGTAGACCAAGTGGATGTTCTTGTGCTTCAGGAGCGTCTCCACACCGGTCTGCAGGCAGCACACCACCTGGTTCTTGCGCTCCATGACCCGGTTGAAATCGAGCGTGTAGGAGCATTGCATGATGCCGAAGGTCTCCGCTTCCTTCAGGTCATCCATGACAGCCGCGTTCCGGCAAAGTGCCTTGGTCGGGATGCAGCCTTCGTTCAGGCAGGTGCCGCCGACCTTGGCAGCTTCGACGATGGTGACGGTCTTTCCTTTCTTGGCGGCGGCCACGGCAGTCTCATATCCTCCCGGGCCGGCACCGATAATCAATATGTCACTTGTAATCATAGGCAGGGTGTGGGGTTATTGCGCCAGGTCGCGGTAACGCAAGATGGGGTGTTTGGCAGCATTGGTCTCGTCCAACCGGCGTACCGGGGTGTGGTGGGGCGCAGTCTTCACTTCCTCCGGGCATTCGATGGCTTCGCGTGCGACCTTGCGCATCACGTCGATGAACTCGTCGAGTGTTTCCAGTGATTCCGTTTCCGTCGGTTCAATCATGATGGACTGGTGGAACAGGAGCGGGAAGTAGATGGTCGGTGCATGGTAGCCATAGTCGAGCAGCCGCTTGGCGACATCGAGCGTCGTGACGCCCGTCGATTTGTCCAGCAGGCCGTCGAACACGAACTCGTGTTTGCAGATGCCTTCGATGGGGAGGTAGTAGCAGTCCTTCAGTGACTCCTTGATGTAGTTGGCGTTCAGGGTTGCCAGCGGACCGACATACTTGATGTATTCCTTACCCAGGGACAGGATGTAGGTGTAGGCACGCATCATGACGCCGAAGTTGCCGATGAAGCCGGAGACGCGTCCCAGCGAGTCAGCCGGGTGGCTCAAATAGAACGTGCCGTCATCTGCCTTGCATACCCGTGGGCTGGGGAGGTAGTCGACCAGCGCCTTGGCTACACCGACAGGTCCTGCGCCGGGACCGCCACCGCCATGAGGGGTAGAGAAGGTCTTGTGCAGGTTGATGTGCATGATGTCAAAGCCCATGTCGCCCGGACGGCATTTGCCCAGCAAGGGGTTCAGGTTGGCACCGTCGTAGTAGAGGAGTCCGCCACAGGCATGCACCAGTTCGGCGATTTCAAGGATGTCGCTTTCGAACAGTCCCAGGGTGTTGGGGTTGGTCATCATGATGCCGGCGATGGTGTCGTCGAGCAGCGGTTTGAGGTGTTCGACGTCGATGCGTCCGTCAGGTTTGGATTTCACCTCCACGACATTCAGTCCGCAGACGGCGGCACTCGCGGGGTTCGTGCCGTGGGCGCTGTCGGGGACAATGACTTTGGTACGTTTCAGGTCGCCCCGTTTGAGATGGTATTGGCGCATGACCATCAGTCCCGTCAGCTCGCCATGGGCGCCGGCATAAGGATTGAGGGTAAATTCAGCCAATCCGGAAATCTCCGCCAGGGCATGTGCCAGGTTGTAATAGACTTCCAGTGCCCCCTGTGCGGTTGCGGCAGGCTGGAGCGGATGCAGGTTGGCAAAAGCCGGCTGGGCGGCCATCTCCTCGTTGATTTTCGGATTGTACTTCATCGTACAGCTGCCCAACGGATAGAAGCCGGTGTCGACACCGAAGTTCTTGTTGGATATGTTGGTATAGTGGCGGACCACGTCAAACTCGCTGACTTCAGGGAGTTCGGGTGCCTGCTGCCGTTTGAGTCCTTCCGGCAGGGAAGCGAGCGTGTATTCTTTCAAGCGGTTCTCCGGGAGAGTATAGCCCTTACGTCCCTCCTTGGAGAGTTCGAATATCAGTTTATCGTAATATTTCATAGCTTTATATCTCCTTTATGATGGCAACTAGTTTATCAATCTCTTCTTTCGTACGTTTCTCTGTGACACAGAAGGAAAGGCAGTCTTTGTCGACTTCGATTCCGCCGAAGATGCCTTGCTCCAGCAACTTCTGCTGTACGGTCTCTGCCGGAACCAGTGAACGCAGCGTAAATTCCTTCAGGAACGGCTGCTTGAACAGTTCTTCAAACTTACCGGTGGCAAGGAGCTGGTCGTGGAGATAGTGGGCACCGCTGTAGGACAGTTCGTTGACTTCGCGCAGTCCCTGCTTGCCCATGAGTGCCATGTAGATGGTGACATACAGTGCCATCAATGACTGGTTGGAGCAGATGTTGCTGTTGGCCTTTTCCCGACGGATGTGTTGCTCACGTGCCTGAAGGGTGAGGACAAAAGCGCGTTTGCCGTCCACGTCGGTGGTTGCTCCGGCAATACGTCCGGGGAGTTTGCGTACGAGGTCTTTCACGCACGACAGGTATCCGACGTAAGGACCGCCGTAGTTGAGCGGCATGCCCAGTGACTGTCCGTCGCCGCAGGCAATGTCGGCTCCCCATTCTGCCGGAGATTTCAAGACGGCAAGTGCTGACGGGTCGGCCTGTATGATGAACAGTCCTTTCTTTGCATGGATGGCGTCCGCATATCCGCTGAAGTCTTCGATGATGCCATACTTGTTGGGATAGCTGACGATGACGCCTGCCACATCGCCTGCTTCGAGTTTCCGTTCCATGTCTGCCTTGTCGGTTACGCCGTCAGTAGCTTGGATCTGTTCCAGTTCAATGCCTCGGAATTTGGCGTAAGTGCTGACCACTTCGAGCGTGTTGGGCTGTACGGTTGATGAAATCAGGATACGGTTCTTCTTCTTTCCGGCAGCTATTGCCATGAACATGGCTTCGGCAGTAGCCGTCGTTCCGTCGTACATGGAGGCATTGGTGCATTCCAGTCCGGTCAGTTCGGAAATCATGCTCTGGAACTCGAAGATATATTGCAGGGTGCCCTGGGAGATTTCAGGCTGATAGGGAGTGTAGGCGGTGAAGAACTCCGAGCGCGACAGAAGCTGTGCGATGACCGAGGGGGCATAATGGTCGTAAGCACCGGCGCCGGCAAAGATGGTCAGTTGTTGGTTCTTCTTCCCCAATTGTTGGAAGAAGGTTCTGATTTCAGTCTCTGAAAGGGAGGACGGCAGGTCATAATCCTTTTTCAAAATCACGCTCTCGGGGACATCGGCATACAATTCGTCCAATGACTGTATCCCGATGCGCTCCAGCATGTGGCAGATGTCGGCCTCCGTATGTGGAAAGTATTTATAGTTCATGGTATAACAGGTTTTGAGGGGCACACAGGCGCGGACGGGTCTGTTCCTGCCTGTGTGTCCGGTTAATTACTTATTCTTTGCAGATGTCTTCGTAGGCTTTGGCATCCATCAGGGCATCCAGTTCGGCTGTGTCGGACAGTTCGACCTTGATGATCCAGTTCTCGAACGCATCTTTGTTGAGCAGTTCCGGTTCGTCGTTCAGGCTTTCATTCACCTCGACCACTTTACCACTGACAGGGGCGATGAGGTCGCTGGCAGCCTTGACGCTTTCCACGGCTCCAAATTCGGAGTCCTTTTCAATCTCGTCGTCTACATCGGGCATATCCACATAGACAATGTTGCCCAAGGCATTTTGTGCATAGTCGGTGATACCTATATAACCAAAGTTGCCTTCCACTTTGACCCATTCATGTGATTCTGAGTAATACAGACCTTCAATAACTTTGCTCATTTTGTTGTGTTTTTAAGATTAATATTGGAAAAAGGATTATTATTTCTTGTAGTTCTTCTGATAGAAGCGTTTCTTGCAGACGGTCCCTTTGAAGACCTTTTTGCGGATGCGGACGTCCACTTCAGTGCCCAAGGTGGCATACTGGCTGTCGATGAGTGCCATGCAGACGCTTTTTCCGGTGGAGATGGACTGGTAGCCGGTCGTCACGTAGCCGATGCGTACTCCATCGATTTCAATGTCGTATCCATTGCGCGGAACTGCTTTTTCGTGCAGTTCGATGCCTACGACCTTCTGTGCAATGCCATGCTCCTTTTGGTGAGCAATTGCCTCTTTGCCGATGAATTCCGGTTTGTCCATTTTGACAAACGAGCCTAATCCGGCTTCGATGGGCGTAATCTCCGGACTCAGTTCATGCCCGTAGAGGGGAAGCGCTACCTCGAAGCGCAAGGTATCCCGGCAGCCCAGGCCGCAGGGTGCCACTTCCTTGGAGCCTACAAGGATATCCCATACCTTATTTATATAGGCGTCGTCGCTGTAGATTTCGAAGCCGTCTTCTCCGGTGTAGCCTGTACGGCTGACAATGACGTGGTGTCCGTCAATATCCAGTTCCTTGAAGGTATAGAATTCCAGGTCGGATACGGTGATGTGCAGATGCTTTTCGATGAGTGCTTCAGCCTGTGGTCCCTGTACGGCCACTTCCGCATAGTTGTCTGAGAGGTTCTCTACTTTGGCATCAAAGCCCTTGCTGTTTTCCTGCATCCATGCGAAGTCCTTATCGATGTTGGCTGCATTGATGACCAGGAAGAATTCCTCAGCTCCTTTTTTGTAGACCAGCAAATCGTCCACGACACCGCCGTTGGGGTAGAGCATCATGCCATAGAGCACCTTGCCAACCGGCATCTCCCGTACGTCGTTCGTGAACAAGTGTCCCACGAGTCGTTCGGCTTCAGGACCGCTGATGAGCACTTCCCCCATGTGTGATACATCGAAGATGCCACAGGCATGGCGGACGGCATTATGCTCTTCAATGATGGAAGTATATTGGATGGGCATGTCAAAGCCTCCGAACGGACTCATCTGAGCCCCCAGTGCGATGTGCTTGTCATACAAGCACGTTCTTTTCAAGTTAGTTTCCATGGTATGCATATTTTTGATGTTTATTTGTCTTCTTTGAAAAGGATGTTCAACAGCTGTTCAGTGTCCAGGTTCAACACGATGCTGCCGACATTGACAGACTCCAGTGCATGCCGGAAGTCCTCTTCCTTATAGGGAAGTCCGGTCAGTGGTTTCAGCAGTCCGTTGTCCAAGTCTCCTGTCAAGAAGTAATCTCCCAGCAGGTTGATCTTTTTCACGATGCCATTCTTGATTTCCATGCGTATCTCCAGTTCTCCGGCAGTGGGTGTTTTGCCCCGTTTGACAAGGGTATAGCGTGGATTGTTGCCATAGATGAATTCATCAGTGAGGTATTCCGCTTCGATTTGCTTGATGATGGCGACATCGTCTTCAGACAGTTGGATGGTGCTTTCGCACAACTGCTCACGGACAAACTGCTTGAACTCTTCAATACCGATATTGGTGTGTTCGGAAAGGTTGGTCACCCGTTGTCGGGCGGACTCGACCCCTTTGCTGATCAGCTTTTCGTTGGAAGGGGTGATGGCCCGTACCAGGTGTTCCATATCGGTATTGAACAACATGGTCCCGTGCACGATGCTTTTCCCGGGCAGGTGGTAGAATGCATTTCCCGACACTTTTCTTCCGTTTATCAGGATGTCGTTTCTGCCCGATGCTTCAGCCGGTATGCCCAGTTTACGTAGTACGAATGCCACCAGACGGAGATAACGGTCGAATGTGAAGTTGACATTCTGTGCTCTTGCCACGTAAGAGAACATGATGTTGTCCGGGTCCGCGTACACACAACCTCCGCCGCTCTTCCGACGATAGGTCTGGATCCCGTGGGTGCGGCAATAGTCAAGGTTCACTTCATTTTCAATAAGTTGATTCCTGCCAAAAATCACAGTCGGAGCAACTTGCCACATGAAGAAGCATTCGTCTTCATCCAGATTGCGGGCAACAAACTCCTCCATCGCCAGATAGAAAGGAAGGCGGTGGGTGATATTGTGAGGCAGACTGATATATTTCATAGGTCATTCATTGATTTTACGCTTCAAATATAGATATTATTTTTTGATACATGCTATGTTTCTAGCAAATTGTTTGGGACAGGCTTAAGATAGTTTATGAATTACACCTTTTTTATATACAAAATGACAGGTGCCCCCCGTTATTGTCACCAATGACCTCCTTGTTGCGTGGCTTTTGGGCATGGCTACCGGATGGAGGAAAGCTGAAAAAATACTTCTTGGCTTGGGGAAATCCATTTTTTCGGTAAATTCGCGGCCTAAACCAAAAACTTAAGAGAAAAACATGAAGTCGGACATTGAAATAGCTCGCAGTATTGAGCTTCGGAAAATCAAGGAGGTCGCTCGGGAAAACGGAATGCCTGTAGACCTGGTGGAACACTATGGACGTCATATCGCCAAGGTATCGACGGCAGCGATAGATGAAGAGAAGGTGAAGCAGCATCATCTGATTCTGGTCACAGCCATTACACCGACTAAAGCCGGTATTGGAAAGACGACCGTTTCCATCGGCCTGGCATTGGGACTGAACCGGATCGGGAAGCGGGCAATCGTCGCCTTGCGTGAACCTTCGTTGGGTCCTTGTTTTGGAATGAAAGGCGGAGCTGCCGGAGGCGGTTACGCACAGGTACTGCCGATGGAGAAGATCAATCTGCATTTTACCGGTGACTTTCATGCAATCACTTCGGCGCATAACATGATTTCGGCTTTGCTGGATAACTATCTTTATCAGAATCAGGATAATGGTTTTGGATTGAAAGAAGTACTTTGGAAAAGGGTCCTGGATGTGAATGACCGTTCGCTGCGTTACATCGTGACAGGACTGGGACCGAAGACGAATGGCATTACGCAGGAATCCGGCTTTGACATTACTGCCGCTTCGGAGATTATGGCCATCTTGTGTCTGGCTACGGACCTGGAGGACTTGCGCCGCCGTGTCGAAAATATCCTGTTGGGAATCACCTTGGATGGTAAGCCTTTTACGGTAAAGGACCTGGGAGTGGCAGGGGCAATTACCGTCTTGCTGCGGGATGCCTTGCAACCCAATCTGGTTCAGACGACCGAGCATACACCGGCGTTTGTACATGGAGGTCCTTTTGCAAATATCGCTCATGGTTGCAATTCGGTCCTGGCAACCAAGATGGCATTGACCTACGGTGAGTATGCCATTACGGAAGCTGGTTTCGGCGCCGATCTGGGTGCTGAAAAGTTCTATGACATCAAGTGCCGCAAGGCAGGTCTTCAGCCTAAGCTGACAGTGATTGTGGCGACCGCACAGGGATTGAAGATGCATGGAGGCATCAGCCTGGATAGGATTAAGGAACCCAGCCTGGAGGGCATCAAGGCCGGACTTGCCAACCTGGACAAGCACATACGCAACCTGCATGCCTTCGGGCAGACTGTCGTGGTTGCATTCAATAAATATGCCAACGATACGGAGGAAGAGATTGACTATGTGCGCAGACATTGCGAGCAGAAGCTGGGAGTAGGATTTGCGGTGAACAATGCTTTTGCCGAAGGGGGAGAAGGAGCCATGGAGCTGGCACGGCTGGTGGTGAAGACTATTGAAGAGAATCCTTCCCGCCCATTGCGTTATGCGTATGAAAATGAAGACAGTGTAGAGGACAAGATTTCGAAGGTCGCTTGCGGACTGTACGGCGCCAGCATGATTACTTACAGTGGTACAGCCCGGAAGAAGCTGAAGAAGGTTGCTGAATTAGGTCTCGCTCACTTCCCGATTTGCATAGCCAAGACACAATATTCGTTCTCTACCGATCCGAAAATCTACGGTGCCGTGGACAACTTTGAGTTTCATGTGCAGGACATTGTGTTCAACCGAGGTGCGGAGATGCTGGTAGTAATTGCCGGAGAGATTCTGCGCATGCCCGGATTGCCCAAGGAACCACAGGCTTTACATATTGACATCGTAAACGGGGAGATTGAAGGGCTGTCTTAACTAAATAATGCTTAATGCCTGAAAGAATGCAGGGCTTCATTGATAATTTGTCAATAATTGTTTTACCTTTGCGTCAGTGAAACAAGAGTATATAATCCGTTAAAGGTACGAATATGAACAAGAATGTAAGAAAATGGGCCGGTGCGGCTTGTTTGTTTGCGGTGGCTGTTTCGGCACAGGCCGGAAAGTACACATTTAAGGTAACCAATCCGGTGGAAGGCGCTAAGCTGACCTTGACCTGGAATGCTGACGGGACGGAGAAAACCGTTGCGTTGACCAATGGGGAAGGAGTGATTGAGGTCAATGGTTTCAATCCTCAGTATGTACAGATGAAATACGGGCGCTCTTCGCGTACGCTGTTCCTCGAACCGGATAAGGACTTGCAGGTGTCTTTCGATGGAGAGACCTTTTACAAGAATGTTGATTTTGCCGGTGACAATGCTGCCGTGAACCGCTATTTGAATACGACTCAGTTTGCCAAGATGAGCTTTACTGCTGCCAAGCGTGCAGAAGATGCATTCCTCCACAGTGTGGACAGTGTCTATCAGGCGAATATGGATGCACTGAACAAGGCACAATTGCCGGAAAACTTCACCCGGCAGGAACAGGAACGTCTGAAATATGCCTCCTACGCCTTGCTCCCGCAGTATCAGAACTACTACAAGTATCTGAATAATGTCGCCGACTTTACTCCTTCAGATACATACTATGCCAAGTTGCAGGAGCTTTCGCCGATTGATGCTTCGTTGATGAGCTATCCTGAATACCGTGAGTTCATTACCAACGCGGTGTATGCCAATGTACTGCGTATGGGAAATGGGGATATGGACCAACAGTTCATGGATTACCTGACAGCTCATGTGAAGGAACCGAAGGTATTGGAATATGTGACTGATGCCTACATCTATGATAAGGTGTCAAGGTCCGGTGTTGACGGGGCTGAAGCACTGATTGATTTCTACCATAAGAATGTGAAGGATCCTGCTCTGACCAAACGTTTCGACGAGACCTGCACCCAATGGGAAGCAGTCAAGGCGGGGCAACCTTCTCCGACCTTTACCTGTCCGGATATCAACGGGAAGTCTGTCTCATTGGCTGACTTGAAAGGCAAGTATGTATATATTGACGTATGGGCTACATGGTGTGGTCCTTGCCGTGGCGAGCTGCCCCACCTGAAGAAGCTGGAAGAAGCGTATGCGGGGAAGGATATTGCTTTTGTCAGTCTGTCATGCGACAGCAACAAGGCTGCTTGGGAAAAGATGGTGAAGGACGGAGACATGAAGGGCATCCAGCTCTTTATGGGACCCAAGGACGACTTCATGGATAAGTTCATGATTACCGGAATCCCCCGTTTCATTTTGTTGGATCGTGAAGGCAAGATTGTGAAGGCAGACGCTCCGCGTCCTTCCGAGCCTTCCATATCCAAGCTGTTTGATGAGCTGTTGGCTAAATGATGAGATAATATCCTGAAGAGGATTTTCCTGATAGAAAAGTGTGTTGACGCATTGACAGGCAATCGTCGGCACACTTTTTTCATGTCATAAGATTGGCTGTCCGGCATGAAACTTCTATCTTTGCGCTGCCGTTGCTGAGGTGACATTAGGCGACAGGCATCTTATTATTCACTTTAACCACTAACGAACATGTACACTGTTATCAAGCGGATGGAAGTGTCCGCTTCCCATGCACTGCGTCTGTCATACCGCAGCAAGTGTGAAAATCTTCACGGTCACAATTGGATTATTACCGTCTATTGTCGTTCCGAAGTGTTGAACGCCGACGGTATGGTGGTAGACTTCTCTCATATCAAGCAGCAGATTCACGACCGGCTCGACCACAAGCATCTCAACGATGTGTTGCCTTTCAACCCGACAGCTGAGAATATCGCTCGTTGGGTTTGCGAGCATGTGGAGCATTGTTTCAAGGTCGAAGTCCGCGAGTCGGAAGGTAATGTGGCTGTTTATGAGAAAGATTAACGAGATTTTCTACAGCATCCAAGGGGAAGGTTATCATGCCGGTACGCCCTCTGCGTTCCTCCGTTTCAGCGGTTGCAATCTGCATTGTAGTTTTTGTGATACCCGTCACGAAGACGGGGTCTGGATGACTGATGACGAAATCATGGGGCGCCTGTCTGCCTTTCCTTCGCGCCGGGTCATCCTGACCGGTGGGGAACCCTCCTTGTGGATTGACCAGACGTTTGTCGACCGTCTTCAGGCCGAAGGTTTTCATGTCAGCATTGAGACCAACGGAACCCGTCCCTTGCCGGAGGGGATTGACTGGGTGACTTGTTCTCCCAAAGAAGGGGCGGAGGTCGTCTTGCAGGCATGCGATGAAATCAAGGTTGTCTATATCGGACAAGATGTGGAACGTTATTTTACCGGCAAAGCCTCTCACTACTTTCTTCAACCCTGTTCCGGGGCAAACATTCCGGAGACCTTGTCTTACATCCTGGAGCATCCTCATTGGCGTCTCAGCCTGCAGTTGCACAAGCTCATCGGCGTGCAGTGAGTGAATGGTTGTATACATGTGAAACCCCGCACATCCATCTTCCTGAAGGGAATGGCATGCGCGGGGTTGCTCATAGGTATCAATGAGAAAATTTGCCTAGTGTTCCATCTTGTAACGTTTCAGGAAGGCCACTGTCTTGTGGATTTCCTTGTACATGACAATATCTTCTTTGATGAAGGGGACCTCCTTGCGGTATTCGTCGATGAAACGTTCGATGACAGGAGAGCTTTTCAGCGGACGTCGGAACTCCAGACCTTGGGCGGCGTTCATCAGCTCGATGGCAAGGATGTGGTCGAGGTTGTCCATGATCTTGTAAAGCTTCGTGGCGGCATTGGCACCCATGCTGACATGGTCTTCCTGTCCGTTGCTCGACACGATGGAGTCGCTGCTGGCGGCATAGCAATACATCTTGTTCTGGCTGACCATGGAGGCGGCAGCATATTGCGGAATCATGAAGCCCGAGTTGAGTCCCGGATTGGCAACCAGAAATTCCGGCAGTCCGCGCAGCCCCATGATGAGTTGGGCGACACGGCGTTCGGAGATATTGCCCAGCTCTGCCAATGCAATGGCGAGGTAGTCGTATGCCAGGGCCAGAGGTTGTCCGTGGAAGTTGCCGCCGGAGATGATCAGGTCTTCATCGGGGAAGATGGTGGGATTGTCTGTGACCGAGTTGATTTCAGTGAGCAGGACAGACGATACATAGCGGACGGCATCCTTCGTTGCCCCGTGCACTTGCGGGATGCAGCGGAAGGAGTACGGGTCTTGCACATGTGCCTTGGGCTGCTTGATCAGTTCGCTTCCTTCCAGGATGCGGCGGAAGGCAGCACCTGTCTCAATCTGTCCCTGATGCGGACGCATCTGTTGGATGCAGTCCATGAAGGGGTCGATGCGTCCGTCGAACGCTTCGAGCGACACGGCGGCAATGAGGTCTGCGCGCTGCATCAGGCGGCGTGCCTTAAGGATGGCAAACACACCGTTGGCGCTCATGAACTGGGTGCCGTTGAGCAGTGCCAGTCCTTCTTTGCTCTTCAGCTTCACCGGTTCCCAACCGAATTCGTCGAGCACACTGATGGCCTCGCAACGTTTCCCCTTGTAGTAGACGTCACCCACGCCGATGAGCGGCAGGAAGAGGTTGGCCAGTGGAGCGAGGTCGCCCGATGCACCCAGGGAGCCACGGTCGTAGACGATGGGGAGGACGTCGTTGTTGAAGAAGTCGATGATGCGTTGTACGGTGATGAGCTGCACGCCGCTGTGTCCCAATGAGAGTGCATGGGCTTTCAGCAGGAACATCAGTTTGACGATGACATGGGGCATTTCCGCACCCACGCTGCAGGCATGGCTCTTCACCAGATTCTCCTGGAGTGTACTCAGTTCGTCCGGGGATATGTTGCGGTTGCAGAGGGAGCCGAAGCCGGTGGTGATGCCATAGAGCGGTTGTTCCGACTGTTCGATTTTCCGGTCCAGGTAGTCACGACACCGTTCGATGCGTTCCTTGGCTTCGGGAGCAAGCTCCAGTTTGAGGTTCTCGTTGATAATCCGTTCGATGATTTCGAAGGTGAGGTCTTCCGACCCTATCAGGTAGACGTTCTTGTGTTTCATAATCCGTGTTGTTCTTTGGCGTATAACAGTAGGTTGCGTTCCTGCTCCATCGTGTCGATTTCCAAGCGTGCAGCTTCTTCGCTCATGGCCTTTACGTAGGCTTCGTCCTTGATGGACGACAGGTTGATTTTCACGTTGAGCAATGCTCCCAGCACAGCCGTGCGGGCACACATCATTGCCACACATGCGTCGGTTACGGCATTGGAGTTGCCCCGTTGTGCCACGGTGGCTATTTGCGGCAGGATGTCATGGACGGCACGTGCCACTTCCATCGGAACCTCTGCGGCGTATTTCGTCTCGCGTTGGATGGCCTCGCTGCGTGCAGCCTTTTCTTCATCCGTCTCTTTGGGCAGTTTGAAGGCGGCAAACACCCGGTTGTAGGCGTCCGAGTCACGGTCGACATCGGCGAGCAGTCTGCCGGCTGTCTTTTCCAGGCGTCCGGCAAGTTCCTGCATGAGGTCGTTCACTTCGACGTATTTCTTTCGTCCGACGGTCAGGTTGGCAACCATGGCGGCAAGCGAAGCTGCCAGTGCACCGTTGAGCGCCGAGACACTGCCTCCGCCGGGTACGGGATCGTTGCTGATGACTTTATCAATGAAAGCTTTTAGTGTAAGTTCTGCTAACATAATGGTATTAGGTTGTTGGGTATGAATCAATCGTAATCATTCTCTGTGGGAGACGACGCGTCCTCCTTTGATGGTTCGTTCCACCGCGTTCATGCCGGTGTAGTAGGGCAGGACGTTGGGGGTGTCGGCATCGAGCATGACGAGGTCTCCCTGCTTGCCCACCTCAATGCTGCCGATGGTGTCGGCACGGTTGACGGCTGCTGCACCGTTGAGTGTCATTGCCGTGATGGCTTCTGCCACGGTGAGATGCATGTAGATGCAGGCGAGGGCGAACGTCAGGGGGATGGAGCCGGAACAACAGCTGCCCGGATTGAGGTCGGTGGCGAGTGCCACGGCGCATCCGCTGTCAATCATTTCCCGTCCGCGTGCATAGGGTTCGCGCAGGGTGAAGGCAGTGAGGGGCAGCAAGGTTGCCACCACATCGTTGTCTGCCAGGGCACGGATGCCGGCGTCTGACGCATGGAGCAGGTGGTCGGCACTCAAGGCATGCAGTTCTCCTGCCAGCTCCGAGCCGCCGAAGCTCACAATCTCGTCGGCATGTATCTTGACACCGAAGCCCATCTCCTGTGCGGCGCGGAGCAACCGGCGGGACTGCTCCACGGTGAAGACACCCCGCTCGCAGAAGATGTCGCAGTTCTCGGCAAGCATCCGTTGCTTGATGAGGGGCAGCATCTCCCGGATGAGGAAGTCGATGTAGTCATCTTCCCGTCCCTTGTATTCCGTGGGGACGGCATGCGCTCCCAGGAAGGTAGGCACGATGTCGACCTTGCGTATAGGGTCGAAGTTGATGCTCTGCATCACTTCCAGCTGTTTCAGTTCGGTATCGCGGTCGAGTCCGTACCCGCTCTTGCCTTCCACGGTGGTGACTCCCATCTGGCTCATCGTATGGATGAACCACTCCGTCTTGTTGCGCAGTGAGGAGGGAGACGCTTCACGGGTAGCCTTGACCGTGCTCAGGATACCTCCGCCCCGTTGGAGGATGCTCATGTAGGTATCTCCGTTGAGGCGCCAGATGAATTCGTCCGGTCGGAATCCGCCGAAGACGAGGTGGGTGTGTGAGTCCACAAAACCGGGCAACACCACTTTCCCGTCTGCATGGATGACCTGGTATCCTTCAGGGAGATGCGGACGGTCGGGACCGACGTAGGTAATCTTCCCTTCGGTGATTTCGATGCTTCCGTATCCATCGAAGAGCTCGTCCATGTCCTTTCCCTTGCGTGCCGTCCGTCCCAGCGGAGTGACAATGCGTGCACCGGTGATGATGAGGTTGGAATTCTTCATAGCTTATTCCATGATGCGTGATTCGAGCACTTGCTGCATGGAGAAGTTCTCCAGTCCCAGGTAGTAGGCGGCTGTGTCAATCAGGGCTTCCATGGGGACGAGTCCGATGATTTCACTGCCCACGATGTTCACTCCATAGCGGCGTGCCTCGAAACGCACCATCTCGTGCGCGCGGTAGATGGCAGTCTTGCTGTAGTCCGTCAGGTTCATGGATACTTGGGTGATGCCGCGCTCTTTCAGTTCCACGCCCATGGCTTTGCAGAAACGCAGGCCACCGCCGATGAAACGTACCTTCTTGGCGATGCCGTGTGCGATTTCCAGGCTCGGGGTGTCGAGGTTGATGTTGTAGGCAACGAGCGGCATGCGTGCGCCGATGGCAACGGTACCGGCTGTCGGGTGACGTTCGGCAGGACCGAAGTCGGGCTTCCATTCGGGTTGGTGTATCTTCTCTGCCATCCCTTCGAATTCACCTTTGCGGATGGCTGCCAGGTTCTCACGGTGGGGAGCTGAAGCCGATTTCTCATAGAGGAACACCGGCAGGTTGTACGCTTCTGCCACACGGGCGCCTACCTCCTTTGACAGGGCGATGGCTTCGTCCATGGTACATCCCTTGATGGGGATGAAGGGCACCACGTCGGCTGCTCCCATACGGGGGTGCTGGCCCTGGTGATGGTTCAGGTCAATCAGTTTCACGGCGACACCGATGGCTTCGATGACGGCCTCCTTCAAGGCTTCCGGTTCACCCACGACAGTGACCACCAGACGGTTGTGGTCTTCGTCATTGCTGTAGTCCAGCAGCTTCACGCCTTGACGGGCGCGGAAGGGAGAAACAATCTTATCTATCTTTTCGAGGTCGCGCCCTTCGCTGAAGTTGGGCACGCATTCCATAATTCTTGTCCACATGGTATTTTAGGTTTTAAGTTCTTAAGTTCCTGTATTCTTAGGTCTCTTTGTCCGGAGCTTTGAGCTCACGGTGGGTGTTTATAAGGTTAAAGAAGAATTGAGAGAGATTTGAAATTACGGATTACAATATTCCTTTGTCTTTCAGTGTCTTTTCAATGAGTGTATCCTCAGCCAGATGAGGCATGGTGATGTGGTAGCCGTCGGCATGCGAGGTGTTGAACTCTGCCGAAGTCTCCATGGCATGCGGATTGCGTGCCCACGAACGGCGTGCCACACCGCCCATGACATCCCACAGCATCGACGAACGCAGAATCCGGTCTACCCGTTCACTGCCGTCGCACACCATGCCGAAGCCGCCGTTGATGGCTTTGCCGATGCCGACACCGCCACCGTTGTGCAGGGCGACGAGGCTCATGCCGCGGGCACAGTTCCCGGCGAAGCACTGTACGGCCATGTCTGCCATGACATTGCTGCCGTCCTTGATGTTCGAGGTCTCGCGGAAGGGAGAGTCGGTACCGCTCACGTCGTGGTGGTCACGTCCCAGCATGATGGGACCCACCTCACCGCGGCGCACCATTTCGTTGAACTTCAACGCGATGTTCATACGTCCTACGGCGTCCTGGTAGAGGATGCGTGCCTGTGTGCCAACCACGAGGTTGTTCTTCTCGGCGTCGCGAATCCAGATCCAGTTGTCCATGTCCTGTCCGCGTCTTTCCTTGGGAATGCATTCCATGGCGGCATGGTCGGTCTTGATGAGGTCTTCATGCTTTCCGCTCAGGCATACCCAGCGGAAGGGACCGTAGCCATAGTCAAAGAGTTCGGGACCCATGATGTCCTCCACATAGGAAGGCCAGATGAAGCCGTCTTTCTCGTCGACGCCGTTCTTGGATATTTCCTGTACGCCGGCGTCATAGATGGCTTTCATGAAGGAGTTGCCATAGTCGAAGAAGTAGGTGCCGCGTGCCACCAGCTCCTTGATGAGCCCGAAGTGGCGGCGAAGAGACTCGTTGACCATCACTTCAAAACGTTCGCGGTCTTCCTTCAGCAGGCGCGTACGTTCCTCGAAGGTGATGCCTGCCGGACAGTATCCGCCTTCGTAGACGGCGTGGCAGGAAGTCTGGTCGCTCAGCAGTTCGATGTGGATATGGTGGTCGACGGCATATTGCAGCAGGTCGATGATGTTGCCGTGGTAGGCGATGGAGCAGGGACGACGGTCGAGCATCGCCTGGGCTGCCAGGCTGAATGCCTCGGGAATGCTTTCGGTGACATGTTCCACCCACCCCTGTTTGTAGCGGGTCTCGATGCGTGAAGCGTCCACTTCGGCAATGATAGCCGCAGCACCGGCAATGACGGCGGCTTTCGGTTGTGCGCCGCTCATGCCTCCCAGTCCGGAAGAAACGAAGAGGTGCCCGTTGAGGTTGCCGTCCTGGGGAATGCCCAGCTTCATGCGTCCGGCGTTGAGCAGGGTGTTGAAGGTACCGTGGACAATGCCCTGCGGACCGATGTACATCCATCCGCCGGCAGTCATCTGTCCGTAGTTTGCCACACCCATCTGTGCGGCAATCTCCCAGTCCTTGATGTTGTCGAACATGCCGACCATCATGGAGTTGGTGATGATGACGCGCGGTGCCTCGGGCTTCGACTTGAACAGGCCCAGCGGGTGCCCGCTTTCCACCACGAGCGTCTGCTCGTTGGTCATGATTTCCAGGTATTGCTTGATAAGGCGGTATTGCATCCAGTTCTGGCAGACTTGTCCGGTCTCTCCGTAGGTCACCAGTTCATAGGG
This sequence comes from Mediterranea sp. ET5, assembly GCF_023337025.1. Classification (NCBI taxonomy): domain Bacteria; kingdom Pseudomonadati; phylum Bacteroidota; class Bacteroidia; order Bacteroidales; family Bacteroidaceae; genus Mediterranea; species Mediterranea sp. ET5. The sequence continues at coordinate 37,582 of NZ_JAMBLN010000015.1, read as the reverse complement.
ATAGAGCGCGATGTCGAAACACAGGTTGTTGTCAATCATTACCTGGAAAGCCTTGCCTTCGATGCAGTTGCCTTTATATTCGTCGATGGGTTTGGCTTTGAGGTCGCCTTGCGGACGGAAACGGTAACCGTAGATTTTTCCGCGGGTCAACAGCTCGTCCATGAACTCGGGGGCGAGCTGTTCGTGCAGTTCTTCAGGGATGTAGCGAAGTGCGTTCTTCAAGGCTGTGGCGGTCTGTGCGGGAGTGAGGCGGTACCCTCTGTCCGGAGCACGACGTATGCCTTCCACGAATGTGGGATACTCAGGTAGATGGTTAGGTAGTGTAATAGTCATAATGCTCAAATGTTTGTCCCCAAAGGTAAGGAGAATATTTGAGCATTATGCTATCGAAAACTATGTTTAGGGACATAAATTCACCGTTTATGCCCAAAAATAAGGTTAAAATCAGGGAATGAGTAACGAACTGTCACCGTAGCTCAGGAAACGGAAGCCGTGACCGAGGGCAAAGTCATAGATGGTACGCCACTTTTCTCCGCCCACAAAGGCGGATACAAGCAGCAGCAGGGTGCTCTTCGGTTGGTGGAAGTTGGTCACCATCCGGCGGACGATGCGGTACCGGTAGCCCGGGGCGATGATAATCTGCGTACTGGAGTGCAGGGCCTCCAGGTGATGGCGTTCCATGTAGTCCCGGATGCATTGCAGGGCTTCCAGGGTTGTCAGGGGGCTGTCGGTCTCGTAGGGCTCCCACTGATGCACGTGCAGCTCCTCTTCGTTGGCATCCGGATTGGCATGGATATGTATACCTATATAATATAGGCTCTCCAGCGTACGGACTGAAGTGGTGCCGACGGCTGTCGCTTCTCCGCCGTGGGCGATGAGCTTTTCGATGGTCGTGCGGCTCACCGAGATGTATTCCGTGTGCATCTCGTGCCCGGCAATCTCTTCACTTTTCACCGGCTTGAAGGTGCCGGCTCCCACATGCAGGGTCAGTTCTTCGAGGTCGACGCCCTTCTGGCGGAGGCTGTCCAGCACCCGTTCGGTGAAGTGCAGTCCGGCTGTGGGAGCAGCCACGGAGCCTTTGATTTTGGAGTACACCGTCTGGTAGGTCTCCTTGTCGCTCTCCTGGGTTTCGCGGTTCAGGTAGGGCGGGATGGGCAGTTCGCCGACGGCTTCGAGCACATCGGCAAACGTGAGGGAGGGGTTGTCCCATTCGAAGTCCACCCAGTGGCTGGTGCCCCGGCATTCACCGCGCGTGGCGGTCAGGCGGACGGGGATTCCCTTCACTTCCACCTCGCGGACGAGCGTGCCTTCCTTCCATTTCTTCAGGTTGCCTATCATGCAGAGCCAGCTGCACCGGTGGGTCTGCTGGAAGGACAGCACGTAGTCATTGGGGGCGATGGGTTCGAGGCAGAACACCTCGATGAGGGCGCCGGTCTCCTTGCGGAAGTGCAGGCGTGCCTGAATTACCTTGGTGTTGTTGAATATCATCAGGCTGCCCGTCGGGATGTACTCCGGAAGGGAGGTGAAACGGTCTTCGCTCACTTCACCGTGGCGGTAGACCAGGAGCTTTGACTGGTCGCGCACCGGCAGCGGAAATTTGGCGATGCGTTCGTCGGGCAGGGGATAGTCGAAATCTTCAATACGGATGTGTTTGGTTTCTTCCATGTCGTTTGTTGGAATTGGCGGAAGCGGTGCCGGCGTGCTCCGGTCGGGATGCGGGAGGGACGGACGTGCCGGTCGGCACGCTTCCTGTTTTTTAGCGGATGCAAAGGTAAGGGTTTTCCATGAAGAATGAAAGAGCCCTCTGCCTTCCGCTACCCGTTCAGCCGACGTTTCACCACGGCGGGATTGCCTGCTGCCAACGAATCGTCGGGGATATCCCGTGTCACCACACTGCCGGCGGCAATGATGCAGCGGTTCCCGATGGTCACACCGGGGCAGACGATGACTCCTCCGCCCAGCCAGCAGTCGTCGCCGATGGTGATGGGGTAGGCTGTCTCCTGTTGTTTCCGACGGGGAACGTAATCCATGGGATGCTGGGGGGTGTAGAGCTGGCAGTGAGGCCCGATGAGGGTGTTCCGTCCGATGCGTATCAGCGCACCGTCGAGAAACGTGCAGTTGTAGTTGACGAAGACTCCCTCGCCCGCCACGATGCCGTGTCCGTGGTCGCAGTGGAAGGGCGGGCAGATGGTGGCGCTCTGCGGAAAGCCGGGGATAAGGTCTTCGATTACTTCCCGGTAGTCGGGGCTGTAGATGGTCATGGTTTGCAGACGGGCACACGTCTCCTTGGCGTGAACCAGGCTCCGGGTGATTTCCGGGTCGGAGAAGTCATAAAGCTCCTCGCTACGCATTTTCTCAAATTCTGTTTTCATAGGACTGTGCAGATGGTTGTGGGGCAAAGATAACCATTTCTCCGCAGAGCCGGGAGGTTTTTGCCTGTGTTGATGAGGGAAGTTCCGCATCCGTCCGGTTTGTCAGCTGACGGACGAACGGCGGTTGACATTTTGAAGCCGGAACGGCCTCGTCAGCTTCCGTTGGTTACGGATTTGCCGTTTTAAACTAACTCACACTTTTCGAAAATCCGATAATCTGGAGATGAAACGTGAATGATTGCAAACGAAACGACCGAATAATACCCTTCATTTTAGAAAACTATACATTTTGTTTTCGAAAAACAGACAAAACGTGCCCGGAACAATATTGTTTCGCGAGCCAAACAATATAGTTTGAGGCGTCAAACAATATAGTTTCACCTCCCAAACACCATTGTTTCGCGCCCGGAAGTCAAATCTTTGGAAAATGGAAGTAAAAAGAAGTGAGTTTCACTCTCCAGAAGAACTACCGTGTCAACAAATCGGAAGGTTTCAGAAAGGACGGTATACCGGACACCGGGTATCCGCGATGAAGAGTTGAAGGTTTTCAACAGTGCAGAAGGAAAGCATTCCTCCTCCATCTGCAACAATGTGTATTTTGCGAATCGTTTGAGAAGGGCCTCGGAATCCATCAAATTGTATTTTGGTGCGAGGACGCGCTCTGTGGAGGCCTTCGTTTGACAAAATGTCAAAAGCCCCTGGAGTGGGGATGTCCGGTCAGTGGAAAGGCAGGGCGACGGGACGGGCAGCCCTTCAGTCCGGGAAGAAACTTGCATTTTCCCAAGGGCAAGCGGCTGTCTGCTCAAGAAATATCGCGATATTTGCAACCTGAAAACATCAAAAGCAGATACAAAGATGAAGATTGGAGATAAAGTCCGTTTCCTGAGTGAAGTGGGAGGCGGCATCGTGAAAGGATTCCAGGGTAAAGACACGGTGATGGTGGAAGATGCCGACGGTTTCGACATCCCCATGCTCATCCGTGAGTGCGTGGTCATTGATACCGATGACTATAACATCAAGCGCAAGCCGCAGGCACAACCCGAACCGCCTAAGCAGGAGGAACGGGAGCCGGAGATTACTTATCGTCCGGCAGAGACCAAGGAGGGCGAACGGCTCAATGTGATGCTGGCATACGTCCCGCAGGACGTGAAGGCGATTTCGGCTACCGGCTTTGACGCCTACCTGGTGAACGACAGCAACTATTACCTTTATTATACCTACCTGAGTGCGGAAGGCAAGAGCTGGCGGGTACGTTCCCAAGGCGTCATCGAACCGAATACGAAGCTCTTCCTGGAGGAGTTCGGCAAGGAGGTGCTCAATGAACTGGAGCATGTGGCGGTGCAGTTCGTCGCTTACAAGGAGGACAAGAGCTTCCAGCTGAAACCTGCCGTGAGCGTGGAGCTGCGCGTGGACACCGTGAAGTTCTACAAGCTGCACACCTTCCGTCCGTCCATCTATTTTGAGGAGCCGTCGCTGATGTATGACCTGGTGAAGGACGATGAACCCGTCTGCCAGTATTTCGCCGACGCCGATACGCTGAAGGAAGCGCTGTTGCAGAAGAAGACGCCCGAACGTTCGAAGTCGCAGCCTATCGAGAAACCGCAACGCAAGAACGACCTGGTGGAGGTGGACCTGCACATCCATGAACTGCTCGACGACACCACCAACATGACCAACGGCGAAATGCTCGAATACCAGCTGGGCGTGTTCCGCAAGACGTTGGACGAGTATAAGGACCGGAAGGGACAGAAGATTGTCTTCATCCACGGCAAGGGGGAAGGGGTGCTGCGCAACGCCATCCTGAAGGAACTGAAGTCGAAATACCGCGACTATCCGTACCAGGACGCTTCCTTCCGTGAATACGGTTTCGGCGCCACCATGGTCACCATCCGTTAAACCGCAAACCGGACCAAAGCGGGCAGAAGTTCCGTTTGCCGTCCGTTGATACATAAAAGGCACAAAGATGCAGGAGAAACAGTCAGTCCTTCTGCATCTTTGTGCCTTTTGTATGCGGTGATGTGCCGGGAGGGGCGGACGGTCACATGGCTTCCCGGTAGAAGTCGAGCATCTCGAAAATCTCTTCTTTACCGGCAGTCTGGTTGATGCGCAGGTCGCCCACATCCCCCAGCAGGGTGAAGTTGATGTGTCCGCCTTCGTTCTTCTTGTCGTGGGTCATGAAGGCATAGAGGCGGTCGTACTGCTTGCAGTCGAAGGCGAAGGTGCCGTACGTCTCCTTGATGAACTGCACGGTTTGCCGCAGCTTGTCTTTCGGGAATCCCGTACGCAGGGTCGAGAGGTACAGTTCGCACACCATGCCCCATGCCACGGCATAGCCATGCAGACGGGGATGCCCCTCTTCCAGCGCAAGGCTCTCGAAGGCATGTCCGACGGTGTGTCCCAGGTTGAGGGCCTTGCGGATGCCTTTCTCATAGGGGTCCTGTTCCACGATGTGTTCCTTGATGGCAACGGACCGGGCGACGAGGTCCTGCAACAGTTGGTAGTCGGGATGTTCCAGGTCGAAATTGAGCAGTTCCGCCCAGTGCTCCTCGGTACTGATAAGTCCGTGTTTCAGCATCTCGGCATAGCCTGAGCGCAGGTTCGCATCGTCGAGCGAGCGCAGGAATCCGGTGTCGAGCAGAACGAAACGTGCGGGATTGAACACACCCACCTCGTTCTTCAGTCCGTTGAAGTTGATGCCGGTCTTTCCGCCGACGGCAGCATCCACCATCGCCAGGAGGGTCGTCGGCAGATTAATATAGGTAATGCCCCGCTTGAAAGTCGATGCGGCGAATCCCCCCAGGTCGGTCACCATGCCACCTCCCAGATTGAGCAGCAAGGAGTGGCGGGAACCTCCCCGGTTGCTCAGTTCGTTCCATACCGCTGCCAGTGAGTCGAGGGTCTTGTGTTCGTCTCCGGCGCCGATGGTGATGATTTCGCTGCCTTCCAGGCAGGGAAGCCGGTCGATGAGCGGCAGGCACAGCTGCCGGGTATGTGTGTCGGTCAGGATGAATCGTTTGTCGTGGGGACATTGGCTGACGGCGAGGCTGAGGCTCTCGTCCAGCTGCCTGGAGATGATAACTTCTTGTTTGCTCATGTTTCTCTCGTTTCGTTAGGATTTGCCCGCAAAGATAACCTTTCTTGTGCTTGACGCGTGTCCGTCCGCCCGGAATATCGGGGATTGTATAGTTTTTTAACGGACAAAGACGGACAAAAGCGTGCTGTTAGCTGTATATTTGTGAGCCTTAATCTGGAAAATATCTGCAAAAAAAAACTTTAATCGTTGAACTTTTCCACACACGAAAGGTCAAACGGAGAAAACGTAACAGTGGTAAACGTAATATATGAAAAAGAGTTTGTTATTCTTATGCCTGTCCTGGATGAGCTTGCTCCTGTATGCCCAGGGCGGAAAAGTGACCGTATCAGGCCTGGTATGGGACGCCGATTTGAATGAAGCAATGGGGCAGGCCACTGTCCAGCTGCTTTCGGCAAAAGACAGTTCATTTGTCAACGGAGGAGTCACCCAGATGAACGGACGCTTCCAGCTGCCTGCTGTGAAAGCCGGCAAGTACCTGTTGAAGGTGTCGTTCATCGGTTATCAATCCCAGTTCAAGAACCTTCAGCTGGCAGCCAACCGTCCGAAACACGACGTCGGCAGAATCTCCCTTTCGGCAGACGCCATCATGATGCAGGAGGCGGTTGTCGTGGGACACGTGGCTCCGGTACAGATGTCGGAAGACACCGTCGTGTTCAATTCTGCGGCTTACAAGGTGGCGGAAGGCTCTGCCCTCGAAGAGCTGGTGAAGAAGCTGCCGGGTGCCGAAGTGGACGATGAAGGAAAAATCACCATCAACGGCAAGAGCATTTCAAAGATATTGATTGACGGAAAGGAATTCTTTGGCGACGACCAGGATATGGCGATGAAGAACATCCCCGTGGAGATGGTCGAGAAGCTGAAGACCTACGAACGTCAGTCCGACCTGGCACGCATCACCGGCATCGATGACGGGGAAGAGGAGACGGTGCTCGACCTCTCGGTGAAGAAGGAGATGAAGCACGGCATGTTCTCCAATGTCGATGCTGCCGGAGGTACCAAGAGCCGTTATTCGCTGAAGGGAATGGTCAACCGCTTTGACGATGTGCAGAAGCTCACCGTGATGGGAGGTCTGAACAACGTGGACGACCGCGGCATCAGCGGAAGGGGACGTGGCAACCGGGGATTGCGCACGCGCAAGGACTTTGGTGTGAACTACACCAATGAGACCGAGAAACTGGAGATTGAGGGTAACGCCCGCTTCGGTTACAACAAGAACGACAACCAGAGCAAGACCAGCAGCGAGACCTTCCTCGATGCGTCCAGCTCCTTTGAGAATGCCCGCAGCCTGAGCCTGAGCACCTCGAACGATTTCGATACGGACTTCAAGTTCGAATGGAAGCCGGACACGCTGACCAACATCATCATCCGTCCGCGTTTCTCCTATGGCAAAGACGACAGCAACTCCAACAATACGTCGGCTACCTTTAACGATGACCCCTATCGTGACGGCATCACCGACCCGCTGGAGCAGATGGCGGAGAGTGCCCTGTCGGACATTCTGGTAAACAGCAACCGCCGGTGGTCGACCAGCAACGGCAACTCGACCGATGCCAATCTGAACCTGCAGGTGAACCGTCGGCTGAGCAATGACGGACGCAACATCACGCTGCGCGGTTCGGCGGGCTACACGGACGGAGACAGCGAGTCGGTGTCCCTGTCGCGCATCGAGTACTTCCTGAATCCGCAGGACCCCGAAGCCATCAACCGCTATTCCGTCACCCCGACCAAGAACTGGAACTACTCGGCGGAAGCCCTCTACAGCGAACCCATCTTCAAGGGCGGCTGGCTCCAGTTCCGTTACAGATACCAGTATCGCTACTCGAAGAGCGACCGTGCGACCTATGACATTGGCGGCATTCCTTTCGACAGCTTCGAGCTGCCGGTGGACTTCGACAACCCCGACAACCTGACGCGTGACGACGAGCAGAGCCAGTTTGCCGAATACCGCAACTTCATCCATACGGCAGCCATCAGCCTGCGTGTGACCCGGGAGAAGCTCCGCCTGAATGTGGGTTTGAACTTCGTGCCCCAGAAGTCGGAGATGTCCTACAAGTACCAGGGACTCGATACGGCAGTCGTACGCCACGTGCAGAACTTCTCGCCGAACATCCGTTTCCGTTACCGCTTCTCCAAGCAGACCCAGCTCCGTCTGGACTACCGCGGTTCCACCTCCCAGCCGAGCATGACCGACCTGCTCGATGTGGTGGATGACTCCGACCCGCTGAACATCACCCGTGGTAACCCCGGTCTGAAACCGTCGTACAACAACCGCATCAGCTCGGAGTTCAGCACCTTCAATCCCGACAAGCAACGCCACATGATGGCGCGTCTGGACTATACCAACACGCTCAACTCCATCAGTTCGCGGATGAGCTATGACGCAGAAACCGGTGTGCGCACCACGAGACCCGAGAACATCAACGGCGACTGGAATGCATCAGCCATGTTCATGCTGAGTACCGCCCTGAAGAACCAGAAGTTCACCATCAATACCTTCACGCGCGGAAGCTACTCCAATCAGCCTTCCTATTTGTTCCAGAACGACGAGTCGATGAAGAACGTGACGAACAACCTGAGCCTGATGGAGGCCCTGCGCTTCAACTACCGTTCAGACTGGTATGACTTCTCGCTGAACGGAACCATCCGCTACAGTGACGTGAAGAACAAGTTGCAGGAAAGCAACAACATGAATACCTATGACTTCTCCTACGGCGGTGAGGCGACCGTGCGTTTCCCCTGGAACATGGAGCTGAGCACCAATATATCCAACAGCAGCCGTCGGGGTTACAGCAGCGCCAGCATGAATACCGACGAACTGATCTGGAATGCACAGCTTTCGCAGAGCTTCCTCAAGGGCAATGCCGCTACCATCACCTTCCAGGTCTTTGATATCCTCCGCAACCAGAGTAACGTGAGCCGTAACATTACCGCCTTCATGCGTCGGGACTCGGAGACCAATGCCATCAACAGCTATTGCATGCTGCACTTCATCTACCGTCTGAACCTCTTCGGAGGCAAGCAGGCGGGTCGCGATGAGGGCGGATTCGGGGGCTTTGGTCCCGGCGGACATCGTCCTCCCGGTGGCGGCGGCTTTGGCAGACCCCGGAGATTCTGATGCTGCAGGCATGCTGCTCCTCTGAAGCGATGCGGACTACACTGACAGGCCAATGGGCCGCCGTGTAGTCCGCATCGTTTTGTTTTCGGACGGCTATGGGGCGTCCGTCTGAGCCTCGGTCCGGGGATGCTACCGGAAGAAGGCGTGGCTTGTCCTCTCCCCAGGCAGGGATAGATACGAACCAAGCCGGGCTTATACAGACCAAAGTATTATACTTAGGCACCCTAAGTATTATACTTTGGCAGGCTAAGTATTATACTTTGGTCCGTTCAAGTGGCGGTTAAGTAACGTCTATCCCCGGCCTGTAGTAGATAAAAACGCACCTTGCGTGCACAACAATCAGACGATTCTGCTTGGTTACGTCTGCATTTCGGATTAATTTTGTACAAACTTATCTAAGCAACGTGCCCTATGGTTTGGGATGTAATGATGCATGAAGTGTTCTTGGCTGTGCTGGGACTCGCCTATCTGGTGCTGGTTGTCAGTACGGTGCTGGTTGTCGTGCTCGACAACCGGAACCCTGTGCGTGCCATGTCGTGGGTCGTTGTCTTGCTTTTCCTCCCGGTCGTCGGGCTGGTGCTCTATTTCTTCTTCGGACGCAACACGCGGCGCGAGCACCTCATCAGCCGGAAGGCTGCCAGCCGCATCAGTCGCAAGTCGTTGCAGGCGTACGTGGAGCAAAGTTCCTTTCAGGCACCGCAGGAATACGCTTCGCTCATCAATTTCTTCCACTCGCTCAACAAGGCCCTTCCCTTTGAAGGCAACAGCACGGAGCTTTATCCGGACGGGTACTCCATGTTGCAATCGCTCATGCAGGAGATTGCCAGAGCCCGCCACCACATCCATCTGGAGTTCTATATCTTCGAGGATGATGCCGTGGGGCGTCTGGTACGCGACTTGTTGGTGGATAAGGTGAAGAAGGGGGTGGAGGTGCGTCTGCTCTACGACGATGTGGGTTGCTGGAAGGTGCCCAATGCCTTCTATGACTGGATGCGCAGCGAGGGTATCGAGGTGAAGGGCTTCCTGAAGGTCCGCTTCCCGCTGTTCACCAGCAAGGTGAACTACCGCAACCACCGGAAGGTGGCTGTCATCGACGGCAGGGTGGGGTTCATTGGCGGCATGAACATTGCCGAGCGTTACCTGAAGGGCGTCAGCTTCGGCGTATGGCGGGACACGCACCTGAAGGTGACCGGTCCGGCAGTCTATGGACTGCAGAGCAACTTCCTGATGGACTGGTTCTTCGTGGACAGCTCCCTGCTGACGGCATCCAAATATTATCCGTCGGTTGAAGGGACAGGGACCGCCCTGATGCAGACGGTCACGTCGGAGCCGGTGGGCGAGTGGCGTGCCATCATGCAGGGACTGGTGCTTGCCATTACGGGAGCACGCCGCTACTTCTACATTCAGACTCCCTATTTCATGCCCACCGAGCCGGTCTTGTCCGCTTTGCAGACGGCAGCCCTGGCGGGGGTGGACGTCCGCATCATGCTGCCCGAACGTTCCGACAGCCTGCTCACCCACCTGGGGTCGATGTCCTATGTATTGGATGTGCTGAAGGCAGGCGTGAAGGTCTATCTCTATCGGAAGGGCTTCCTGCACTCCAAGCTGATGGTCTCCGACGACCGCCTGGTCACCGTAGGCTCGACCAACATGGACTTCCGCAGCTTTGAGCACAACTTTGAAATCAATGCCTTTGTCTATGACGAACTGACGGCACTGGAGGCAAGGATGCTTTTCCTGAACGACCAGCGCTCGTGCCGGATGGTCCGCCTGAAGGAGTGGCGGGAGCGTCCGTTCAGCGAGAAGTTCAAAGAGTCGGTGGTTCGTCTGTTGTCGCCGTTGCTCTGAACAGCGTGAAGTTCACACTGCCGTAGTGGCGGTGCTCCATGAAGTGCGGGTCATCCTCGAAGTGGTTGTCCTTGCCATGTTCGAGGACGAAGATGCCATCCTCCTTCAGCAGTCCGTGCTTGAAGATGAGCGACGGAATCTCTTCCAGGTTCGGCAAGGCATAGGGCGGGTCGGCAAAGATGAAGTCGAACTGTTCGTGGCAACGCTCGATGAAGCGGAACACATCGCCGCGGATGGGGATGCACTTGTCGGTCTTTACCTCTTTCATTACCTGGCAGATGAACGCATGGTGCTGCGGGTCTTTCTCTACCGAAATCACCTTGTCGCAACCCCGCGACACCAGCTCGATGCTGATGCTCCCCGTTCCTGAGAACAGGTCCAAGGCGGACACCCCGTCCTCGAAATCGAGGTAGTTGGTCAGTACGTTAAACAGATTCTCCTTGGCAAAGTCGGTTGTCGGGCGTGCCTTGAAGCTGTGGGGCACGTCGAAGCGACGGCGTTTATAGATTCCACTGATGACTCTCATACGGTTTGTTGGTTGTTTTACGGTTTTACATTAGGAAAGGGCGAAGTCCGCCTGTATCTCGAAGTCCGCATCCCCCCGGGCATAGGCAGCGCGCTTGAACTCTGCCGCCGGATGGATGAATGCCACTTCCGCGAGGAAGCGGTGCAGTTCCCGGAGCGTATGTTCCTGGTCGGGGACACGTCCGATGAGGTAAAGCTCGTCCTTCTGCTGGTCAAAGCCCAGCTGTTGCCAGATGTAGAGCAGGTAGTACACCACGTCTGCCCCCTGCGTACTGCGGAAGGTGTTGTGAAGAAGGAGCTTGCCCGGTTCGTAGGCGGACACGTCCATCCGTCGGTCGTGGAAGTGGACGAACAGTTTGCGCTGGTCGTCGGTCAGGCTCCGTCGGTGCAGGTACTCCAGGACCGGGAGGACGGACGCACAAATGTGTGCACCGGGCAGTTGCTCCAGCAGAAGCTGGCAGAATGTGCGGTCGGCGGCATAGAGCAATACCGGGTTCTCCTGCAGCAGGGCATGATGGAAGACCACCTGACGGTTCTCCCTGGGCATGCAGCCGTAGTAGAGACTTTCAGCCCGTTCCTCCTCAAACTCCTCCCGCGGGATGGCGACACACGGCGTGTTGGCGAGCAGGATGTCGGCATGACGGAACGTCCGTCCGGCAAACGGATTGTCCTTGAAGATGGTCTTCAGGTTGGCGGTCAGCGAACGTTCACGGTCCGTGGAATAGTCCCGGCTGTAGAATGCCGGTTTCCCCGTTTCGTCATGGAGTGCAAAGGTGAACCGTTCGGCACTGATGCGCAGGCAGAGGCGGTATTGTTCCGTCAGGTTGTAGTCAAAAAGGTCGTTTGTCATGTCGCTGGGTATATGGTCTACTGAATGCTTGTTTGCGATTTATTCATTCTGATTGTTGCCGGATAGGGCTTTTTAGCTTACATTCGTGCTGCAAAAATAACACTAAAAAGAATGATAAACGCCTTCTTTGTCCAACAAATCAAATCAAACCTGACATTTCAACCTACTTCCGGACAGGAACAAGCCCTGAATGCCTTGGCGGATTTCATGCTGTCCACGCAGCCCGACAGCCTGTTTCTGCTCAAGGGATACGCCGGAACGGGAAAGACTTCGCTGGTCGGTGCGTTGGTGAAGACGCTCGATGCCCTCCAACAGAAAGTGGTCCTGCTGGCACCCACCGGGCGTGCCGCCAAGGTCTTTTCACGCAGTGCCGGTCATCCCGCCTATACCATCCACAAGAAGATTTACCGCCAGCGGTCGTTTTCCAACCGCACCGACAACTTCTCGCTGTCCGACAACCTCCATCAGCATACGCTCTTCCTGGTCGATGAATCCTCGATGATTGCCAACGAGGGGCTGGCAGGCGCGGGCTTCGGTTCCGGACGTCTGCTGGACGATCTCGTGCAGTATGTCTATTCCGGTCAGGGATGCCGGCTTTTGTTGATGGGAGACACGGCACAGCTGCCGCCGGTGGGAGAGGAGGAGAGCCCGGCATTGTCGGTGCCGATGCTTGAAGGCTACGGGCTACAAGTGACCGAGGTGTGCCTGACCCAGGTCGTCCGTCAGCTGGACAGCTCCGGCATCCTGTTCAATGCCACCCTTCTGCGCAGCCTGTTGGCGGAAGAGGCCTGCTTCGATTTCCCGAAGTTCCGGCTTCAGGGCTTTGCGGACATACGCCGACTCCCGGGCAGTGAGCTGATCGAGGCGCTCTCGTCGAGCTATGACAAGGTCGGTATGGACGAGACGATGGTCATCTGCCGTTCCAACAAACGTGCGAACCAATATAATAATGGTATCCGTTCGACCATTCTCTACCGGGAAGAAGAGCTGACCTCCGGAGACTGGCTGATGGTGGCGAAGAACAACTACTATTGGACGGAGGGCAACAAGGACGTGGAGTTCATTGCTAACGGCGACCTGGCTGTCGTGCGCCGGGTACGCCGGACGCGCGAACTGTACGGCTTCCGTTTTGCGGATGTGCTGCTGTCCTTTCCCGATTACGGCGATTGGGAACTCGAAGCCACTGTCTTGCTCGACACCCTTCACTCCGACTATCCCTCCCTCTCACGGGAAGAGAACGACCGCCTCTTCAATACCGTCCTGGAAGACTACGCCGACATCCCCCACAAGGCAGACCGGATGAAGAAGATGAAGGCGGACCCCCACTACAATGCCCTGCAGGTGAAGTATGCTTACGCCGTGACCTGCCACAAGGCACAGGGCGGGCAATGGCAGCACATCTACCTGGACCAGGGCTATCTGGTCGAGGACATGTTGACGCCCGACTATTTCCGCTGGCTCTACACCGCATTCACCCGTGCCACGAAGCGCCTTTACCTGGTCAATTGGGCAAAGGAAGAGCTGGAAGACGGCAGTCAGGCGCAGGAGTGAAGGCTCCGTTCCCCCAGCCTGCCGGATGCGTCTCCGTCGGGCAGTCGGGCGGATGCGCCACAAAAAATGTGGACGAATCGTTCTTCATTCCTCGGGAAGAAGCCCTATCTTTGTTCCCTCATCAATCAAATAGCACGATGGAAACAATCAAACCGATACAAATAGCCGAATCGAAAGTCATTGCCGCGGCAGAAGCCGGCATGGACGAGTTTATCAAGGTGTTCACCGATGCCTACTGGGAGCGTGTGGGGGGCGAGCTGACCGCAGCAACCATGCCTCTGCTCACGGGCGAACAACACGTGTTGCTGGGTTACCAGCTGTTCCGTGACGAGGTGATGGAAGGCGGTTTCGTCCAACTCATCCAGAACGGTTACGGTCCCTACATCTTTGAAAACCCGTTTGCCAAAGCCATGCGCCTGTTCGGACTCAAAGACTTCTCCAGGCTCATTTACAAGGCCCGTGAGATTTACGATGACCACAAGGAAGACCTGACCCGTGACTGCACCGACGAGGAGTTCATGGCCATGTATGAACAATATGAAGTTTTCGACCCCCTCGAAGAAACATACCTTGAAGAGGAGGAGGCCATCACTGCCGCCATCGCCCACTATGTGGACGAGCATCTGGAGCTGTTTGCCGAGGTAGTGAAGGACTGAACGTGACGGATGCCGGTCCGGACGCTGTTCCTCCCTGAAAATCATTCTTCCCTTTTTGATTATTAGTCAGAATCTTTATATATTTGCCGCGACTTAACTAAACAAAACAATAACATACTACATTAACTAATTTCATTGGGATTATGAGAAAAGTAAAGACTTCTGTTCTTGCAATGCTGTCAGTCGTTGCACTGTTGTTCTCGTCTTGTCTGGGAGACTCTGACTATGCACCTTCCATCGGATGTACCGGAAAGCCTTTGGGCAGCCTGAGTGCAGACGTGAAGTTGGACAATGGTGTCATCGTGACCCTTTCAGGCATCTCGGCTACGACGTTGATGGATATCGACCGCATGTATGTCTACGGTCAGCTCACCGGCGAGGATGCCAATCTGGAAACAATCAATCCGGGCGATAAAGTGACGATTACCCCGAACTTCTACGTGACCCTGTCCAAGGCGCAATCCTTCTTGGAAGACGCTTCGTGGTCGGATTTGAACCTGTCGGAGATGGAAAGCCTGAACTGGTTCTCTCCGGACGGTTACAGCCTGGTCAACGCCCTGAACGGCTATATGAACTTCATGACTACCGGCATGGCTTATGCCAAGAAGAACGAAAGCTCCAGCTCTTCTTCCAGCGATTCGTATACCTTGCTGACTCCCCGTTACTATGTAAAAGTGAAACGCTTGGATACGAGCAACAAGATTGTGGACCTGGTTCTCGGTTATGACAACCGTTCCAGCGAATGCCTGGATGAGAATGGGAAGTTGAAGGAAGGCTACATCTCCCAGAAGAGCACGTTCTGCTTCTACTTTGATACTTATGAACTGTATACCTATCTGAATGGAATTGCCGATGAGGACGCTGTGACCTTTAATATCTACAAGGCACAGAAGAACAGCAAGGGCGAGTATGAGGAGGTGAAAGTATCCATGAACTATGCTTCCATTCAGAAAGGCTATTTGAAACGCACTTATTGATTGAGGTGAACTATAAAGAATTATTTCGAAAAGTGATAACTCTGATTTCCTCCCCGGCGAAGGCTTGGGAGGAAATTAGTTTAGAAGAGGATAGGCGAGCGGTGATGAGCACCTTCGTCTATCCTATGATTGCATTTTGCGGGTTGTCGATGTTCATCGGTACCCTCATCGGTGTCGGGTGGGGAGGCTCCTCGTTGCAGCTGGCCATGACCAACTGTTGCGCCGTGTTTGTGGCACTCTTCGGAGGCTACTTCCTGGTTTCCTACCTGACGAACCAATGTGGAATGAGGTATCTGAACCGTCCGAGCGAGCCGGCCTTGTGCCAGCAGTTCGTCGGTTACAGCATGGTGGTGACTTTCGTGCTCGATATCGTGACGGGGCTGTTCCCCAGCTTCCTCATCCTGCAACTTATTTTCCAGTTTTATGTTGTCTATGTGGTGTGGGAAGGGGCCGGACGCCTGATGAAGGTGGAAGAGAACAAACGCTTGGCCTATACGCTCAGCGTATCCGTGTTTATCATCGTTGCCCCAATGCTCATCCGATGGGTGTTCATGCGCCTGTCGTACTTATTACAGTAATCCGACGTTTGCAGACCCGTGTCCGGACCGTCAGTTGACAAGCGGAACGGCACATGCGAAACGTAAGTAAAGTAAAATAACAGCAGAGTTTATGATTAAGTCTACTCCTATTAATATCAAGAACAAACGCGCTTCGTTTGACTACGAGTTTGTCGATACCTATACGGCAGGCATTGTTCTTACGGGGACGGAAATCAAGTCCATCCGTATGGGAAAAGCCAGCCTGGTGGACACGTTCTGTTACTTCATCCGTGGAGAACTGTGGGTGAAGAACATGCACATCGCCGAATATTTTTATGGCTCGTACAACAACCATACGGCGCGCCGTGACCGCAAGCTGCTTCTGAACCGCAAGGAATTGCGCAAGCTGGAGCGAGACTCGCAGGCTCCGGGCTTCACCATCGTCCCGACCCGCCTTTTCATCAACGAAAAGGGACTGGCGAAGCTGGTGATTGCCCTGGCAAAAGGAAAGAAGCAGTTCGACAAACGAGAAACGTTGAAAGAGAAAGATGCACGCCGTGAGATGGACCGTGCCTTTAAAAGATAGAAGTGAGAGAAACAGTTAGTTTATGCCTGATATTACAATCGAACAGTTGGTTCCCCGCCGTATCCTGATACTGGATGGAGCGATGGGAACCATGATACAGCAATACGACTTGCGAGAAGAGGATTTCCGGGGAGACCGCTTTGCCGACATTCCCGGACAACTGAAGGGAAACAATGACCTGCTCTGTCTGACACGGCCCGATGTGGTGAGCGAGATTCACCGCAAGTACCTGGAAGCCGGGGCAGACATCATCGAAACCAATACGTTCAGTTCTACCCGGGTGTCAATGGCGGACTACCATGTGGAGCATCTTTGCCGCGAAATCAATCTGGCAGCTGCCCGGTTGGCACGTGCGCTGGCGGATGAATATACCCTCCGCACACCGGATAAGCCCCGTTTCGTGGCGGGTTCGGTAGGACCGACGAACAAAACCTGTTCCATGAGTCCCGATGTGAACAACCCAGCCTGTCGTGCCCTGACATTCGACGAGCTGGTTGCTGCCTATCGGGAGCAGATGGAAGCGTTGCTGGAAGGAGGAGTCGATGCCTTGCTCATAGAGACCATTTTTGATACGCTCAACGCCAAAGCTGCCCTGTATGCGGCCGAGGATGCCATGCAGACCGTCGGACGGCGGGTTCCCCTGATGCTTTCCGTGACCATTGCCGATGCGTCGGGACGCACCTTGTCCGGACAGACGCTGGAGGCGTTTCTGGCATCCGTGCAGCATGCGCCGCTGTTCTCTGTCGGTCTGAACTGCTCGTTCGGGGCTGCACAGCTGAAACCTTTCCTGAAGACATTGGCAGACAATGCACCTTATTATATATCCGCCTATCCCAATGCCGGACTTCCCAACAGCCTGGGGCAGTATGACCAGACGCCCGAACAGATGGCTGCCGAGGTGAAGGAGTACATTGACGAAGGGTTGGTGAACATCATCGGCGGTTGCTGTGGCACGACCGATGCCTATATTGCCCGTTATGCCGCCCTGGTCGACGGGGCAGCGCCTCACCGTCCGGTACAGAAGCCCGAGCATCTGTGGCTGTCGGGACTTGAACGGCTGGAGGTGAAGCCGGAGATTAACTTTGTCAACGTCGGCGAGCGCTGTAACGTGGCAGGTTCGCGCAAGTTCCTCCGGCTGATTAAAGAGAAGAACTACGAAGAAGCACTCTCCATCGCACGCCGTCAGGTGGAAGACGGAGCGTTGGTGCTCGACATCAATATGGACGACGGACTGCTTGACACGCAGACCGAGATGACCACCTTCCTCAACCTGGTGGCTTCCGACCCTGATGTGTCGCGCGTCCCTATCATGATAGACTCCTCCAAATGGGAGGTTATTACGGCAGGACTGAAATGCCTGCAAGG
This sequence comes from Mediterranea sp. ET5, assembly GCF_023337025.1. Taxonomy (NCBI): domain Bacteria; kingdom Pseudomonadati; phylum Bacteroidota; class Bacteroidia; order Bacteroidales; family Bacteroidaceae; genus Mediterranea; species Mediterranea sp. ET5. The sequence goes on along the minus strand of NZ_JAMBLN010000015.1, from coordinate 20,104 downwards.
CAAGTCCATCGTCAATTCCATTTCCCTGAAGGAGGGAGAAGATGTCTTCCTTGCCCATGCCCGCGAAGTGCGCCGTCTCGGTGCAGCCGTTGTGGTGATGGCGTTCGATGAAAAGGGGCAGGCGGATACCTATGAACGCAAGATAGAAGTTTGTGAACGTGCCTATCGCCTGTTGGTCGAACAGGCAGGTCTGAACCCCAACGACATCATCTTTGACCCCAATGTGCTTGCCATTGCGACCGGCATGGAGGAGCACAACAACTATGCCGTGGACTTCATCCGTGCCACCGGCTGGATTCGCAAGCACCTCCCCGGAGCCCATGTGAGCGGTGGTGTGAGCAATCTCTCGTTCTCTTTCCGTGGAAACAACTACATCCGTGAGGCAATGCATGCCGTGTTCCTCTATCATGCCATTCGGGAAGGGATGGACATGGGCATTGTCAATCCGGCGACTTCGGTGCTCTACAGCGACATTCCTGCGGACGTCCTGGAACGCATTGAGGATGTGGTGCTCAACCGACGTCCGGATGCCGGAGAGCGACTCATCGAACTGGCTGACCGATTGAAGGCGGGACAGCAGGAAGGAGGAACCGACACTGCACAGGGGCATCACGATGCCTGGCGTGACGGTACGGTGGAAGACCGGTTGAAATATGCTTTGCGAAAGGGCATCGGTGACTACCTGGAGGAGGACCTTGCCGAAGCCGTCCGGAAATACGTCCATGCGGTTGCCATTATCGAAGGTCCGCTGATGGACGGGATGAATGAGGTCGGCGAGCTTTTTGGAGCCGGCAAGATGTTCCTGCCGCAAGTCGTGAAGACGGCACGTACGATGAAGAAGGCGGTCTCCATCCTGCAACCGCTGATAGAAGCCGAGAAGGTGGAAGGCAGCCGCTCGGCGGGTAAGGTCCTGCTTGCCACGGTGAAGGGCGATGTGCACGACATCGGCAAGAACATCGTCTCGGTGGTCATGGCTTGCAACAACTATGAGATTATAGACCTGGGAGTCATGACACCTGCCGACGTCATCGTGCGCCGTGCCGTGGAAGAGAAGGTGGACATTGTCGGCTTGAGCGGACTGATTACCCCGTCGCTCGATGAGATGGTCCATGTGGCACGTGAACTCCAGAAAGCCGGTTTGCGTATCCCCTTGCTGATTGGTGGGGCGACGACCAGTGCGCTGCATACGGCGCTGAAGATTGTCCCCGTCTATGACGGACCGGTCATCCACCTGAAAGATGCGTCGCAGAATGCGCCGGCAGCTGCCCGGTTGCTCAATCCTGAGACGCGGGACGCATACGTGAAAGAGGTCTATGACAACTACCGCGCTTTGTGTGAGCGGCGGAAGAAGAACGAGGTCCCTCTCGTGTCCCTTCAGGATGCACAGGTCAACAAGTTGAATCTATTTGACTAATACAACATAAACACAATGGAAACAGTACACGAATTGATTGACCGTTTGATTGATCTTGCCTTTGCTGAAGACATCGGTGACGGCGACCACACCACCCTGTCGTGCATTCCGGAGGATGCCATGGGCAAGTCGAAACTGCTTATTAAGGAGCCGGGCGTGCTGGCAGGAGTAGAGATTGCCAAAGAAATCTTCCACCGTTTTGACCCGACCATGCAGGTGGAAGTGATGATGGAAGATGGTTCGGAAGTGAAGCCCGGTGACGTGCCCATGGTCGTGACGGGCAAGGTGCGTTCTCTCTTGCAGACGGAACGGTTGATGCTCAATGTGATGCAACGCATGAGCGGTATCGCGACGATGACCCGCAGGTATGTAAAGCAACTGGAGGGTACTCATACCCGTGTGCTTGATACACGTAAGACGACTCCCGGCATGCGTATGTTGGAGAAGGAGGCGGTAAAGATTGGTGGCGGAGTGAACCACCGCATCGGACTGTTCGACATGATTCTCCTGAAAGACAACCATGTGGACTTTGCCGGAGGCATCGACAAGGCCATTCACCGTGCCAAGGAATATTGCAAGGAGAAGGGCAAGGACCTGAAGATTGAAATCGAGGTGCGCAACCTGGACGAACTGCAACAGGTGCTCGACCTCGGCGGTGTGGACCGCATCATGTTCGACAACTTCACGCCCGAGCTGACCCGTAAGGCGGTGGAGATGGTTGGCGGACGCTACGAGACCGAGTCTTCCGGTGGCATCACGTTTGATACCCTTCGTCAGTATGCCGAGACGGGTGTGGACTTCATCTCCGTCGGTGCACTGACTCACTCGGTAAAGGGGTTGGACATGAGTTTCAAAGCCTGCTGACCCCGGCTTGATGCAATGCTAACAGACGAATCCTTTGTATGAAAAAACTATTCTTTCTCTGTCTGCTCTGTGCCGTGACGTTGGTCCGTGCACAAGAGCAGACGCTTCATTTCGGACTTCCCTTTGACTTTCCCATGCTGCTGAGTGCCAACTTTGGCGAGCTACGTCCCAACCATTTCCATGGCGGACTGGACATCAAGACGCAGGGAGTCACCGGTAAGCCGGTACATGTGGTGGCGGACGGTTACGTGTCGCGTATCTCGGTCAGCCCCACCGGTTATGGCAATGCGCTGTATGTGACCCATCCGAACGGTTATACCTCGGTGTATGGCCATTTGGAGAGTTTCGCTCCGGAGATAGCCCGCTATGTCCGTGAAGAGCAATACCGGCAGGAAAGCTTTGCCGTCAACCTTACGCCGGGCAGTACGCTTTTCCGTTACCGGGAGGGGGATGTCATTGCCCTGAGCGGTAATACCGGTTCATCGGGCGGGCCGCATCTGCATCTGGAACTGCGCCGTACCGACACGAACGAGATGATTGACCCCTTGCCTTTCTATAAGGAACACCTGAAGGATGCACGGCGTCCGTTGTCACGGGGCGTGATGCTCTATCCCCGTCAGGGTGAGGGAGTGGTCAACGGAAGTGCGGCGAAGCAGCAGTTTCAGTGGACCCAGGGTGGCAACTCCCTGAACCGTCGGATTGAAGCATGGGGAAAGATTGGCGTAGCCATCCGTGCCAATGACTACATGACCGGGACCAGCAACATCTATGGGGTGCGCTCCATCCGTCTGCTGGTCGACAGTGTGGAAGTGTTCAGCAGCCTGACTGACCGGGTGGCTTTCGACGAGAACCGAGCCATTAATGGCTGGATTGATTACGACACCTATCTTCGTACCCGTGCCCTCTATGCCAAGTCGTACCTTCTGCCGGGCAGTCGTCTGCGTCTGGTGCAGAGCGAGGTTCCCGGACGTGGCTGGGTGACGATTGACGAGGAGCGTGACTACCGCTTTGTCTATCTGTTGGAAGATGGCTTTGGCAACCGCTCGGAATATGCTTTCACCGTACATGGCACCCGGCAGGAAATACCTGTTGCACAACATACGGGCAACCAGCTGTTGCGTTGGGACCGTGCGAACATCCTCACGCGTCCCGGCATGGAGCTGGCCATTCCGAAAGGGATGCTTTATGAAGATGTAGATGCGGATGTGCAGATGACGGTAGACTCGGCAGCCATCGCCTTTACCTACCAGCTGCATGACCGTTCCGTCCCCTTGCATGATTACTGTCCGTTGCGTATCGGCGTACGCCATTTCCCCGTGGCAGACAGCACGAAGTACTACATTGCCGAGTGTTCGGGGAAGTCCCGGTGGTATGTGGGCGGTAAATGGGTTGACGGATGGCTGGAGGGCAAAGTCCGCTCCTTGGGAACCTATACGGTAGCGATTGATACCGTTGCACCGCGTGTCACGCCTCTGAACCGGAACCGGTGGGTTTCGGGGCGCATCACCTTCCGGATTGGTGACGATGCTTCAGGGCTGGGCAGCTATCGTGCGACGGTGGACGGCAAGTTCGTGCTTTTCGAGTGCAACCGTTCCTATAGCCGCCTCACCTGTAACCTTCGAGAGACCGATGTGGAACGTGGCGGGTTGCATACGCTGGAGATGACCGTGACCGACCGCTGTGGCAACACGACCGTTTTCCGGGAGCGTTTCCGCTACTAGTAGCATCGTCAGAGAGAATACAGAGACACAGAATCACGGTGTGGAACGACCGGAGGACAGTCCCCCTCGTTCCTGACAGCGCGATTCTGTGTCTTTGTGTGTTTGTACCAATCGGTTACAGGGTGTGCAGTTCCATGCCGAAGGCTTCAGCCACACCGGGGAAAGTCACTTTGCCGTCCACAACGTTGAGGCCCAACTTCAAGCCCGGGTCTTCCGCGCAAGCCTGTTGCCAGCCTTTGTCTGCCAGACGCAGTGCGTAGGGAAGGGTTGCATTGGTCAGTGCCAACGTCGAAGTGAAAGGCACGGCACCCGGAATGTTTGCCACACAATAATGGATGATTCCGTCCACCTCATAGACCGGTTCGGCATGCGTTGTCGGATGTGACGTTTCAAAGCATCCGCCCTGATCGATGGCTACGTCCACCATGACCGATCCCTTTTTCATCATTCCCAGCATCTCTCGGGTGATGAGGTGCGGTGCCTTGGCTCCCGGGATGAGTACTGCTCCGATGACCAGGTCGGTCGTGGGTAACTCCTGTTCGATGTTGTAGGTCGATGAGAACATCGTCTTGACATTCTTCGGCATGAATTCAGCCAGGTGGCGCAGGCGTGGCAAGGATATGTCACATATGGTCACGTCTGCACCCAGTCCGGCAGCCATCAGTGCCGCTTCCGTTCCTACGACTCCACCGCCCAATACCAGCACCTTGGCAGGCTTGACACCCGGTACGCCGCCCAGCAGGATACCCTTTCCGCCTTGCGGCTTTTCCAGGAATCGCGCCCCTTCCTGTACAGACATCCGTCCTGCCACTTCGCTCATGGGGATGAGCAACGGCAGTGTCCCTTGCTTGTCTACCACCGTTTCATAGGCGAGGCAGGTAGCTCCGCTCTGCAACATCGCTTCGGTCAGTGTCCGGTCGCAGGCAAAGTGGAAATAGGTGAAGACCAGCTGTCCCCGGCGTACCAGCTTGTATTCAGGTTCAATCGGCTCCTTCACTTTGACAATCATCTCGGCTATGGCATAGACCTCCTCGATGGTCGGGAGGATATGTGCCCCGGCACGTTCGTACTCAGCATCTGGGAAGCCACTGTTTTCGCCTGCGGTATGCTGTACGTATACCGTGTGACCTCTCTTGACCAGTTCGCGTACTCCGGCGGGAGTCATTGATACGCGATTCTCATTGTTTTTGATTTCTTTGGGAATACCGACTATCATAATGCTACATTTTATAGGTTTACAGCCTCAAACATACGAAATCCCGATAAAAATGCGTAAGTTTGCGACGCTAATTATAACAAATGATGTTGTTAAACATATCCTATTAATCCAACTTCCGCAAGCTCATCCACTGACCGGTTGGGCGTATGCGGAACTTAATTCTATTAATAATAGCTGACATGAGAAAGAAAGTCTGGATGGCCGCTGCGTTGTTGCTGGCTGTCGCAATGAAATCACTGGCCTGCACCAACCTGATTGTAGGCAAAGCTGCATCGACTGACGGTTCGGTGCTGGTTACGTACTCCGCCGACTCGTACGGAATGTTCGGTCACTTGTGCCATTATCCTGCCGGCAAGCATGCGCCGGGTGAGATGATTGACATCCGTGACTGGGACACAAACAAGTTTCTGGGACAAATCCCTCAGGTGGCACAAACCTACAACGTCATCGGTAACATCAACGAGTATCAGGTGACCATTGCCGAGACTACGTTCGGCGGACGTTCCGAGTTGGCCGACCCCACCGGTCTGATTGATTACGGAAGTCTGATTTACCTGGGATTGCAGCGCAGCCGGACTGCCCGTGAGGCTATCAAGGTGATGACCGACCTGGTGAAGGAATACGGCTATTACAGCGAAGGGGAGAGCTTTACCATTGCAGACCCCAACGAAGCATGGATCATGGAGATGATCGGTAAAGGTCCCGGTGTGAAGGGAGCTGTGTGGGTGGCTGTCCGCATCCCTGATGATTGCATCGCCGCCCATGCCAACCACAGCCGCATTCATCAGTTCCCCCTGGATGACAAGGAGAATTGCCTCTATTCGCCCGACGTCATCTCTTTTGCCCGTGAGAAAGGCTACTTTGACGGGAAAAACAAGGACTTCAGTTTCTCTGCTGCCTATGCGCCTGCCGATTTCGGTGCCCTCCGTTTCTGCGAAGCCCGCGTGTGGAGCTTCTATCGCAAGCATAATCCCGAGATGGAGAAGTACCTCTCTTATATAAAAGGTGAGACCAAGGAGCCGATGCCGCTCTACATCAAGGCAGACCGTAAGCTCTCCTTGCAGGACATCCAGAACGACATGCGCGACCATTATGAGGGTACGGCGCTTGACATCACCTCGGATCTGGGTGCCGGAGCCTTCAATAGCCCTTACCGTCCGTCGCCTCTTACGTTTAAGGTGGACGGAAAGGAATACTTCAACGAGCGTCCCATCTCTACACAGCAGTCAGCCTTCACTTTTGTTGCCCAGATGCGCAGCCATCTCCCCAATGCCGTGGGAGGTGTGCTTTGGTTCGGTCTTGATGACGCCAACATGATTGCCTATGTCCCCGTCTATTGCTGCACCAACCGTATCCCCGCTTGTTTCGCAGCCGGTAAGGAAGCCGACTCCGTGACGTTCTCCTGGGACAACTCCTTCTGGGTATGCAACTGGGTGTCGAACATGATTTATCCGCGTTACGGACTGATGATTGGTGACCTCCGTGCCGTGCAGAGCCGTCTGGAGAAAGGTTTCTTCGATGCACAGAAGGGTGTCGAGGAGAAAGCCGTTTCCCTCTATGAGCAAGACCCTGCCCAGGCTGTGAAGTACCTGACGGACTATACCGTGGCTTCCGCTGAGAACATGCACAAGGAGTGGCGTAAGCTGGGCGAGTTCCTGATTGTGAAATACAACGATATGGTGGTGAAGAAAGTGAGCGGAGGACAGTTCGAACGGACGGAAGACGGTATTGGGGCTGCTCCCGAACGTCCGGGATATCCTGAAGATTACAATCGCCGTGTGATTCAGGAGACCGGTATGCGTTACAAGGTTCCTGAATAACTTTTTGCGCTCTTAAGTTAAAAAAGTTACCACCCATTGTAGGTTATAAGCGTCTAAATTTATACATTTGGACGCTTATTTAGTATAATGGTTAATTAAAATATTTACTATGGAAAATGAAGCTTTGATTCAAGAAGTGACTGCCAAAGCCCAGAAGTGGCTGACTCCGGCATACGATGCCGAGACACAGGCAGAAGTGAAAAGAATGTTGGAAAATCCGGACAAGAACGAGCTGATCGAGGCCTTCTACAAAGACCTGGAGTTCGGTACGGGCGGTCTGCGCGGCATTATGGGTGTAGGTTCCAACCGCATGAACATCTACACCGTAGGTGCAGCGACCCAAGGTCTGTCGAACTACTTGAACAAGTGCTTCAAGGACCGCAAGGAGATTTCCGTAGTCGTAGGGCACGATTGCCGCAACAACAGCCGTCTGTTTGCTGAAATCTCAGCCAATATCTTCTCCGCCAACGGTATCAAGGTATACCTTTTCGAGGACATGCGTCCCACTCCGGAGATGTCATTCGCCATTCGTCACCTGGGTTGCCAGAGCGGTATCATCCTGACTGCCTCGCACAATCCGAAAGAGTACAACGGCTACAAGGCTTATTGGGACGATGGCGCACAGGTGCTTGCTCCGCATGACAAGGGTATCATCGACGAAGTGAACAAGGTGGCTTCTGCGGCTGATATCAAGTTTGAAGGCAACAAGGACCTCATCACCATCATCGGCAAGGATATCGACGACATCTACCTGGAGAAGGTCAAGGGCATCTCCATTGACCCCGAAGTCATCAAACGTCAGAAAGACCTCTGCATCGTTTACACGCCGTTGCACGGAACAGGCATGATGCTGATCCCCCGTTCACTCCAGATGTGGGGCTTTGAGAACGTACACTGTGTGCCTGAGCAGATGGTGAAGGACGGTAACTTCCCCACGGTGGTATCTCCGAATCCTGAAAATGCCGAAGCCTTGACGATGGCTATTGCGTTGGCAAAGAAGCTGGATGCCGACATTGTGATGGCTTCCGACCCCGATGCTGACCGAGTAGGTATGGCGTGCAAGGACAACAAGGGCGAGTGGGTGCTCATCAACGGTAACCAGACGTGTCTGCTCTTCCTCTACTACATTATCAAGAACCGCATTGCCATGGGCAAGATGAAAGGCAACGAGTTTGTAGTGAAGACCATCGTGACGACCGAACTCATCAAGTCGATTGCCGACAAGAACCACATCACCATGTTCGACTGCTATACCGGTTTCAAGTGGATTGCCCGTCAGATCCGTCTGCTTGAAGGCAAGATGCAGTACATCGGCGGCGGTGAAGAGAGCTATGGCTTCCTGGCTGAAGACTTTGTACGCGACAAGGATGCCGTGTCGGCTTGCTCGCTGTTGGCTGAAATCTGCGCATGGGCAAAGGACAATGGCAAGACGTTGTATGATGTCCTGATGGAGATTTATGTAGAATATGGTTTCTCACGCGAAGTGACCGTGAACGTCGTAAAACCGGGCAAGAGTGGTGCCGACGAAATCAAGGCGATGATGGAGAACTTCCGTGCCAATCCGCCGAAGGAACTGGGTGGCTCGCCCATCGTACTGACCAAAGACTACAAGGTTCTGAAGCAGACCGACAATGCCGGCAACGTGAGCGACCTCGACATGCCGGAGACTTCGAACGTCATCCAGTACTTCTGTGAAGATGGAACGAAGGTGTCCGTACGTCCTTCCGGTACGGAACCCAAGATTAAGTTCTACATCGAGGCAAAGGGCACCATGCGTTGTGCCGGATGCTATTCTTCAGCCAATGCTTCGGCCATCGAGAAGATCGAAGGGGTGAAGAAGTCACTGGGCATCTGAGACTGAAAAGCGGAGCCATCCGACAGCTCCGTTCCCGGTAAATTGAAGAAGCACGTAGAGTGGATGAGATTCCATGCTGCGTGCTTCTTTATTTTTGACTACCTTTGCATCCGAATCAGCCGACGAAGGCTGTGTACAGACGATTATCCGATGACTATGGTACTGAAAGAGAATGCCGGAATACCGGCGCATTTGTTGTGGACACTGGCGGTGATTGCCGGTGTTTCGGTTGCGAACTTATATTACAACCAGCCGTTGCTCGACCTGATGAGGCTGGATTTCGGCGTATTGGAGTTCCAGGCCAACCTTATCGCAATGATTACCCAGGTGGGCTATGCGTTGGGACTGCTTTTCATCATTCCTTTGGGCGACTTGTATCACCGCAAGCGCATCATTGAAATCAACTTCTTTGTGCTGGTGCTGTCCTTGCTGGCCATTGCGGTGGCTACTGACATCCGTATCGTGTGGGGTGCTTCCTTGTTGACCGGCATCTGTTCGGTCGTTCCTCAGATATTCATTCCCATTGCCGCTCAGTTCTCAACCCCGGCGACGAAGGGGCGTAATGTCGGTCTGGTCATATCCGGTTTGCTGACGGGCATCCTTGCTTCGCGGGTGGTGAGTGGACTGGTCGCTGACTTCTGGGGATGGCGGACCATGTATTACGCTGCCGCCGTGCTGATGGTGCTCAGCTTCCTGGTGGTGATGCGCGTGCTGCCTGACATTGCCCCCACGTTCAGCGGACGCTACGTCGATCTGATGAAATCCATTCTTTCCTTGTTGAAGAAGTATCCGCCACTCCGGATTTATGCCGGACGTGCCGGCTTTGCCTTCGGCTCCTTCCTTTCCCTGTGGGCCTGTCTCGCCTTCCGGATGGCACAGGAACCTTTCTGTGTCGGGAGTGATGTGGTCGGTCTGTTGGGACTTTGCGGAGTCGCCGGTGCTCTGTCGGCATCCATTGTCGGCCGTTATGTGAAGCAGGTAGGCGTGAAGCGGTTCAACTTCCTGGGCTGTGCCTTGTTCCTGGCATCGTGGTTGTTGCTCTTCTTTGCCCAGGACATCTATGTCGGCATGATTGGAGGCATCCTCTTGATTGATATCGGCATGCAGTGCATCCAGATCAGCAACCAGACCAGCATGTTCGAGGTTGCACCGCAAGCGGCAAACCGGGTCAACACCATTTTCATGACAACCTACTTCATCGGTGGTTCGGTGGGGACTCTTCTAGCCGGTTCAGCCTGGGCATTGGCCCAGTGGAGCGGCGTCGTCTGTGTCGGTATCCTGTTGGCTCTCGCTTCCCTCTCCGTGACGGCATTCACGAAGTATTGATACTGAAAAGGGCATCCGGATTGCTCCGGACGCCCTCTATCCTTGATTCTGATAAAATCGTCTTATCCTAAATAAGCCTTCAACAGCTTGCTTTGCGGACTTGTGCGTAACTTACGAATCGCCTTTTCCTTGATCTGACGTACACGTTCACGTGTCAATCCGAATTTGTCGCCAATCTCTTCAAGGCTCATCTCGCGGTGGTTGATGCCGAAGAATGTCTGGATGATTTCCTTCTCACGCGGAGTAAGGGTGGACAGGGTTCTGTCAATTTCTTCCGACAAGGACTCACTGACGAGCGAGTGGTCTGCCATGGGCGAATCATCGTTGACGAGCACATCGAGCAGGCAGTTGTCTTCACCTTCCACAAACGAAGCGTCGACCGAGACATGACGACCCGATACGCGGAGTGCGTCGGAAATCTTGTCTTCTTCGATGCCCAGTTCGTCGGCGATTTCTCCCGCAGAAGCGCGGCGTTCGTTCTCTTGTTCAAACTTTGCCAGTGCTTTGTTGATGCGGTTGATTGAACCTACCTGGTTCAACGGCAGACGTACGATACGTGATTGCTCGGCAAGGGCTTGGAGGATGGACTGACGGATCCACCACACGGCATAACTGATGAATTTGAATCCGCGCGTTTCATCAAATTTCTGGGCTGCTTTCACTAAGCCAATATTACCTTCGTCAATCAAGTCGGCAAGGCTCAATCCTTGATTCTGGTACTGTTTTGCCACAGAAACGACAAAGCGCAAGTTCGCTCTCACCAGTTTGTTCAGAGCGGCTTCATCGCCTTTACGGATACGTTGTGCAAGTTCTACCTCTTCATCTACAGAAATCAACTCCTCGCGGCCAATCTCGCGCAGATAGGCTTCCAGAGAAGCGGTTTCACGATTCGTGATACTTTTGTTAATCTTTAGTTGTCTCATCCGTGTCTAGAGTTTGGAATATAAGCGTGCAAAATTACGCAATTCCGCGCGATTATTCCTAATAAATGGGTTGAATAGTTTGTTAAACTAATCAAATATCCTTCCCCTCCTGGCAGTGGGTTTAAATCATACAGCTGAAGTTGTCCACGATGCCCAGCAGACGATCGTTTTCGTCGACGACCAGCAGGGAGTGGATTTTATGGCGGTTGAGCATCTGCTCCACTTCGGCAATCTTCATGTCCGGATGGATACGCTTGGGGTTGGGAGTCATCACGTCCTCTACGCGCAGGTCAAAGAATCGGGCATGCCAGCGTTGCATGATGCGGCGCAGGTCGCCGTCGGTGATGATGCCTTTGATGTGCTCGTCGTCGGCTACCACCAGCAGACCCAGTTTGCCCTCGCTCATGGGGACGATGGCGTCGCCCAGCTTCATCCCTGACGGGACGACGGGGAGGTCTTCACTGCGCATCACATCCTTTGCACGGGTCAGCAGGCGTCTGCCCAGACTGCCACCCGGATGGAAACGGGCAAAGTCCTGTGCACGGAAATGGCGCACCTCCATCAGGGCACATGCCAGCGCATCGCCCATTGCCAGTGCAGCCGTGGTCGAAGAGGTCGGTGCCAGGTTGAGCGGACAGGCCTCACGCTCGACGTAGGTGTTCAGGTGGCATGCCGAATAGCGTGCCACGAGTGAATCCGGGTTGCCTGTCATGCCGATGATGGGGATTTTGCGTTCTATGAGGCAGGGGATGAAGCGCAGGAGTTCGTCGGTCTGTCCCGAGTTGGAAATCACCAGGGCAATGTCTTCAGCCGTGAACATGCCCAGGTCGCCGTGGAAGGCGTCGAGCGGATTGACGAAAAACGAAGGCGTGCCCGTGCTTGCCAGTGTGGCGGCAATCTTCGCCCCGATATGTCCCGATTTGCCCACTCCCGTCACGATGAGGCGTCCCTTGCTGTGGAAAATCATTTCTACGGCACGGTCAAAGTCGTCCGTTAACAACGGAATCAGGTTGAGAAGGGCTTCTGCCTCGTCGCGCAGGCACTTCTCGGCGTATGTTCGTATCTGACTCATAGCAGTGACTGGATGACAGATTCTAGTTGACTCAGGTAGAGCATGTTCGGACCGTCGCTCAGCGCGTTGTCGGGATAGGGATGTACCTCGAAGAAGTAACCCGTCGCGCCGAATGCCTTGGCTGCAAGAGCCATGGCGGGGACAAACTCACGGTTTCCGCCTGTCTTGCCGCCGGCAGCCCCGGGACGTTGCACCGAGTGGGTGCAGTCCATGATGACGGTCGGGGTGAACTTCTTCATGTCGGGGATGTTGCGGAAGTCCACCACCAGGTTGTTGTAGCCGTACATGTTGCCGCGTTCGGTGAGCCATACCTCGGAAGCCCCGGCTTCCAGTGCCTTTTCGACCGGGTACTGCATGTCGGTGCCCGAGAGGAACTGTGCCTTCTTGATGTTCACCGTACGTCCGGTGCGTGCAGCCGCCACGAGCAGGTCGGTCTGCCGGCAGAGGAAGGCAGGGATCTGGAGTACGTCTGCCACTTCGCCTACCGGTTCCGCCTGATAGGATTCGTGGATGTCGGTCAGCACTCTCAGGCGGTATTTCGTCTTGATGTCGCCCAGCCATTTGAGTCCCTGCTCCAGTCCCGGTCCGCGGAACGAATGGATGGAGGTACGGTTGGCCTTGTCGAACGAAGCCTTGAAGATGATGTCGATATGGTAGATTTGATTCAGGCGGACAAGCTCTTGCGCCACTTCCTCCATCAGCGAGAAAGACTCCATGACACAAGGTCCGGCAATAAACACTGGATTCATACGATACCTATTTATTATATTCTACTGTTACTGTTGTTATCTGACAATCCCGATTGGATTTGAACAAAGGTAAGTGAATCTCTCCGTTCGTTGCACACCGTTTAAACTCTTTTAGGAATGTTGGCGGGCATACCTCTTGTTTCGCCTGACGGACGCTCCTTGTGCACACATCCTTCCTGTTCGGATTTCGAAAAACCAAAAAGACAGTATCTCGCCGTCTTTGCTTGACAAACCTTCCGAAAAAGAACTTTTCTGCTAACTCACATTTTTCGAAGTCAGGATAAACCAGCGTCCAACTGTTAAAGGAATTTAGTACTTGTGTCAAGACTGTCTGTCTATTTAGGGAAACTATACATTTCGTTTTCGAGATATTGACAAAACGTGCCCGGAACAATATTGTTTCGCGAGCCAAACAATATAGTTTGAGGCGTCAAACAATATAGTTTCATGCCCCAAACACTATTGTTTCGTGCCCGGAAGTCAAATCTTTGGAAAATGAAATGCCAAAAGAGTGAGTTTCACTCTCTGGAAGGTCCGCGGACGTAAAAAATCAGATGGTGGCACAATGTGCAGGTTTCCGTGAACCGAGTGTCAGAATGAACAGCCGGACGCCTTCTGACCTCCATTAGGATGTCGGTTGATGCGAACTTGTGTCAAAGTGTATTTTGCGAATCGCCTGAGAATGCCCTTCGAATCCACCAAATCGTATTTTGGTGCGAGGAAAGGCACTGTGGAGGGCTTCCCTGGGCAAAATGTCAAACGGAGAAAGGATGGTTTGAGAGCGGAGCAGGCATCACAGGCAATCGGATACGGAGGACCTCATTCCGGATATAAAAATACGGACTCTACGGTCCGTCTCATCCTTACTTTCGTTTGTCTCAGAATTAATATAAATATTTACATATTATTTAGGGATATTGCAAGGGTATTCAGAATGTAAAGAAAAACTTCTCTTATGAAGAGATGTACTTATAAATATATTTCATTGATAATCAATAATGTTTTCTTAAGGCGTCAATCCTGTTTCATAAGAAAATTATAAGAACTAGGACTATATTTCCAAAAATTGTAAGACGAAAATTATTTACTTTCAGTACTTTTTCGTATATTTGCCATTGCAAATCCATCTCTTCATAAGAGATGCATTACTCAGATCACATGAAGAGATAGCATAAAGAGCTGTTATACTGGATAAAAACTGGTGATTATGAAAGACATACAAAACTCCCTTTATAAGGAAGTGGTCGATCCTTATTCACAATGTGAACGCAAAGGCCAGTACATAAATTAGAAAGAGTATCGATGCCACTGTATAGTTCAGACACTTTTTCTGAAGTCATTGAGGACAATCTTGGTAACGAGTCTGCTTCGTCAGGCGCGGAAGAGAGAAAACAGTCCGATGTGAAGAGCACCTCCTCCTCGTGGTGTTACCTGTTCGTTCACCGTGCAAAGGTGGAAGCCATCCATGCGCGGTTGCAGGAGCAGTTCAACACGTTCATCCATAAATCCATTGTCTATCGGAAGAAGAAGAGTCACGTCAGGAAGCTGGAGCAACCCACCATCTCCGGACTCATCTTTGTGCAGGGCGATTGCCGCCGGATTCAGGAATACCTGAAGCAGAACTTCGTCGGTGTCTACCTGGTCAACGACCGCAGTACACACCGGACGGCAATCATTTCCGACCGGGAGATGCAACCCTTCATGCTGGTGTCTCAGATGGCTCCTCACCGCATCCGCTTCATGCCACACCCTTTCAGCCATTATGCTCCGGGAAATACGCTGGTACGCATCACGTCCGGTGTCCTTGCCGGCTTTGAAGGCTACCGCATCCGCATCTCGCGCGACAAGTGCCTGGTGACAGGTCTGGGGAACATGACGGTTGCCATCGGTGGAATCTGCAAGGATACGTTTGAAAATGTCGAGGAGTATATCCGTCAGCGTCGTGAACAGCAGGACGAGCCTTCGCCGTTGACGACTGCCGATTTGCAGCAGGAGGTGGATGCCTGCTGCTTCTGTCCGCACGACCAGCTGGACCTGATGACCATTGCCAAGAGCCTTGACCAGTGGGTCATGAAGGCCCGTTACTGGATGTTGGCGGACGACTCTCGTGAAGCTGCAGAGGCGTTGTTGGGCATTCTTTCAGCCGTTGGTCGTCATTTCCGGACGGTGTATGGGGATGTCCGCGTAGGCAGTTTCAAGGAGGTGACTTCCGTATGCCGTGAAGCCGACAACATGCTGCTGTCGATGGTGGCAGCGGACGGGTTGGCTGAGGACCTCCGTCAGCATATCCTGACCAGCCGGCGTTCGCTTGCAGCCGACTATCCGTTTCTGCCGATGCACAGCTGACGAAAGTTGAATCTTCTTACAATCTGACACACATTCATGATTATAGCCGTAGATTTTGATGGGACCATCGTGGAACACCGTTATCCACGCATCGGTCGTGAGATACCTTTTGCGATAACGACGCTCCGTCGGTTGCAGGCAGAGCATCATCAGCTGATTCTGTGGACGGTGCGTGAAGGCCGTCTGCTCGATGAGGCGGTTGCATTCTGTCGCGAACGCGGTCTGGAGTTTTATGCCGTCAATGCCAATCATCCCGACGAGCAAGCCTCCGAGACCCCGTCTTCTCCCTGTCGCAAGGTGAGGGCGGACCTGTTTATCGACGACCGCAATGTAGGTGCTCTCCCGGACTGGGCTGCAATCTATGAGATGGTGCACAATCACTGGACCTCCGAACGTTACTGGGAGGAGCTGCACGGCACGGTGCAGGAGCGTCCGTTCTGGAAAAGGTTATTGGGTAAATAGTCCGATGGATTCACACGCAGAAAATACCCGCCGCATCGCGAAGAACACGTTAATGCTTTATGTGCGGATGCTGTTCGGCATGCTGGTGTCGTTGTATACGTCGCGTGTCGTGCTGAACACGTTGGGTGTGGAGGATTATGGTATCTATAATGTGGTGGGAGGAGTCATAGGCCTGTTGGGTTTCTTGACTGGATCTTTAGGTGCGGCATCATCCCGTTATCTTACTTTCGATTTAGGAAAAGGGGATTTGGATGTTTTAAAAAATACGTTCGGAAATGTATTAGGTATATATCTATTACTGGCATTAGTCATTTTGATTTTGGGAGAAACAATAGGTCTTTGGTTCATGTCAACTCAATTGCAGATACCTGTAGAACGACAATATGCAGCATTATGGGTTTATCATTTTTCTGTTTTTTCAACAGTCCTAGGAATACTTAATACTCCTTATGTATCGACTATCATAGCTCATGAACGAATGACAGCATTTGCTTACATTTCAATTGCTGATATCATCTTGAAGTTAGTGATTGTTTATTTTCTAGTTGTCATTCCATACGATAAGTTGATAACTTATGTATTGTTATTATTTCTCATACAGCTGTTTGACTTCTTAGCTTATTCGTATTATGCTACTAGGCACTTTGAGGAAGCTAGGAGTAAAATGAGATATGATAAAAAGTTATTTAAAGAGATTATGCTCTATTCGGGATGGGTGTTAAATGGGAATCTTGCATTCATAGGATATACGCAAGGACTTAATGTGCTTCTGAATATGTTTTTTGGTCCATTAGTTAATGCTGCGAGAGGGGTTGCCGTTCAAGTCCAATCGGTATGTGCTAATTTCTGTGGAACATTCCAAACGGCAATAAATCCTCAATTAACTAAAAGTTTTGCGATGAGAGATTTTAGCTATATGCATAGTTTGCTGATACGTGGGTCTAAGTTCTCATTCTTTATTATGCTTTTCATAATCTTGCCTCTTATGTTAGAGACATTTACCATATTGAAGCTATGGCTAGGTATAGTGCCGGATTATACAATTGGCTTCTTGCAAATAATGCTATGTATAAGTTTGTTGGGGACCTTATCTAATCCGATAATTATATCCGTCCATGCTACTGGTATACTAAAACGATTTCAATTGATTGAAGGAACTATGCTAATACTAATCGTTCCCATATCTTATGTGTCTTTGAAATATTTTCATACGTCTCCCATAAGTGTATTTATAATTCATTTTGTAATAGAGCTGTGTACACAATATGTACGTTTAAGAATTGTATTACCAATGATATATATGGGGCTAAAGAGATACTTTCAAGAAGTTATTTGTCCGATATTGAAAGTAGTAATATTGTCTCCTATAATTCCGTATCTTTTTCATTGTTTAATGGAAGAAAACTTATCACGGACCTTTGTAGTATGTTTAGCCTGCGTATTTTCTTGTGCGTTTTGTGTATATAAATTGGGATGTTCATGCGATGAACAGAAATTTATATTAGAAAAATTGGCCATTTACGTTAGGAAGTATAAGAGATGAAAGCTGATACGTTGTCTGTAAGTTTGGAACATGGATTAGAAAAATATAATTTTAATTCGATAGATGTATTTAAATTATGCATGGCTTTTGTCGTTGTTGCTATACATTCTAACTTGGAAAGTAGCATAAACTGTGAATATGCAAGACAGATACTGGAGCTAATCTATAATATAGCTGTTCCATACTTTTTTATGACCTCTGGCTTCCTTTTGTTTAGGGGACAACAATTTCCTCTCAATTTGAATGGGCGGATTCGAGTACATAAGTATTTATATCGGATTGGCAAGATGTATTTAATATGGACATTATGTTATCTCCCATTTACAATTTGGGGCTTTATAACAGATGATATTTCAGCTTTTAATAGCGTGATTATATTTATTCGGAATTTTTTATTGGTTGGAGAGAATTTTTATTCTTGGCCATTATGGTATCTTTTAGCTTTAATTGTTGCAGTTATGCTTATTCTTGTATGTTCCTTTTTCAAGCTTACGAGGTATCATGTATTGATTATTTCGATTATTTTCTTTTTACTGGGGATAGGCATAGATTATTGTAATCAAAATGGTCTGATACCACAATTAATGGATTTATATTTTAAATTGTTTAAGTCAACTCGTAATGGATTCTTTATAGGATTTATATATGTAGTATTAGGTATGCAAATAGCTTGTACTGGTAGAATTGTTCGTAATGGCATATTATTAGGAGGACTTTTTCTGGGAATACTTTTGAGCTTCTTCTATCCTTCTATAGGTTCTGTTTTGATTACATATTTTTTATTTCAATTGATTTTAAAAATGCCAATGAAGTTTCTTCGTGAGAAATATTGTATTCATTTGAGGATTATGAGTACTATTATTTATTTGGTACATATGTATTGGGTTGTATTGTGGGGATATGTATTACAGGAAAATGGTTATAAAGTATATATATTGTCTCTATTCTCATCTATATTGTTGAGTCTGATACTGTTGAAGTATAAGGATAGATATTGGTTTAGAAGTTGTTTCTGATATTTACTTAATGTGTGATATGGCTCAACGACAAATAGATGTTTCTGTGATTGTCCCTGTATACAATGTAGAACGGCATATAGAAAAATGCATTCGTTCTTTGTTTGAGCAAACATTAGATTCTATTGAATATATATTTGTGAATGATTGCTCCAATGATAGTTCGATGCAAGTGCTATTATCCGTTATAAAGGACTATCCTGATCGTGCAAAAGATATTCAGATAGTTGAATTAGAGCAAAACCGTGGAGTTGCGGTTGCAAGGAATGTTGGGCTGTTGCATGCAAAAGGTGAGTATGTGATATTCTGTGATAGTGATGATTGGATGGACAATGAAATGCTTAATACAATGTACACTGTAGCAGAAAAGAGAACAGCTGATGTTGTAATGTGCGATTTTTATATGGTACAGGATACGGGCTTGATACTTTATCGGACTCCGAAGTATTGCATGAATAAAGTTGAATTTATTAGACAGTATCTGCGTTATACTTGGACTACAATTTGGAACTTGTTAATAAGAAAAAAGTTATTGCAAGATGGTGGCTTACAGTTTCCTGTTGGTTACACGTACTGCGAAGATTTTAATTTTGCAGTGAAGGTATTTGACACAGCTAAGGTAATAGTAACTATAGATAGGCCATTCTATTTTTACAATAGATTGAATATGAATTCAGTCATGCGTAGTTCTAACCCTAGGATGATGCATGATGAAATAATGATGTATCTTGATGTTATTTCTTGGTTTGAAAAAAGGAATACTTTTTCTCTATATGAAAAACAAATGAGCTGGAGGATATTGAAAAGCAAGCAAGAGTGGTTGCTAACAACTACTACTTACACAAAATTTCTTGCTTTGTTCCCCAATAGCCATTGCCATATATGGTCATGCCCCTATTTGAATGTTAAACTTAAAGTTATGGCATGGTGCTTGACACATCGTCTGAAATGTATCTCAGAATTGTTATTGAAATTAAGAAATCTGAAGAAGTACAGCTTAAATTAGATAGTATAATGGAATATACTGTAGTGATTCGTACGTTAGGTACAGCTGGCAATAAATACCAAACACTTCTTGATTCTCTGGCAAAGCAAACTATCCAGCCTTCCCGTATTGTAGTGTACATTGCCGAAGGCTATAAACTTCCAAAAGAATCAATAGGAAGAGAAGAATATATTTATGTACCCAAGGGGATGGTAGCACAGCGTGCATTGTCCTATAATGAGGTGGAGAGTGAATACATCTTGTTTTTGGATGATGACGTATATTTGCCAGAGAATGCTGTGGAAGGCTTATATGACCATTTGGTACGGAATAAGGCTGATGTAATTGCAGCTGATGTATTCCCTAATGCAGAACGCCCGTTCCTAAAAAGACTAATGATGGCAATATCCGGACGGATGATAGCCAGAAAGGATGATGGTAAGTGGGGATATAAAGTGATGCGTAACGCCGGATATTCTTATAATCGTAATCCTAAGCCGGGTGTGTATTGGTCTCAGACAAATGCCGGTCCTTGCTTCTTTTGTTCGAAGGAGAACTTTCTGAAAATCCGTTTTGAAGAAGAAAGATGGGTGGATGAAATGAAATATGCACTAGGTGAAGATCAGGTTATGTATTATAAGGCATATCTACTGGGACTAAAGCAACTTACATGGTTTCATAGTGGTATTCGACATTTGGATGCAGGATCAGCCTTGTATGATGAGAATAAAACGCAGCGGGTAATTTATGCGGATTTTTATTTTAAGGTTGTTTTTTGGCATCGTTTTA